>JBILKZ010000230.1:0-4041 GCA_044376405.1 Pirellulales bacterium
AGTCTGCGGACTTCCCGCTCCCCGGTCCGTTCCGCGTCGTCCAGGAGGACGAAGCACCGCTCGAAGTCGAGGTGATCGCGGAGGAATGGCAACGCAGGATAACGTGCCAGAGCGATCCGATCGGTGTAGGCCTCTGGGCCGTCTACGATCACGGAGTCAAACTTCGACGCCGCGATCGAATCGCGATGCGAATCGAGGTCGTACCACGTGTTGCCGGCAATCGCGAGCCGATGGGGGGCGACGGGAGCGTGGATCAATTCCACCCCCTCTGCCGTGCCCGCTTCGTGCAGGCATCGGCTGATGATCCCCTGCCAGGCGGCGTTGCCATCGACGCTCACGAATCGGCACGAGAGCCCCTTGCGGCGAATAAGGCTGGCAATCGCAAGCGTCGATATGCCGGAGCCAAATTCGATGACCGCCTTCCGCTCGTTGACGAGGATGTCGTTGCAGATCGTGAGGATGCTCTCGAATGACATCGCCGACCCGGACACCGGCAGAAACCCGTAGTCGCGGAGCAAATCCTGCAGCAGCAGAAGGCTTCGCGGTTCGTTGTCGTGGCCTACGACAGCCTGAACCCGCCTGCGGAGGGCACCGAATGCACGCTGAAACATAACGCCCGATTCTCACGGAAGGAATGGACTGATGTGCAATCGGACGGAACGAGCCGATCCAATCGAATGATAATTTGAGACCTCTTGTTGAACAAGCTGACACCGCAGACGGCTAGGTGGCAGCAAACTTGACCGGCGACAGTGGCGTGAAGGACAATTGATGCGGTTTCTGTCCTGAATCTGGACGCCCGCCCGCATGGATCACCTCACCCGCTTCGCTGCCGAGCTCTTCGGCACGTTCACGCTCTGTGCGATCGCCATGCTGGCGATGGCCGGCGTGGCCCAGGGCGACGCGGGCCGCATCATCGCGGCGACCGCCTACGGGCTTGGCGTCGTCGCTGGAATGCACGCCTGCGGGCCTCTTGGCCCGGTTCATCTCAATCCGGCCGTCACGCTGGCAATCTTCACCACGGGCCGCGGCAGCATCGTGCGGGTGTTGGCCTGCCTTGCGGGGCAGCTCATCGGCGGGTGCCTGGCAGGCCTGCTCGTGATGTGGCTGCTGGCGGGCGAGGGCACGGCGATGGGCATGCCAGTGGGCAGCTTCACGAAGACTGATGCGGTGAAGACGGTGGTCGTCGAGGCGTTGCTCGCGATGGTCTGGTCGGCTGTGTTTATCGGCTGCGTGGTTGGCGGCAGGCTCGGCACTGCGGCACCGCTGCCGATCGGTCTGGCCGTCGTGGCCGCGGCGCTGGCGGGCTTGCCGTTCACCGGCGCCGCGATGAATCCCGCGCGGGCCCTTGCCTCGGCGGTGGCGATGCTCGACTTCTCCACGCTCTGGATGTATGCAGCCGGGCCACTGGCCGGGGCTGCGGTGGCTGGCCTCGTGGCCCGCCTGTTTCTCGTCGATGGCGGCGACGCTGCTGTGCGGCGCGGCTGAGGTGCCGATGCGAGTCTGCAATGTCTGCCTGACGCACGATCCCGCCTTTGGCGGTCTCTACCGATCGGTACAGGATTTCTCGCGGGCGCTCGCCGCGCCGATCGTGTCGTTCGACAACGGGCGGGGCGAACGCGTGAATGTCGAGGAGGGCGTGCCGGTCCGCCGCCTCGGCTGCGGCCCGGGCTGGCTTGCCCGCGACTGCCACGTGATGTCCGCGGCAACTGCTCGCCAGGCCGATGCGGCCGTGGCGGATGCTGACCTGCTCGTCGTCCACTCGCTGTTTCGCGGTCACGCGGCCTGGGCTCAAGCGTGGGCCAAACAACATGGCCGGCGTTATTGGGCGGTGCCGCATGGCTGCCTCGATCCCTGGGGGCTTTCCCACCGCGGCCTGCTCAAGCGGCTCTGGCTCGAGGCCCGCGGCCGGTCGTTCTTCGCCCGCGCCGATCGGATCGTGGTCTCATCGCAGCGGAGTCTGGACAAATCACTCGCCTGGATTCCAGACGGGCGATCAGCCGATCGGACCGTCGTCGTGCACTGGCCGGTCGATCTGCCGCGGTTGGATGAGCGGGCGACGTCCCGGGCCGCGTTTCGCCAGCAGCACGGTATTCCGGAGGCGGCAAGGCTCTTGCTCTATGTGGGCCGGCTCCACGCCGTCAAGCGGCCAGTTGAGACAGTGCGGGCGTTTTGCGAGGCCACCGCTGCGGCCTCTCTGCAACACTGCCATCTGGCGATCGTGGGAATGGATGGGGATCTGACGCAGGCGGATATTCACGCTGCGATTCCGCCCGCCTGTCGGGACCGCGTGCATGTGATCGGGCCGCTGGCGGGGGCCGATCTCGCCGCAGCGCAACTCGCCGGCGACGGCTTCACCTCGCTGTCGTACCAGGAGAATTTTGGCTACGCGGCGGCGGAGGCGATGGCGTATGGCCTGCCGGTGATTCTCTCGCCGGGCCACGATCTTGTTTACGAGATGCCGGCTCTCGCTGGACGGTTCGCGTGTGGCTGGCTGCTCGGCGACGACGTGCATGCAACTGCGGTGGCGGCGATCCGCGAGTGGGCGGGGGTGTCGGACGCGACGTTGGCGGCGTTGGGAGCCACGGGCCGCACGTGGGTGGCGGAGACGTTGGCGTTTGAGCGGTTTCGCGACAGGCTCACGGCGCTTGTGTGACGTTGCGATCCCGTCGCTTCATAAAAGCCCCCGGCGCAAGCCGGGGGATCGGGGCGGGGGGCACCGCGCCCAATAAAAGCCCCCGGCGCAAGCCGGGGGATCGGGGCGGGGGGCACCGCGCCCAATAAAAGCCCCCGGCGCAAGCCGGGGGATCGGGCATCGCCGGACGAGAGATCCCGTCGCTTGCGCTCAGGGCTTTTATGGACTCCGTGGCCGATCCTGGCACTCCACAACGTACTCAACCGTCGCCTCAATCGCACGATGATCATAAAGCCGCCGCATACTCCCACCCTTTGACCACCACCGTTGTCTCGCTTGCACGCCGTCCGATAACCGCCGTGAACACCATGCCTTGAAGATGCCCATGACGCGGTGTGGGATACGTTCATCGGCAGAGACGACGACATGGACGTGGGTGGTCCTGCAGTTGACGGCATGGAGCGTCCAGCCTCGAAACGTGCATTCCGCGACGATTGCTTCCTCGACAGCATGCCGCTGATGAGTTGTCAGCACGACCGAGTGTTCGGGCATGAGGCGACGTGCGTGGTGGGCAAGTCCGGGGTTTGGCTCGCGTGTCAGGCCGTGATCATCGACCCAGCCGCGAGCGTCGCCGGGGAGCCACGAGCCGTAGGTCGTCCATGTGAGGAAGATTGCCAACGGTTCGGGAACGAACGGGGGATTCGGAGTGTGTGGCATGGCGGGAGAGAATATACATACGTACAGTTTTGTGCAAGGGACGGGGAGGAGCTCCCGTCGCCGATAAAAGCCCCCGGCGCAAGCCGGGGGATCGCATCGCCGAACGGACAGATCCCGTCGCTTGCGCTCAGGGCTTTTATGGGATGGGGGGATCGGGACAGCGGCGCACCGTCGCCGATAAAAGCCCCCGGCGCAAGCCGGGGGATCGGGCATCGCCGGACGAGAGATCCCGTCGCTTGCGCTCAGGGCTTTTATGGGATGGGGGATCGGGACAGCGGCGCACCGTCGCCGATAAAAGCCCCCGGCGCAAGCCGGGGGATCGCATCGCCGAACGGACAGATCCCGTCGCTTGCGCTCAGGGCTTTTATGGGTTTGCCGGAACGGGTTCGGCTGGGTCGGCGGCCTGGTTGTTTTCACGGACCGCGACCGTGATCACACCCTCGATCGGGATCGTCTTCTGGTCGGTGACGAGCACGGCCGTGAGCGTGAGATCACGGTTCACGACCGACACGCCGTCGGTCGTGGTGCCGGTGCCCAGGTTGTCGAGATACGGCTTGATCGCCCCACGCAAGGTCTTGTCGGTGGCGGGCCGCGATGTGTCGCCGACAAAGTTGCGAAGGTCGGCCCCGGCGAGCACGTATTCCTGCGTGCGGGCGTCGAAGGGTGGGGCGGGGGTCGAAAAGGTGCCG
>JBILKZ010000231.1:0-4033 GCA_044376405.1 Pirellulales bacterium
CTGTGGGCCGCGGGCCGCAGGGTGTATCGGGGCGAAGCCGGCCAGAGCCTCGGCGGCCTGGCGGTTTACGACCGCGTCGTGGTCGCAGCCGTCACCAGCCAGAACAAGCTGCTCGTCATTCGCGACGAGCCACACCAGGACGGCCCGAAGCACGGGTTCGGGCTTCGTCACGCCGATCCGACGGTGCCCGACCACCGTTCCGGCGTGAAGGCCGCCGAAGTACCGCTCGATTCCCCGCGTGGCATGGTCGTGACGGCCGACGGTCGGCATCTGCTGGCGATCAGCGGCCGGCGGGTCGTGCGGTTCTCCTTTCCGCCGCAGGGCGAGCCGACCGTGCTGGTCGGCGAGGGGCTCGAGAAGCCGCAGCATCTGGCCCTCGACGGCGACGGCAACCTCTATGTCAGCGACCAGGGCCCGCATCAGGTGCTGGTGTTTGATCGGGAGGGCAGGCGGCTGCGGGCCATCGGCGTGCCCGGCGGGCCGCAGCTCGGCCCGTATGACGAACGGCGGATGGCGAATCCGCGGGGTATCGCGATTTCTGCGGACGGCAGATTGTGGGTGGCCGAGGCTTCCGAGTTTCCACGGCGCATCAGCGTCTGGGAACGCGACGGCACGTTCGTCAAGGCGATGTATGGCAACAACAATTACGGCGGCGGCGGGATGGTGGATGCCGGCGACCGCACGCGGGCGTACGTCACGCAAGGCGGCGGCGCGTTGCAACTGCGGCTTGACTGGGAAAAAGGCACAAGCGCCATCGAGAAGATTCTCTGGCTGCCGGACGAACGCCGGTCATTGCCGGGCGTTGACTATCATGTCGGCTATGCACGGGTGATGGGGCATGCCGTCTACCACCAAGGGCGGCGGTATCTCTCCAACGCCTACTGCACCGCGTCCGGCGGCGGCAACCACAGCGACAACACGATCATGCTGTGGACGATCAATGACCGGAGTGTGGCCGTGCCTGTTGCAGCCGTGGGCGCGGCACAGAGTTGGAGTCTGCTGAAGCAGCCGGAGTTTGCGACGCGGTGGCCGGCGGGGGTCGATCCCAAGGGGCCGCCGCAGGCAAACTTTGCCCTCTATGCCTGGTCCGACCTGAATGGCAACGGCGCGCCGGATCCCGACGAGGTGCAGATGGTGTCGAAGCCCGAATGGAAAACCCGTGGCAACCCCGGCACGGTGACCCTGGGCGAAGACCTGGCGATCGTCGACTGCCTGGGCAATCGCTACCGGCCGGTGCAGTTCACGAAGGCCGGCGCGCCGCAGTATGACCTCACGAAGAGCGACAGCATCTTTCCCACCGCGCAGCCCACTCCGACCACCGGCGGCGGCCAGGTGATCGACGGCGGCAATGGCTGGGCGGTCACGACCTGGTCGCCGGAGGGGATTCCCGGCGGCTACGTGGCGGGCGCCAAGGACGGCGTGGTCCGCTGGCGGTATCCGGCCATCTCGATCGGCAATCACGCGGGCTACGTCTCGCCGGCCCCATCGCAGCCGGGGCAGTTGATCGCGGTTTCGAGCCTGGCCGGCCCGCCGTTCACGCCGCGGGGCACGAAAGAACGCCTGTGGGCGACGGTGGGCCTGAAGGGCAATCTCCATGTCATGACGACCGACGGCCTGTTCGTGGCCACGCTCTTCAAGGATTACCGGCAGGGAAAGCCGGGGCCGGAAAAGGCTGACCGCGGAGCAATCCTCAACGACATGAGCCTCGGCGATGACGCGTGGAGCACCACCCTGACGCAGTCGAGCGACGGCACGATCTCGATCGTCGGCGGTCACGACTCGAACTGGGTCACCCGGGTGGACGGCTTGGAGAGCATCCGTCGGCTGCCGGAGAGCGAGGTGACCATCGCTGAGCCGCCTGCCCAGTGGCTGGAGGGATACACCGCAGGCGGGTTCCGCCGGAAACTCACCATCGAGAAGACATCGCGCTCGGACCGTTCCCTGACCGACGTGCCCGTGCTTGTGAAACTCACGCCGGAGCGATTCGACTTCGCCAACTCGACCCCCGCCGGCACCGACATCCGCTTCACGGCGGCCGACGGCGTCACGTTGCTGGACTTCGAGCGGGTGCGGCACGACGCGCAGGCCGGCGAGGCTTCCTACTGGGTGCGGGTGCCGCGGATCTGGCCGCACGGCGTCAACTGCTACGTCTACTACCGTCCGACCCCCAATGCCGACCTCGCCGACGGCGCGAAGATGTGGGCGGCCAAGAGCTATCGCGCCGTTCTGCACATGGACGAAACCGAGGGCGACAGGCTCATCGACGCGACATCCCACGAGAGGCATCTCGCGCGCGGCAACCGTCCGCTCAACGCTGAAGGCAAGGTCGGCGCGGGAATCGGTCCGGGAACCACGGGCGACCGCACCGACGGCATGCTGGACGGCAGTTTCACGCTTTCGATGTGGATCCGGCCGACGGCCCACAACACCACGCTGGCGGCTGCCGACATCCCGGGCACTTCGGCGACCTACGCGTTCTCGCTCACCCCCGACGGCACGCTCAAAACCTGGGTGCACAACAGCAACAGCATCGAGGAGATGGTCGGTACGACGGTCGTGCCGCTGAACGAGTGGACGCATGTGGCGCATGCGTATGGAGCAGGAGGGGGGCAACAAACGCTGTATGTCAACGGCGTGCCGGAAACGTCACGATACGCCGCTCGCGTCTGGGACGGAGGCGGTCGCTTCTTTTTCGGCAACTTCAACGGCGTGACCGACGAAGTGCGTCTGGCCGAGGGCTCCCTGACCGCCCAGCGGATCAAGACGGAGTATCTGAGCGAGCGGGACGGGCTCGTGCGCTACGGCGATCGGGAAGCCTTCCCCGCCGCCCCCTGAGAGAAAGCAAAACGCCGGTCAGCTCGTGGCTGGCGGGAAATATCGCTCCCGTCCCCGATTCCCCCCGGGCTCCTTCGGGTAGAATACGGCCATGATTCGAAATCCGAAGGACTACCAGCGACAGGCGGAGCAGGAACGCTGGGAGGCGCTGCGTCGGATGACCGTCGATGAGTCGATCGCCATCGGCGAGGCGTTGCTGACCTCCGAAATCATGCGGCTCGCCGAATTTCCGGCTGATGATCATCCCCGGAGTCTCGCTCTTGCCTTGGGCATCGCGCCGAGCCTCGCGGGCGTCCGAAACGAGTCGCAGTGAGGCGAGTCGTGTCAACAAGCAGCTTCGATGCCTTCTGCCGGTTCGCCTTCACGTTTCTCGAGGAGCAGGGTGTTCGCTATCTCGTCATCGGCGGGCTTGCGGTCGTCGCCGTCGGTGAGCCCCGTACGACTGCCGATGCCGATGCGATTGTTTTCCTCTCCCCGTCCGAGGCGGAAGCACTGATCGGGCTGGCGGCTGGTGCCGGTTTCGAACTGCAGCCGGCGGTCGAGCGAGAGAGACTCGCGACGACGGGAACGTTGCGTTTCCGCAGGGGCTCGTTTCAGATCGACCTGATCACGGCATCGCTCCCATTTGAAGAGGCTGCCTTCCGGCGAGCCAGTCGCCACGAACTCTTCGGTGTCCTTCTGCCGTTTCCAAGCCCCGAAGATCTCATTCTGTTCAAGGTTCTGGCCGGTCGCGACAAGGACATGCTCGACGCCGTCGGAGTTGCCCGCCGGCATCGCGATCATCTCGACATCAAGTACCTGGAAACGATGCTCCAGCCGATCTGCGAACTGGCGGAAGATCAGTCCCCCTGGCGGCGTTTGCAGCGAGTGATTACGGACGGGCGTTGAGCCAATGCCGCAGCGGCTGGTGTCGGCACGGGCGACACCTCGCTGGCGCGGCAATGCCGCGACGGGCCAAGCGTACCACTCCCATGCAAGCCCGACGCGCGAGCGAGGGAATCCGCGTCCCATCCCGTAAGGCCCACCGTATTCCCTTGCTTGCGCTGCGGGCTTGGATGAAGCACGGGCTTGGATGAGACATTCAGTGCCAGGCACCGTTTCCGTTCGCGAGTCAGGTTGGCGGAGGTTCCGGCGTCTGGCGGCGGCGGTCGAGGCGGAGCTGTTCGAGTTCGCGTTTGAGCGGCGCCCAATAGTGGCG
>JBILKZ010000232.1:0-3940 GCA_044376405.1 Pirellulales bacterium
GCCGACTTTCAGCAACTCGGCGGCACGATTCGCCCGCGCCTCCTCCGGATATTTTCCGTTGTAGAAGGAACAGGTCATATCCTTCTTCAGACTCCGCGACACGCCGATCTGCACCTGCAGCTCCGGCTTACGCACCATGATGCCGCTGTCGATCTCACCGGTGAACCGCACCTCTCCCTCCACGATCACGTCGCCATACGGCTTCTCCGTGTAGAGCATCGATCCCTTTTTCGCTTCGTCGCTCTGGCCCACGATGACGCCGTCCACGACTGTCCAATATGGCTCGGCCGGCACTTTCCAGCCTGTGAGATCAGTGCCATTGAAGATCGGCGGCAGGCTCGCCGTCGGCGGCACATCGGCGGCGCTCGCGGGCACGCTCGCCACGGTCAGGCCGAGGCAGGCGATGACGAGCAAGGCGACGGCGGTGCGATAGAATGCGGCCATGGTCTGATGTCCTGTGCGAGTGCTGCGGGCGGGAATGGAGCTGACAGCCGTGCATTCTTCAAGACTTGATGCTGCGATGCAACAGCCCGGTCGGACAACCGTGGGCATCGTGCTGGCTGGTGGCGGCTCCACCCGGCTGGCGTCCGTCGCGGTGAGCGGCGGCGGCAAGGCGTGGCTCACGTTTCACGGGCAGACGTTTCTGGAGCATGTTGTCGCGGCAGTAGCGGCTGAGGTGGGCCTGACCATCGTGGTGGCGGCGGCTGGGCAGAGGCTGCCAGCCCTCGACGGCGTGCGCGTCGTCCACGATCGCACGCCGGGCGCCGGGCCGCTCGCGGGTATCCGCGATGGGCTGCGGGCCGTGCTCGCCGTTGATGATGCTGGTCATGCCGCCGCCCAGCCGCCCCGCTTCGCCTTCGTGGCCTCGTGCGATGTGCCGCTTGTGCGCCAAGAGGTCGTCCGTCTGCTCATGGCCGTGGCGGCGGAGTCGGATGCTCTCTGGACCGTGCCCGTCGTGCATGGCCACAGGCAGGTGCTTGTGTCGGTGATGCGTGTCGAGATGCTCTCACGGATCGAAGCCTGGCTTCTCACCGGCCGCCGCGATCTGCGCGGGCTTTTCAAGGAGATGGCCCAGACTGATCCACAGAGCGTTGGCGAAGTGACCGAGGAAGCATGCAAGGCCGTTGATCCGACGCTCGAGTCATTCGTCGATATCGACACGCCTGACGATTTTGAGCGGCTGCAATCGCGGTGATATTCGCCTTCGCGGAAGGGGGCGAGACTTCTATACTTCGCTGTCTATGGCGACGCGACGTTCACGATCCGACGATGAGTGGCAGCCGCGGCCGCGGCGCCGTCGCGGTGTCTTCTCACTGGCGGCCCTCGCCCTGCTCGGGGCAGCTGCCTGGTTCGCGCCGGCACTGATCGTGCTCACCGATCTCCGCGACCGACCGCTCGAGGCGATCTTCGCCGGCATTGACGGCCGGGTGACCAGCCGTGCCGCACAGTGGCAGTGGTGGGGCACCATTGAATACCGCGATGTCGTGCTCCGGGATCCGGCAGGGCGGCCGCTGGTGGCCGTGCCTCGGGTGGTGATCGATCGCGGCCTGGCGAGCCTGCTTATCCATCCGGGCGATCTGGGCGCGGTGCGGCTGATCGGCGGCGAGGGGCTCGTGGAGGTACGCCGCGGCGGCAGCACGATCGAGGACGTGCTCGCCCCTTGGCTGGCAGCGGTCGTGCAGGCCACGGCCGTGCCGGTGTCGTTTGAACTCGAGGTCGTCGATGCCGCCATCGAACTGGTCGATCTCGAGCGCAATGACGCCTGGCGGATCACCGATCTTCTGGCGGCAGGCACCGTGCGGCCCGATGCGACCCTTGCCGGCTGGACGATCTCCGGCCGCACGCGGCATTCTGGCGCGCCCCTGCGGGATATCGATGCCGCGGCCAACCGCGTTGCCTCAGACCGTGTCCAGGATTCCGCCGGGCCGGTGCCGAGCGGAACCCCTGCTTGGGATCAGGCAAGTGGACCGGCCGGTGGCGCAGACAGGGCTTCACCGTCAGCCAGGCTCGATCGCACGACGGTCGCGGCCGGTGCCACCGCCATCCTCGCGCGGGACGGTGGCTGGTCGGTGTCGTCGCCCGACAATCAGGCCGCCGACAAGCCGCGGACGCTCGCCGTGGCTGCCACCCGGTTCCCGCTAGGACTCTCGAGCATGCTGGCCACTCGGTTCGACGCAGCGCACGTGCTCGATGGACTGGCCGACGTGCGGCTGGATATCACGCTGCCGCCACCCACCGTCACCGCCGCCGGCGACGACATCGGTCTGCCACGGAAGCCGCCCGCGCGGTCCGCGTCTGAAACGGTGCGAGTGGCCGGTGTGGTGTCAGGATCGCAGCTGGCGATCTGTCAGGCCGACACGCTGGCGGAACTGATCACGCTCGACCGCGGCGAAATGCCGATCGATCTGTCGGTCGATGGCGACCGGATCACGGTGCGATCGCTGAAGGTGTCCTCGCAGCTGTTCAAGGCCGAGGCCTCGGGCCGGATCCGCCTGCCGGCGGGGGGCACATGGGACTGGGCCGAGGCACTCGTGGGGGAGAATTTCGCGGTCGCCGCGGATGTCGATCTCGCTGCTGCAGCGCGGGCCATGCCAGGCGGCCTCACCGTGCGGCCTGATGTGCGGGTCACCGGTGGGCAGTTGCAGCTCTCCGCCGTCGCGCGGGCCGATGGCAACGAACGCGTGCTGGAGGTTCGTGCCAGTACACGGGATCTCGCTGCGGTGCAGAGTGTCGCCGCGACGGCGCAAGATCAGCCGCAAACCGGCGGCGGGCCACGCGACGGTGCCAAGCGGCAGGAGCGCATGCTGCGGTGGAACGAACCCTTCACCGCCTGGCTGCGGGGCCGACGAGGGGCGACGCGTGGTGACCGGCTGCGGATCGAGGAAGCGCGGATCGCCTCTCCCGCTGTGGAGGTGTCTGCCTTCGGCACCGCAGAGTCGTCGACCGTGCAGTGGACGCTCGACTTCGACAAGCTCGTGGCCGAGGCCGGAGAAGTGCTCGAGCTCGAGGGCGTGCAGCTCGCCGGTACGTCTCAGGGGCGGATCGATCTGGCGCGGGTCCCGGCCACCGCCGCATCCCACGCCAAGGTCTCGGCCAGCCTGTCGAATTTTGAACTGGCGAGACCCGGCAGACCACCCTGGCGCGATACGGAACTCTCGATCGAGGCCGAGGGGACTGGCGGCATGGCCGGGGCCACGCTGCTGATCGATCAGGGCCATGCAGTCGTCACCGCGGCCGACGACACGCTCGAGGTGACGCTCACGGGCGGCGCCCTGGTGAATCTCGGGTCGGTCCTCTCCACTGACATGCGGCGGCAAGGACCGTGGCTGCGTGCGGCGCCGGGGTCGCAGGCGATCGCGGCGGACTGTTCTCTGACGGGAGACCTGGCCCGCTGGCAGCCACGCTGGGAAGGTGTGCTGCCGTGGACGGTTCTCGAGGGCGTGGAACTGGGAGGTTTTACGAAGGCGTCGGCGGCACTGGCTGCGCAGGGCGGCAACTGGCAGATCACGCGGGCCGGCGGCGAGGTCGAAAGACTGACGGTGAAGTGCAATGGCCGGCGGATCAGTGAGCCGCGGGCCGTGGCAAGCGCTGCGGGCCGGTGGAATCCCGCCACGGGGCAGGTCGAAATCTCGTCGGCCGAACTCCTCACACCGACCCTCTCGCTGCGGACCGGCGGGCTCGCCGTGCTGCCGGCGCGGGGAAACACTCCGCTGGCAGCGGGCCTTGGCATCGACAGCATCGTCGACAGGCTCCGTGGCAAATTGCAGTGGCAGGCCGACGTGGCGCGGTTGGAACGCTGGCTCCTGCCGCTGGCGACCGCCAGCCGCTGGCCTGCGGCCGGCAGGGCCTGGGGTACCGCCGAAATTCTCGACACGCCGATCGGCATGAACGTGCTGGTGGAGGCGACGGGCAGCGAGCTCGCCATCTCCAGCACGCCGCT
>JBILKZ010000233.1:0-3932 GCA_044376405.1 Pirellulales bacterium
GAGCCCCGGTGAAGGTCATCCCTTCCCGGCGGTGAACACCTGGGGCTATAGCCAGCACCATCCGTTCATGGCGATCTACGAGAGCACCAAGCGAAGCGTCTATCTGATGACGCCCCGCCTCGGCCGCCATCCATTCCTCGCGCTTTTTGATGGCGCGGACACGAATGCCTCGACACCAGACCGCGCCGTCACGACCGTGCCGACGCAGGCCCTCTTCTGGATGAATGCCCCGCTCCTGCACGAGGAGTCGCAGGCCTTCGCCCGGCGGCTGCTTGGTGAATCAGACGCGAAAGCCCGCATCGAGCTTGCCTCCCTTACGGCCTTGGCCCGCAGGCCCGACGATGCCGAGATCGCGGCCTGCCGCCGTTTCGTCGACCGCTACCGCACTGGTCTCAAGGCCACCGATACCCCCGCCGATCAGCATGAGCTGCTCGCCTGGGCCGCATTTGCCCGCACGCTCTTCGCCTCAAACGAATTCCTCTATATCGACTAAGCCCCGATTCTATCGACTGACGCCAGCCGACCTCCGATTGCCCGCCACGAGAGGACATCACTATGTCGCTGTTTCTCCCATCCCGTCGCCAGATGCTCCGTCAGTCGGCCGGCGGCCTCGGCAGCCTTGCGCTCGCCGGCTTGCTCGGCAGGCAGTCGCATGCGGCGGCGGTGAATTCGCTTGCCCCACATGCCACCCATCTGCCGGCCAAGGCGAAGTCGGTGATCTTTCTTTACATGACCGGGGGCGTGTCGCACATCGAGTCGTTCGACCACAAGCCAAAGCTGATCGCCGACCATGGCAAAGAGGTGACGATCGACAACTGGCAGGGAAAGACCGGCTCGTTTAAGCGGAGCTTGATCGGGCCGCACTGGGGCTTTGCCCCCGGTGGCCAGAGCGGCATCCAGGTGAGCGATCTCTTTCCGCACACGCGGAGCATCGTGGACGACCTCTGCGTGATCCGTTCGATGGAGTCGGACCACACCAACCACTACGAGGCGACGCTCGAGATCCACACCGGCTCGTTCACGTTTGCCCGGCCGAGCATCGGCTCGTGGGTGAGCTACGGCCTGGGCACCGAAAACCAGAATCTGCCGTCGTTCGTGGCGATCGCGCCAAAGGCGCCCTACGCCGGCACGCAGACCTGGGGCTCCGACTTCCTGCCCGGCTGCCATCAGGGCACGCATATCGTGCCCGGCCCGATTCCGATCGCCAACATGAACCGGCGGTCCGCGGCCGCCGACCTGCAGTCGCTGGAACTCGAGCAGCTTGCCCAGGTCAATCGGCGGCATGCCGAGGCCCGCGACCTCGATGCCGCGCTCGAGGCGAGGATCCGGTCGTTCGAGACCGCCTTCGGCATGCAGGCGGAGGCGCCCGAGGTTTTCGATTTGTCGCAGGAGACGGCCGGCACGCTCGCGCTCTACGGGCTCAAGCCCGGCCAGACAACAGGGTTCGGCTGGCAGTGCCTCGTGGCCCGGCGGATGGCCGAGCGGGGCGTGCGGTTCATCGAGCTGATCGACACCGGCTCATCAGGCAACTGGGATTCCCACGGCAACATGCAGGACCACGTTCCGCTGGCGAAGAACGTTGATCAGGCGATGGCGGCGCTCGTGACCGATCTCAAGCAGCGGGGCATGCTCGACGAGACACTCGTTGTTTGGACGACGGAGTTTGGCCGCACGCCCTACCACGCGGAGGCGGGCCACAAGGGCCGCGAGCACCACCACCAGGCGTTTTCGAGCTGGATGGCCGGCGGCGGCGTGAAGGCCGGCATGTCGTATGGCAGCACCGACGACTACGGGATTGCGGTGGCGGAGAACCGGATGCACGTGCACGACTTCCACGCCACGATCCTGCACCTGCTCGGACTCGATCATGAGAAGCTCACCTACCGGCATGCGGGCCGTGACTACCGGCTCACCGACGTGGCCGGCGAGGTGGCAAAGGCCATTCTGGCCTGACCGCGAAAAGGGGACGCAGCTCTTTTCCTTCCCTATGAAAAGAGCTGTGTCCCCTTTTCGTGCCGCGTTGACGTCGATTTCGCCGACGGGTAGCATGAGATATGTCGACAGTCCACATAGCAGGCGAGGCGATGGTACCCACCATGAATCAAACGCGACATCAGACGCCTTGGATCGCGATCGCCGCGGTCGTTCCATGTATCGTGGCCGGGCCGCTTCTTGGGGCGGAGTCGGCGGCGGTCGACGCCCTGTCGGCTGGGCACGGACGGGTGGTGCCGCTGGTCAAGCAATACTGCCAGGACTGCCATGCTGGCGATCTGATCGAGGCGGAGGTCGACCTCTCGGGCGTCGGCTCGCTCGACGCGGTCCGCAGCCAGGTGAAGGTCTGGCAGCGGGTGGCCGAAATGGTGTCGAGCCGGCAGATGCCGCCGCCGGAGGCCGACCAGCCAACCGACAAGGAGCGGGCCGAGATCGGGCAGTGGCTCCACGACTTCCTCAAGGCCGAGGCCCGCGCGCGGGCGGGCGATCCGGGCCGCGTCGTGCTCCGCCGGCTCAACAACGCCGAATACACCTACACGATCCGCGACCTCACCGGTGTCGACTCGCTCGATCCGGCGAAGGAGTTTCCGGCGGACGGCGGCGCGGGCGAGGGATTTACCAACACGGGCCAGTCGCTCGTCATGTCGCCTGCGCTCGTGACCAAATACTTCGACGCCGCGAAGGGTGTGGCGGGGCACGCCGTGCTCTTGCCCGACGGCTTCCGGTTTTCCGCGGGCGACACGAGGCGTGACTGGACCGACGAGGCGCTCGCCCGCATCCGGGAGTTTTATGGGCGGTTTACACAGCCGCTCGACGCCGCCGCGGCTGCATCCCAGACGGTCGTGGGGCAGGGGATCCGCCTCGACCTGGGCCACGATGGATTTCTGCCGACCGAGAAGTACCTGCTCGCGACGCTCGCCGAGCGGGACCGCCTCGCGAAGGGAGGCGACGCGATTGCAGAGGTGGCCCGCGAACGGGGGTTGAACGCGAAGTATCTGGCCACGCTCTGGGCGGCGCTCTATTCCACGCTCTCGGCATCCGACAGAGCATCGGCACGTGAGCCGTCGTTGATTCTCGACTCGCTGCGGAGCCGCTGGGAGACCGCGGTTCCGGGCGATGCAGCCGCACTCGCCGCGAGTGTCTCCGGCTGGCAGAACGCTCTCTGGAAGTTCAACCATGCCGCCCAGATCGCGCGGCAGTTTGGCCGGCCTGATGGACCGCCGTCATGGATGGAGGCGGTGACGCCGCTGGTGGATCGGCAGGAGTTTCGCGTGAAGCTCGTGGTGCCGGACGGGCCAGAAGCAAAGGATGCGGTCACGATCCGTCTCGCGGCCGGTGACGCCGGCGACGCACGTGACCAGGACTTCGTCGTCTGGGAAAACCCGCGGCTCGTGGCCCCCGGTCGGGCCGACCTGCCGCTGCGGCTCGTGCGGCACATGGTGGCCACGCTCGCCACACAACGGGAGCGGCTCGCCGCGACTGCGTCGGAATGTCTCGCGGCCGCGGCCGAGGCGGCTGCGATTGAGCCGTCGGTCACCGCCGACACATTCGACACCACGGTCGCCGACCTATCGCGGAAGCATGCCGTCGATTCTCAGCTGCTGTCGGGGTGGCTTTCGTATCTGGGCATCGGTGCCGCGGAGCCACGGTTTGCAAAACTCCTCGACAAGAAGGTCGAGCGCATCGAGGGCTGGGAGGCCGTCAATGGCTGGGGCGGGGACGGGCTCCTGCGGGTGCTTGCCAATTCGTCGGACGAGCAGCTGCGCATTCCCGGCACGATGAAGCCCCATGGCGTGGCCGTGCATCCCGACGCGAAGCAACGGGTGATCGTCGGCTGGCGGAGCCCGATCGCGGCCAGCGTGCAGATCGAGGGCGGGATCGAGGGCGTGCACGTCGGCTGCAGCAACGGCACGCTCTGGTCGTTGCAGGTCTGGCGGGGC
>JBILKZ010000234.1:0-3925 GCA_044376405.1 Pirellulales bacterium
GAATCACATCCACCGCGGCGGCAAACTGATGGCTCTCCCGCGCAAACGCGCCCGGATCGATCGACCGCACGCCGCTCCGACCGGCCAGCAGGCTGTCTGTGATCGAATCAAAGCTGTGGCCCAGCGGTGACACCGCGCCGATGCCGGTGATCGCGATCGGCTCGCGGCTGATCGCACCGGAGCTGGTTTGTGCGACGACGATCATGCGGCCTCCCTTTTTGGGATACTGCGCGACGCGGCCGCATGGGGAGCGAGCCGAACCTCTGCACCCCACGGGCAGACATGCGACCACGATGCGGCAGGGCCGGCGGCGAGGCCGCGGGCGAAGTCGAGGATCTCGTCTGCGGCACACCGATCGTGCGCGGTAGGTCGGGCCAGGCGGATGGCCGCTGGCATGTGCAGTGTGAGACGGCGGCTGATGCCCTTGTCGGCAGCGGCATCCGCATCGGCTGTGAGCGCCACGGCCAGCGCCCGGCAGATCGGGCCAGAGCGGGCGTCCTGCGGCGGGCTGCAGTCAGGCTTCCCGGTCGCATCGAGCGACGGCTCCTCCGTCCAGCCACTCACGACGAGCCAGACGCCGGGCAGGGATTCGCCCGTGAAGGCGCTAGCCGCCAGCAGGGAGAGGCTCGTGAACAGTCCTTCGGAGACCGTATGCTGGCCGCCGCTCACGCCGATGTTTGGTCCGTGCATGCCCAGAGCCACGCTTACCGCGCCGGCGACAGAGTGGAGCGAACACTGCGGCACGATGTGGGGCGACACGGCCACGCCGCCGGCTGTGCGAAGCATCGCCAGCGACTGGGCCGTGGCGATCCGGCCCGACTGACACGCCGCGGCGGCCACGCCGTAGTCGGCGAACGACGGACGCGGCTCAGGGTGTGCGGCGATGGCGGCGAGCACCGCCCGCATGCCGACGACCGTCTGCTCATCGCAATGTCGTAGGAAACGCGGCGGCAGTGCGGAGACGCCCTCCGGCACGGGCTGGTCGCGCAGGCCGGGGATCTCAGCGAGCGTGGCCTCGACGAGCGCATGGCTCGCTACGCCGCACGCGGCGCTCACGGCCTCGGCATTCGGAAAGCTTCCATGCATGGCGTGCGGCGATCGTGGGGCTTGGGAAACGAATGCGCGAACGCTCAGGCAGCCATCTTGGCGGCCTTGGCGGCGATCTTCTGCTCGAGCACGTTGAGCAGGTCACCGACGGTGGTGACCTTCTCGAGCAGTTCGGTCTCCACCTGGATGCCGAAGCGGCTCTCGATGTGCAGCACGAGCCCCGCCATGTCGAGCGAGTCGAGGTTGAGACCATCGCGGAGCGACGTGGAATCCTCGAGCGAGGGATAGGTTTCCCCCGTCTCCTTCTCAAGCAGTTCGAGGACGGTCGCCGAGAGTTCCTGGCGGTTCATGATGGAGCTCCTGAGGAAATGCGGGTGGTGCTCGCCCGCGGGCGAGAGCGGGACAGTAGCGGATCGGCCGGCGCTGGCGAAGGCCAAAAATGGTTGTGTTTGGGCGGGTGGGCGAGCAAAAATTCGCACCGGCCGCGGCCCGGAGTCCCCCGGTCAGGCAAGGTCGGCGGGGTGCCGAGTCCGGCCGTGAAGACAATCCCGTCGCTTGCGCTCGGGGCTTCAATGGGGGACAATCCCGTCGCTTGCGCTCGGGGCTTCAATGGGGGACAATCCCGTCGCTTGCGCTCGGGGCTTCTATGGGGGACAATCCCGTCGCTTGCGCTCGGGGCTTCAATGGGGGACAATCCCGTCGCTTGCGCTCGGGGCTTGGCTGGGAGTCAATAAAAGCCCCTGGCGTAAGCCGGGGGATACTGACGGCGTCAGACGACGCGTCACCAGTTCGGCGTCGGGGCCCGGAAGTGCTCCAGCTTCACCGAACGGAACCAGTCGATCGTCTTGGAAAGCCCTTCGCGGAGCGGCACCTTCGGCTCCCAGTCGAGCTTCTGCTTGGCCAGCGTGATGTCGGGCCGCCGCCGCTCGGGATCGTCCACCGGCAGCGGCTTCTCGATCAGTTGCGACTTCGAACCCGAGAGTTCGAGCGTCAGTTCCGCGAGTTGCCGGATCGTGAACTCCCCCGGATTGCCGATGTTCACCGGTCCCACGAAATCGTCGGGGCCGTTCATCATCCGGATCATCCCCTCTACAAGATCGTCGCGATAGCAGAAGCTTCTGGTCTGGCCGCCACTGCCGAAGATCGTGATCGGTTCGCCGCAGAGGGCCTGACGAATGAAGTTGGAGACGACACGGCCGTCGTAGGGATGCATGCGCGGGCCGTAGGTGTTGAAGATCCGCACGATCCGCACGTTCACATGGTTGGCCCGGTGATAATCCATGAAGAGCGTCTCGGCGGCCCGCTTCCCCTCGTCGTAGCAGGCGCGAGGACCGATCGGGTTGACGGAGCCGCGATAACTTTCCGGCTGCGGATGGATCTCAGGATCGCCGTAGACCTCGCTCGTCGAGGCCTGCAGCACCTTCGCCCGGCAACGCTTGGCCATGCCGAGCACGTTGATCGCCCCCATCACCGACGTCTTCATCGTTTTGATCGGGTTGTATTGATAATGGCCCGGGGCGGCCGGGCAGGCGAGGTTGTAGATCTCGTCGACCTCCAACCAGAGCGGGTGGATGATGTCGTGCCGCAGCAGTTCGAAATTGGGCTGGGCGAGCAGGTGGGCGACGTTGGTCTTCTGGCTCGTGAAGAAGTTGTCGACGCAGATCACGTCGTGGCCCATCGCCACGAGGCGGTCGCAGAGATGGCTGCCAAGAAAGCCGGCGCCGCCGGTGACGAGGATGCGTTTGATCGAAGACATGGAACGGATCCTAGGTATTTCTCGGTCTGTAGCAGGCCTACTTGCCCAGGCCGGACAGGTAACGGACTAGGTCGGCGAGTTCTTCACGCGAGAGGCTGTCGATGAGGCCGGCGGGCATGAGCGACGTGCCGACCGACTCCTCGTCGATGTCGGCCGTCGGGATCTTCACTTCCTTGCCCGCGGCATCGCGGAGCACCAGTTCGGCATCGCTCCGCGTCACCTGGATGCCGGTGAGCACCTGTCCGTCGTCGGTCTGCACCACCACCGTGTTGTAGCCCTCCTTCACGTTCTTGGCGGGATAGAGCAGCGAGTCGATCACATAGTCGAGCGGGCTCGAGGCGCCGATCGCGGTGAGGTTGGGACCGACCTTGCCCCCCTCCGCGCCGATCCTGTGGCAGGTGACGCACTTGAGGTTCTCCCTCGCGTAGATTGCCGCACCGCGCTTCGCATCGGCCTTGTCACGCACGAGTGTGACAAAGGCGTCGAGTTCCGCGGCACTCATCGTATGGGGAGAGGCGGCCGGCTGCTGGGTTCCCGACGAACTGCGGGCCACCGCGGCGGCGAGCGCCTGTGTGAGTGCGGGCTCCTGTCGGCCCGCGGCGCTCACGGCCTGCTGACCATCTTTCGCCGCGTCGGCGGAGATCGATGACGGCGCACGCTCGAGGGCAGTGGCCAGCGTTGCCGCACCCTCCTTCGCCTTGAGAAACGCCTGGAAGACGACGGCGCGTGCCTTGGCATCGCGGGCCGTGCCCAGGAACGACACGGCATGGGTGGCCGCATCGACCACCGAGCGGGGCACGAGGGCGGCGATCGCGGCGGCCTTGAAGGCTTCATCCTGCCCGGGGACCGTGCACAGTTTCAGGAGCGCCGCACGCGGCGGATCGCCCGGCAGGCCACCGAGCGCGGTGATGGCGGCATTGCGCACCGCGGCCGAGCGGTTGCCCGACTCGGCGATGCCGGCCAGTTCCTCGCTGGCAGCCGTCACCTGCCAGGCGGCCGTGGCCTCGATCGCGCGGGCTGCGCAGGAGTCGTTGGAGGACACCACGAGTTTCTCGATCGTGGAGACGTCTCCCGTCGGCACGACACGGCGGCGCCTGTGCGAATCGAGCAGATCGCCGAGGA
>JBILKZ010000031.1:0-33720 GCA_044376405.1 Pirellulales bacterium
CGTTCTGGCACGCACCCGGTCCAGCACGGCCAATCCCTCGTCCAGACCGAGTCCCCGGTAAGACGACACGCTCGTGCGGTTCGCCTTGTCGAACGACGCCTTGAACACCACGTTGACCGGCAGCACACTCGCCAGCCCGGCCAGGGTCTCGGCGATGCCCAGGCAGAGTGGTTCGCTGTCAATCACGCATGGACCGGCGATCAGCAGCAACGGACGGTCAGGGCCGCACTGGTGGGGGCCGATCATGGCGGGGAGTCGCGGGTTCACGGGGCATCCTCCTGTTCAGCGGGATTGGCTTGCGGATTGGCTTGCCAGCGTTCGTGGTTCGTGGCGACGTGTTCCGTGTTGATGCACGCTTTGCGGATCATACAGCCCAGGTCCAGTGGACCGTCAGACCGCCGCTGCTCCCGGCCGCAGTGACGCAATTGGCGGCGCGCGCCGCAATCTGCACCGCTCCTTGGCGGTGGCTGTCTCAGCATGCGTCAGCCGCACGTCCGACGTGCAGCCACGGCCTCAATGGCACCGATCAGGGCAAATCGCCTGAAAAAACAGTGCCAATCAAGAAATCCAGCGGACTGCCCAACCCTGTCCCGCGACTCCCGCGGCAAATTTTTTTCGTGCCAGAGGATTTGGCACGCCGGATGCACTTCCTCAATGGTCACCGGGGACTGAGGTCCCCACCCCACCGCAATTTTGAAGTGGGGCCTCCGATCAAATCCGGTCGTACGGTCGTCTGCCCCTGACCCGTACGGCCAAGACAGGGTGCTCCTGTCGGGTCAGAGGCCCCACTTTTTTCTTTTCTTTGCGATATGGCCGGGTTTTTGCCGGCCGACTCTTGACTCTTGAGGGCTCGGTGCGCTACTGTGCGGAGTTCCGGGAAGCCGGATTTTCGCGATTGCAGAGCGTCTTTCCGGCCCCGTCGGGCCAGCGTAGCTTCAATTGGCAGAGCACCGCATTCGTAATGCGGGGGTTGTGGGTTCGATTCCCACCGCTGGCTCTCACCGCCTCCCACTTCGCATTTCAAAGGGCCATTCATGGTCGCCACCGCAAAGATCGCCCCCACCATCGACATCCGCGAACTCGTCACCGGCACTGGGCCTTTCGGTCCCGCTGAAATCCGCGGTCTGACACAGGCCCTGGGCAACAATGCCTCCGCTCATCGCGACGTGCGTGGAGCGGTCCGCGAACTGGAGCAGATGACCGACCGTAGTCCGGCCGCCTCGGTGCGATTGGGCGTCTGCCAGTATCTGCTGGGCCGCTACCGCGAGGCTCTCGACACACTGCGATCCGCCGACGGCGGCGCGCTGGCCCTCTTCCACCAGGGCCTTGCTCACGTCGCTCTGGAGACGTTCGACAAAGCTCAAGAGGCTTTCGAGGGGGCAAAGAAGTCGGGCTACGACGCCATCGCATGCGGCGCGGCTGTGGCCGAGGCCCTGCGGGCCGCCGGTCATCACGACGAAGCCCACAAGGCCATCGACGCCATGGCAGCGGGCAAGGATGGCGACGCGGCCAGCAAGTCGGCCGACTATTGGGCGGCAAAGGGGGCGATTCTGGCCGACCGCGGCTGCCCCGCCAGCGAGGTCGCGGAGGTGTTCGAGAAGGCCATCGCCATCGACCCGGGACATTCGCACGCCCTGTTTGCGTTGGGAGTTCTCAACGACCGCGCCGGCAACGACGAGGAGGCGCAGGCCTGCTACGAACGGTCGCTCGAGCGCTACCCCGCCTCCCTGGGAGCGTTGCTCAACCTTGGCATCATGCACGAAGACCGCAATGATTTTGCCAAGGCCCAGCAGTGTTACCGCAGGATTCTCGAATCCATTCCCGACCACCCGCGGGCACGCCTGTTTCTCAAGGATTCCTCCGCGTCGGGTGATCTGCGAACCGAAGAGCAGGAGCAGAAGCAGCGCGACCGCATCGAACAGGTGATGGGCCTCCCGGTCAGCGACTTCGAACTCTCGGTCCGCAGCCGCAATTGCCTGCAGAAAATGGGCATCCACACCCTCGGCGACCTGGCCCGGACCAGCGAGGCGGAAATCCTTGCCAGCAAGAATTTCGGCGAGACCAGCCTGGTCGAGATCAAGGACATGCTGGCCTCCAAGGGACTCTCTCTGGGCCAATTCGCAGCGCCCGCCGCCGTGGAGGAGCCGGAGCAGGAAATGGCAGAGCCCTCGGCCGACGAGCAGGAACTGCTGTCACAGCCGATCACCGAGCTCAACCTCTCGGTCAGGGCCCGGAAGTGCACCACGAAACTGGGCATCAACCTCATCTCTGAACTCGTTCGCCGTACCGCCGAAGATCTCATGGAATGCAAGAACTTCGGCGTCACAAGCCTCAACGAAGTCCGCGAAAAGCTCACCGAGCGGGGCCTCAAACTCCGCGGCGACTGAGCAGAATTCTTGGTGCAATTCTCGGCGTTTTTAGGCAAAAACCACCCTGCTGAGGGGGTTTTTGTTTGCGTTTGCCCACGCTTCCCGGTACCGTGGACTGAGGCAGTTTGGAGGCATGGCTCGAGCGGAGGCCCTGTCCAACTGCTTTCACAACCGGAAAGCACCAGCGGATGACCTCAGCCAGCCTCAAGGAAAAGCCTGTCCGCGATCTTGCCCGCCTCGCCAAGCAGCACGGCGTCGCTGGCTGGCATGCCATGCGGAAGGACCAGCTCATCCGAGCCTTGGTCCGCAAGGCCCGGTCGCGGCCCCCGGTTGTGGCAGCCGCCCGAGGCACCACGATGTCGATGCGGGCGGGCAGCCGTGACGGCCACCCAGCCGGTCCGGCAGCCTCCGTCGGCCTGCGTGCCAGCGTGCCTCCTGCTGGAACTCCCCGGGCCGTGGCCCAGCCCCAGGATCCCGCCATCACCCTCCGTTTGCAGCAGGCTCGCGAGCGACTGCTCAAGGCCAAGAATCTGGCCACGCCGCCCGAGGGGGGCCGGTCACCCCGTCCGGTGCGGGATCGCATGGTGTTGATGGTACGGGGACCGCACTGGCTCCACGTCTTTTGGGAGCTGACAACCCGCAGCATCGCCCGCGCCCAGGCAGCGCTCGGACAGGAATGGCACGGTGCCCGGCCGACCCTGCGGCTGATCGAACTGGAAAGCGGTCTCAATGCATCCCCGTCGGAGCGCGTGGTCCGCGAGATCGCGGTGCATGGCGGGGTGAAAAACTGGTTCATCGACATCCGCGAACCGCACCGCTACCGCTGCGAGATCGGCTATCTGGCGATCTCCGGTCGGTTTCACGCCTTGGCGCGAAGCAACGCCGTCACCATGCCGAACAGCCCGCAAGGCGACACGCTCGACGCGCACTGGGGCGAGATCGTCGATGACTGCGAGCGGATCTACGCGATGAGCGGCGGCTTCACGGCCGAACACTCGAGCGAAGAACTGCAGCAACTCTTCGAGGAACGTCTCCGCAGGCCGATGGGGCCGCCGGCGGCCCGCAGCAGCGGCGCGGAGGAGGACGAGGGTGAAGACGGCGTGCCGTCCTTCGAACTCGAGGTCGATGCCGAAATGGTCGTTTACGGTGTGACGCAGCCGGGCGCCTACCTCACCTTGCAAGGTGAGCCGGTGAAAGTGCATGCTGATGGAACCTTCCGAGTGCGGGTGGAAATGCCCAACCGGAGACAGGTCCTGCCGATCGTTGCCAGCACGGCCGACGGTGCTTCGCGACAGACCGTGGTGATGGCGGTGGAACGCAACACCAAGTCGATGGGACCAGCCGGTCGCGATCAGCAGGAGTAACAGCCAGCAGAAGGAGCGTGCGGCGATACGTTTTCTGTCATGTTCGTGATGCGTCGATCCATGTCGGTGAGCTCTTAACGAGGCTCGTTGGGGGCCGATGAAGGGCTCCGGTCGCGTGTACAGCCGAAGGCTTCCGGCCTGACCAGGAAACTGGCCTGCGTCGGAAATACCGCTCGGATCACATGCCCCGGGACCCAGGCACCCCCGTCTGTTTTTAAAACGAGCTCTCCGCATCACACGGCGCCACGGCATTACGGTGGAAAACGTATCGCCGCCTGCTTTTCCTGCACGCGGCCCAGTCCGCTCCAGGCCTGGAGGGCCGGGCAAGAACCAGCCGACGGATGTCGGCCAAGAAAAAACGACACGATGTCGTGTTTTTCGTGAAGTATCTTCGCCGGCTGCGGCATGCTCGTCGCTGGCGGACTTTGCTACAGGAGGCTCTTGGACGATGGTGAATCGCTCGTGAGTCGCAAAGTTCACCAGCTCCTGCGCGTGCCTCCGACCGGCTCCTCACGATCAGGAATCGAGGAGCCGGGGATCGGCGGAAGCTCGAGGAGCTTTTGGATTTTTCGACCTTCTGGGGAATGCGCTGCCGTAGGTCGTGGAAGGAGAAAAAGCCGTAGCGACGAGCCCCTCCGCCGTCGGAACGGCGGACGAAGCCCTTCTGCCGTCCCCGGCGGCTTGGGCAATGAGACGTATGAAGCCTTTAAGACCTACCGGCTAAGACCTACCGTCGCGGACCGCGGGCGGCCTGCTGGGCCACCCATGATTCGAAGAGCTGTTGGGGCGGGCTGCGAAAGACGTTGATGAACGCCTGATCGAAGGGCGTGCCCGCGTCGAGCTGGCCAACGAGTGCCTCGAGCCGGCTGACGCTCGGCATGGTCGCGCCGATGAACCCGCCCCCCACCGTGGCCATCGCCACCGAATCGCCGTGGCCGGCAAAGAAATCGGCCGGCGAACCACACCGCTGCACCGCTGCCGGCAGGTCGCGGCGCCACGTCTCCACGAGGCCTGATTTTGGCTCAAACTTCATCGCCACGGCCCGGCCGGCCCCCTTGGCAAACCAAGCCGGCACGCCCCGGCCGAGCAGGGAAGCCGCAGTCATCTGCTCGGCGAGGAGGACACGGGTATTGGCATCGGCATCATCCTTCCCTCCCGAAGCCTTGTCTGTCGTGGGAGGGATGACCGCCGCATAGACCACATCCCCCTGCACACCGCCCCCCGCCGTGACGCCCTTGGGTCGGTCATCCGAAAACACGGTCTGCCAGAAGCTCGAAAGATCGTAGCCCTTGGCAAAGCCGTAGACGACGATGCCGCCTTTGATGATCGGCGACGCCCCACCCATCATCTGTTCCTGGAGCCGGCCTGCAACTGTTTCGGCCGCATCGGCGAGTTCCTCCATCTTCGCGGCCGACAGATTGCCCGACACCAGCACGTCGCCGCGTTCGATCACCACTGCCTTGTCGTCGGGAATAGCCCGGGCCCACAGGCTGCCGCCGGCCCGAAACCGCACCTTTTTCAGTTCGTCGTGGGAGAGTTTCTGAGACCGCCCGGCAGCGGCGAGCGTCTCCAGTTCGGCCTGCGGCGTGAGCAGGTCGAGTTTCGCGCCCTGATCGATCCATTTCTGGATGGTCGCGATCACATCGTCGGCCAGCGGCGGCTTGCCAATCGGCATCCGCTGGCCCTCGATCCCGGCACCCTTGATTTTCTTGATCAGCAGACTTTCGGCCCCCTTGCCGGAGACCACCGGACTGCCGCCGCGGCCGCCACGGAGCAGCCGTTCGAGCGTGACCATGCTGAGGTTCGCCTCCGGCTGCATGGCGTCGTGACAGCCCACACACTGCGCGACCAGCACCGGAGCGACGTCAGCCGCAAACGATACCTCGCCCGGCTTGAGCTTCACCGCCACGATGGGCTTCGTCGGCGCGACGGCGGAAGGCGGGGCCGTGGCCTGCCTCGCAAGGCCGTCGATTGGCGCTGTCGGATCAGGCCCGTCGAACGGGGCCCCGGCATCGATCCACTTCATCAACACGCCAATGTCCTCGGGCGACACCTTGCCGCCACCCCGCGGCATATCGCCACTGAGAATCACCTCGACGAGCCGACTGGACTCTCCCACGCCCGGCTGCACCATGCCCGTCTTCATCAGCCCAGCGTAGGACACCATCTGAAACCCACCCTTGCGGCCCGCGATATGACAGCCGCCGCAGTGGCGGGAGAGGATGGGCGCCACCTGCGCCGTGAACGTCAGGGCAGGCTTGGCGGAGGGCTTCGGGGCAGCCTTGGCGGCAGCGGGCTTGGCCGCTCCGGCAGCGGGAGGAGTTGTTTCCATCCCCTTGCCGGCCGGTTTTCCCGCCGCCGTCTTGGGAGCGGCGGTCTTCGCGGTTGAAGCCTTCGCGTTTGCAGCCTTGAGGGGGGCTAAAGAGATGCCGCTTACGTCGGCCCCCTCCAGCTCCAAGTCGTTGCGCAGCGATCGGCATCTTTCCCAGAGGCTTCGCAGTCCGGCCGTCGGCGCAGTGCCCTCGGCCGCCAACGCCTCGATCGCCTTCGATGCCTCGGCCGCACGGGCCGCCGCCTTCCCAGGCTTGCCATCTTCGATCAGCTGTTTTGCTTCATCCAGAGTTTCCCGGATCTCTTTGAGCGAGCCCTCAGAGGCCGGCTCTGCGATCGCCCGGCCAACAGGCACCATCGCAAGCATGGACATGGCGACCAAGTACGTTGAACCCAGACATCTGGCACCCAGACGCATGGTGAGCAGTCCGCGGATCAAGTGACTCATCGCTGTCTCTCGTGGAGTGGATGGGGTGCGCATGCGAATCTCGTGCCTGCCTCTATCGCGGCCCGGCTTCATCGGCTGCCGGCCGCCGTCCACCAGCATCCCAGCCAGAAGGCCGCTGCCGCGATGGCCGGAACCAGCATCCCATAAGCATAGATGGCCCGACGGGAAAGCGTGATGCCATTGCGGGGATTCCGGATTTCGGCAGCCTCGCCAGCATCCACTGCAGAAGGCAGTTCGAACGAGTCGGCGGCAAATATTCCACCGGCCTTACCCGGTCGCGGCACCTCGAGCGCCGCGATCGACCGCTCGACCGCGGCGTCTTCGAATGCGGCGGGCTCATGGCCCCGCGCCGCGGTGGGCACGACTACGCGGGTGCCACACTTCGGGCAGGGAAGGCTGTTCCCGGCCCAGCGTTTGGGGACATGCAGTCGCGACCGGCAGCCTGTGCAACGAAATTCAATCGGCATGAACGCTCACCCGATCCATGGTTCGCAGACGGGAATTGTCTGTCCGCCGAGTTGCAGCATCACTGCTCCAGCGGGTGATCTTCGGGCCTTAATGGCCTGTCCGGCCTGCCGGCACTCCCCTCGAGCGCCATGATCCCGCTGGCCGTCGCGGTGGCCGCAAGCGCCAGGAACCAGGCCACGCCGATGACGAGCCCGATCCGACCGCAGGCGGCAGCGCCGGCCTTGTCACCCAGCGAAAAGAGGAGGGCCCCGAGCCCCAGCACGACGGCGATCACCATCGGCAGCAAAACCGCCAACAAGACGCCCCACGCAAGCAGCCGGCGCACTGGTTCCCGCATGAGCGTTCTCGCCTGTGAATTCTCGTTCTCAGCGGACAGATTCTCGTTCTCACCCGACAGAATCGCCCATTCCAGATCGCCCATTCCAGCCGTATCGAGACAGCCCGAAACGCACGCCGTGCAACAGCGACTTTCGCCGCCAGCGGAATTGGGGGCATTGTCGGCCAGCCACGCCGGCGCAGTCAAGCAAGGCCACCGACTGGGACCGAACGCCCGCGAGCGGTAAACTGCGGTTTTGTTGACAGGATGTCATCCCGCTCGAAAGGCTCTGCATGGACTGGACGCGGATGGACTGGACGCGGATGGACTGGACGCGGCCCAGGGCTCTGCTCGCCCTGATGAGCCTGCTCATTTTGGCGTCAACATCGTCCCAGGCATGGTCCGACGAGGTCGAACTGGCCGACGGCCGCGTGCTGCAGGGGCGTTTCGTGCTCCTGCCGGGAGTCGCGATTGCCCCTGATTCCGAGGGCGGCACGAAACCGGGCGGTGGCACAGCCGTTCTGATGTGCGACGACGAACTGACCCGCACCATGGTCTCGAAGCGGCGGGTGGTAAGAACGGCGCCGGGCCAGGGCGATGCCGGCGCTGAACGGATTCGGATCCCGCAACGCATTCCCGAGAGCGGCCGCCGGGTGGTCGGTGTCGGCCAGATCCTCGGCGCGACGCCGTTCGACGAATATGGCCGCCGTATCCTCTCGCTCAGCACCGCCGGCGGCCGCCTCGATATCGTGCAGGGCATCACGCAGATCGCCGCCCGTTGGACGAGCGTCGAGGGGATTCTCACGGAGCGACCCAACCTGCTCGATATGCGGATCGCGACCTCGTCGATCCCTCGGGAGATGCTCAAGCGGGTGATCGATCAGCATCTCGACCGCACCAACCCCGACGATCGGCTGCGGGTCGTGCGGCTCTTTCTGCAAGCGGAGCGCTACGACGACGCCAAGCAGGAACTCGACGAGGTGCTGCGGGATTTCCCCGATCTCGCCGAACTGGCCCAGCAGCGAAAAGACCTGGCCTCGCTCGCAGCCGCCAAACTGCTCGACGAGGTTCTCGTTCGCGGCCGCGTCGGCCAGGATCGGCTGGCGCTCGACCTCCTGGAGCAGTTCCCTGCCGACGACGCCGGCGGCGAAACGGTCGAGGCGGTCCGAGAGGCCCGCGATCGCTATCGGGAGCGGCAGGATTCGGCCAGCGGACTGCTCGCCGAATTGCGACGACGGCAGGCACAGCTCCAGGAAGAGGGGGACCGTCGCGAGGCCTCGACGATCGTCGACGAGATCGAGCAGGGGCTCTCGTTCGCCTCCCTCGACCGACTCGCGACGTTTGAAAGGCTTGGCACCGACCCCGACATGCCGGCTGAAGCCGCTCTGGCGATGGCGATCAACGGCTGGCTGCAGGGCGCCGCGAGCGCCGACCGCAACCTCAAGCTTGCGTTGTCGGCCGTGCGGGTGCGATCGCTTGTCGGCGACTACCTCCGCGCGACGGACAAAACGCAACGCGACCAGATCCATGGGCGGCTGGAGCAGGAGGAGGCCTTCGACGCTCCGACCATCGCGGCGATCGCCCGGCAGATGCGGCCTCCGTTCGCCCCACCCGCGGAGATCGCCCCGGGACTTCACGAACTCGAGGTGCCGGGCCTGGAAGGGGAGGGGAGCTTCCGTTGTCTCGTGCAATTGCCCCCCGAATACGATCCACTGCGAAAGTATCCGGCGGTGGTCTCCCTGCATGCGGCCGGGTCTAAGCCGATGCAGCAGATCGAGTGGTGGTCAGGCATGCCGGGCCCCGACGGCCAACGCCGCGGCCATGCGGCCCGCAATGGCTCAATCGTGATCGCCCCCGCATGGGCCCGCGAGCAACAGATGGCCTACGACTACTCGCCGCGGGAGCACGCCGCCGTGCTCGCCGCATTGCGTGAGTCGCTGCGACGGTTTTCGATCGACACCGACCGCGTGTTTCTCTCCGGCCACTCGATGGGAGGCGATGCGGCCTGGGACATCGCGCTGGCCCATCCCGATCTCTGGGCAGGGCTGGTGGCGATCTCCGCCGCGGCTGGCAAGTATGTCAACCACTACTGGCACAATGCCCGCACGCTGCCCATGTATCTTGTTGGCGGTGAACTCGACGCCGCCTGCTTCGGCCGCAACACGATGGATCTCGACCGCTATTTCGCCAAGGGCTTCGACGCCACCTATGTCGAGTATCGCGGCCGTGGCCACGAACACTTCTCAGATGAGATCATGCGGATCTTCGACTGGATGGGTCGGCGCCAGCGGACGTTTTTCCCGCCCACGATCGACGCGGTATCGATGCGGCCCTGGGATCGCTTCTTCTGGTGGATGGAGATGGAGCGGCCGCCGGCCCGCACGATGGTGCTGCCCTCCCAGTGGCCACCTCCACCGGCCATCCGGCCGTTTGCGATCGAGGCCAAGACGATGCCGGCCAACTCTGTGCCAGCGAGCATGCTCTCAGCACAGTGCGGCGCCGATCGGGTGCGGATCTGGCTCTCGCCGGAACTAGTCGACTTTTCGCGGCCGGTGACCGTCACGCTCGATGGCCGGAAGCTCTGGAAGGACCCCGTCGTTCCAGACAAGCGACTGTTGCTTGAAGACCTGCGGCTGCGTGCCGACCGTCAGCATCCCTTCTGGGCGGTGATCGACTGGGAGAAGCGGCCACAGGCGGCCGACGGCCCGTGACGACAATCACATCCTCGACGCGACACGACCGGAACCCAGAGAAACCCAGACCGCCGCAGCGAGTATTCTAAAACGTCAACACAATGATGATTTTCCAAACGAAATGGACCGTACGCCTAGCGGCCTGGGTGTTCCCAGGCCTCATGCTCATGGGTCTGGCGGGCTGCAGCACCTCCAGTCCCCCGAGCACACCGATCGCCAAGGCGAAGGCCTCGGCGGCTCCGCCTGCGTGGCAGGTCACCACCGAAGGGGGCGCGGAGGCAACGCTCCTCATCTCGCCAGACGGGGTGATGAAGGTCGACATCACACACCTCAGCGATGATGGAAGGAAGTGGCATGTACGTCTGACTGGTCCGCAATCGCCCGTCAAGGCAGGGGCTCGCTATACCGTTGCGTTCCGCGCGAGAGCCGCCGCACCTCGCACGATGATCGTCAGGGCACAGGAGACACAGGGTCTCTCGGCAAACCTGCACCATTTCGAACGGGTGAGCCTCACAGAACAGTGGCAGAGTTTTCGTTTCGACTTCGAGCCGAAGTTCGACGACGAGTCGGCGAGGCTCCTCTTCAATCTGGGCGCGAGCGCCGCAGCCGTTGAAATCGCCGACGTGACCTTGGGGCCGCAGACCTCGTTTCCCAAGACGCAGGATGACGCTGAATTGTCTCTCGAGACACCTGCAGAACTTCCGTCCGACACCCGCATCAAGGTCGCACATTGAGTGGCATGTGACGCTGATCATCGGGACTTATCGACGGAAGCACATGCTGCTAGGCTGAGGATATTGACGGCGAGACGATGGCAACGCCGACGATCCGCAAGGTGTCGCCGCCTCTTTGAAGCCCTTGGAAATCGGATGCATTGGCAAACGCGAATCAAACGTTCCGTGTCGGCCGCCGTGAACATGGTGAATCCGCTCGGGAGTTTCATCGTACTCCGTAAGCCCGTCGAACTCTCCAAGGAGTGAACGAACTACGGGTTCGCTTCCAAGCCGGTGGCCACCGAGCCAGCGGATCGCTGTTTTGCGGAAACGTGCGGGTAGACCTTCGCCTCAGACACCCCCGCAGTCGGTCTGCGGGCGGGTGGCCCCCGCAGCCGACGACCATGGGCTGTGCTGCATGGCGTGTATCCATTCAAATGACAGCAGACACCCTCCCATGACACCGCACCATTCTTCCACCGACGACGTCCGGATCAACGAGATCAAGGAACTCTCGCCACCGGCGCACGTGCTCCGGGAGCTTCCCTGCACAGACACGGTCGGGGAGATCGTGTCGGCCACGCGGTCGAAGCTTCACGCCATCCTTCAAGGCACGGACGATCGGCTCGTCGTCGTGATCGGCCCCTGCTCGATCCACGATCCCGAGGCAGCGGTCGACTATGCCCGCCGGCTCCGCAGCGAGCGGGAGCGGCTCGCTGCCGACCTCGAGATCGTGATGCGGGTCTATTTTGAGAAGCCGCGGACGACGGTCGGCTGGAAGGGGCTCATCAACGACCCCAATCTCGACGGCACGTTCCGGATCAACGAGGGGCTCCGCGTCGCCCGCGAACTGCTCGTGGAGATCAACTCGCTCGGCCTGCCCGCAGGCTGCGAGTTTCTCGACATGATCACGCCGCAATACATTGCCGACCTCGTGAGCTGGGGTGCCATCGGGGCCCGCACCACCGAGAGCCAGGTGCATCGTGAACTGGCCTCGGGGCTCTCCTGCCCGGTTGGCTTCAAGAACGGCACCGACGGCAACGTGCGGGTCGCTGCCGAGGCGGTACTCGCCGCCCACCAGCCACACCATTTCCTGTCGGTCACGAAGGGAGGCCACACGGCGATCGTGTCGACGAAGGGCAACGACGACTGCCACATCATCCTCCGCGGCGGCAAGGCGCCCAACTACGATGCCGCCAGTGTCGCCGCCGCCTGCGACGAGCTCGCTCGAAACCGACTCCCGGCCCGCCTGATGATCGACGCTTCCCACGGCAACTCGTCCAAGCAGCACGAACGGCAGTTGGACGTGGCCGACGCCATCGCCACCCAACTCGAGTCGGGTGAGGACCGGATCGTGGGGGTGATGGTGGAGAGCAACCTCGTGGGTGGCCGGCAGGATCTCGTGCCGGGGCGGGATCTTGCCCGCGGCCTGTCGATCACCGACGCCTGCCTCAGCTGGGAGGAGAGCCTGCGGCTCCTCGACCGGCTGGCAACGGCAGTTCGCAGCCGCCGCACGGCAACGCGACCGCCTACTGCGGCGGAGTGACCGGTCGGCGGGCCACTTCGGGCTCCTGCTGGCTCCGCGGCAGCGTGACCCCGGTGATGTACCAGCCGTCGGGCAGGGACTGCATCCCCACACCCGCCGTGCCAAAATACCGCCGCACCAACTCGAAATCGGGAAGCGTGCTGCCGTCCAGCCGCTGCGTCCGCACCGTGCCGGGCTTGCCATCGCCGAGGATGCCATTGAGGACCTGCCCCGTGAGGCTCTTCGACTTGGGCATAGAGCCCTGCCGCAGCATTTCATAGGCCGGGCGGATCGCCTCATCCTCACGGGTAAACGACCGCGTGGCCGCCTTGCCCGGCAACAGCCTGTTCAATTCGCCGGCCACCTGCGTGTAGTCCATGGCCGAACCGAGGGCCTCGACATCCCCCTTCGTCGCAAGAACTCGCTCGAGGATGTCGCGGTGCGACGCGATGAATAGGTGCCCGTGGGCGACGGTCACCACCGAGTGCGGTAGGAGCTTCTCATCGCGGTCACGGAGCTTCGAACGGCGGCGTTGGGCGTCGTCGTCGTGATCGGCATGGGGAACGGCGCCGCCAGGCAGCTCCACCTCGAGCTGCGGAATCGCCATCGACCGATCGATGAGCTCCCAGGCGACGTTGCCCTGCACGTCGATCTTGGCCATATCGGGATCGATCGACATGCTCTTGGCGACCGTGGCGGCGACCCGCGCGGGATCGACTGCCTCGACCGCTATCACTATCCGTTCACTGTCGGTGCCGATCGGCGTGGCGTGGTCGGTGATGAGTGTCGCACGGCTACCGAGGCAGGCGACGAGATCCTTTTCCAAGTCGATCTGCGGACCATCCGGATCCTCCTTCACGGAGGCGATCACGTCGTCATAGACACCCTTCTCACCGACGACGTCGTCCACGAGCGACTCGACGGTGGTGAAGGCGTTGCGGAGATCGAACTGGAGCGACGTCCAGCCCGCGACATCCCGCGGCACCCACGGCTGCGGGGCGATCGCCTCGACGTCGGGAAACTGCAGCATGCGGGCGGCAAGATCGAACCGATCGGCCGCGAACGGCTGGCGGCCGGCCAGCGGCGGCGCATAGACCATCGTGTGATGACGCATCGCATGGCCGCCGTCGTCGAACACGACCACGCCACCGGCGCCCTTGACGGCATCGAAGCCCTGGCGGCCGAGGATCGCCACGTAATCTGGGCCCTTCCGCTTCTCACGGGGCGGATTGGTGGCCTGATACGCCTTCGCAAACGGGAGCGGATCGACATACCAGCGGACCGCCGCGGCGGTCCCCGGCACCTGGCTCTGGCAACGGCCCATGACGGCGTCAAACGCCGGCAGCGACCCCACGCAGTCGCCACGCCCCTGGCCCAGCGTGCCCATCACCTGCGTGACAAGCGCGGGATCATCACCAACGAGAAGCGTGTTCCCGGCGAGGGCAAAGGCAACCCGCTGCTCGCCTGGCCGGCTGGAGTTTTCGGAAGCGGCGAACTGGTAGACGGTCAGCGGGCCGCCTCCGTTGGCGGCGACCTTGGTGCCCTTCTGCTCGACCATCCGCTGGTTCATCTTGTCGACGAGGCCGCGGGCCTCGGCATCGTGACCCGTGACGTCCACCAGCACGACAGTGGCCAGCTTGCCTGCCGGCGACTCGACGGCGCCGAGCGCATACTCGCCGCCGGCGACGTCCAGCAGGTCGTCGAGCGTGAGCCCCAGCCGGCCGAGTCGGCCGCTATTGGAGCCTTCGAGTTGTTTGCGAACGCTCTCGATGAACGGCTTCATGCTCGGATCCTTGAGCAGGAGGCCGTACTGCGTGCGGTTGAAACGCTGGCGGAATTCCGGCCCGTGGGAAATGCTCACCCAGCCTCTTGTGGTGGCCGGAAAGATCTTTTCGCTCGGTGGAAAAGCGGTGTCGTCAGCGGCAGCCCCCGCGGGCCCAATCAGGCCCGAAAGGACCGAGCCGAGCATGACAGCCACGGCGGCCGTGACCCGCATGACGCGGTGGAAGGAACGGATCGGATGATGGCAGCGGGTTCCGTCCACAAAAAGCACTCCTTACGAGTTTGCACAGCCAGCGTTTGCAGGGCGCAATGGCGCAATCAGCACAACCGTCACGGCTCTTCTCTATCGTTCTTTTCGGCACGCTTTCTCAACCTGGATTACGAACTTTCGCAGGTGGAGCGTGTTTGCGGCAAGACAAAATCCCCCAGTCAGCCGCCGTGGAGGCGTTGCAGCGGGGGCGGCAACGGACTGGAGAGACTGGGCGAGGTCGGTTGGCGATCTGGGAGCATGGAACCTGCGGCGACCGTGAGACCGCCGACCACCATGGCAAGCGCGATCGCAAGTGTGGTGGCGAAGATGGTCTCCCGTGAGGCGTGCACCGCGGCACCGAACGCGACGATGGCCGAGACGACGATTGCCGCCGCTGCCAATCCGATGACAATGCCCAGAGGCAGTCTGGCAGCACTCGCAGTCGGCAACGACAGCACCACACACACCAGCACCGGCCAGCCGAGGATCGCTGCCTGCGACAGGGCGACGCCGCCGGCAAACCGCACGGGACCGAGCCGCGGCACCGAGAGCCTCGGCCGCCATGCGGCGCCGCCGCGACGCGCACCGGATGTCGTGCGAAAGAGACGCTCCCAGTCCCGCGACCCCGCCATCCCATCCTGGAGCGTCGCCTGCGGCAAGGCCAGGCCGACGAACCACGCCGCCGTGAACAGGGCCCATGCCGCCGCCGCATAACGCACCTGCAGGAGCCGATCCCACTGGGCACTCTGGCCAGCCTGATCAGGCCCACCGCTCGTACCGGGATCAACCACCGGTTCGAGCACGAGCCAGCCAGCCATGGCCGCCAGCGCTGCGACCATCGCCAGCCGGGAGAGCGTCTGCCGTAGCGGGCCATTGGCAGGGAGGGCGTCGACATGCAGTCCATCGGCGCCGGCGACATGCCCAGCTCGATGCGCTCCCGGCAGGACCGCCTCGATCGCCGTGCGTTGCGACCGCGACCATGCCCAGACAAGACCACCGAGCAAGAGCCACGGAGCCACGCCGCCGATGCAACTCCCTCCCAGTCGCGGCGCAAGCGCGATGGCTGCAGCCGCACTCGCCGCAGCCACCAGGAGCACGAGGCTCGCGGCGTCGGCAGCCTTGGCGCCGGAGAGCCTGCTGGCGACCGTCGTGACCGCAGCCAGCAGGGCACCGGCCGTCGCCGCGGCAAGAATTCCGAAAGACTCCGGTTCAAACGATTCGGGCCCACCGCCGGCGGCGAGCATGCCGAGCATCATGCCGACGAACGGCCAGGCGGCCCGCTCGCAGGCCCACACGCACGCCCAGAGGAACTTGAGCCCACGGTCAGCGGGGAGACAAACCGTCAGCGGGATATCTCCGATCGCCGCCACCGCCAACACGGCTGCCCAAAGCATGGCGATACCGCCAGACTGATCCGCGGCCGCAGCGGCACACCACCATCCGAGCCAGCCGCCCATGGCGAGCGTGATCCACGAGGCGGGCCGCCGCCGGTCGATGCCGACGAACAGCCGAAGCCCGCCCGGCACTGCCCGCCACGATGCCGGAAGCAATCGGTTCACGACGCGGCTCTCATCAAACGAGGTCAGCCCCGCGGCCGCACGTGCCCCTGCACCCGCGACGGCAGCCCGAGAATCCGCAAGAAACCCTCGGCATCGGTCTGGTCATAGGAGGAACCGCCCCCCTCCATCGACGCGATCGCCGCGTCGTAGAGGCTCTGACTGCTCTCCCGGCTCTTCACCAGGATGTTGCCCTTGTAGAGGTTCAGCTCCACGGTGCCCGTGACCGGCTTCTGCGCCTCGCGGATGAACGCCATCAAGGCGTCCATCTTCGCGACGTACCAGAAGCCGTAATAGACCATCTCTGCCACCTCGGGCGAGAGCCGGTCGCGGAGGTGGACGAGGTCGCGGTCGAGCGTCATCTGCTCGACGAGCCGATGGGCCTCGTAGAGCAGCGTCATGCCCGGCGCCTCGTAGACGCCGCGGCTCTTCATACCGACCAAGCGGTTCTCCACGATGTCGGTCCGCCCGATGCCGTGGCGGCCGCCGATCTCGTTGAGCGCCAGCACCATGTCGTGTGATTTGAGGGCCCGGCCGTTCACCCGCACCGGCACGCCCGACTCGAAGTCGAGCCGCACGGTCTCGGGAGTGTCGGGAGCTGCCTGCGGCGACACGGTCATGCCGAAGTCGACGAGCCCGAAGCCATCGGTCGTGAGTTCCTCGAGCAGGCCCGCCTCGTAGCTCGTGTGCAGGCAGTTCTCGTCGGAGCTGTAGGGCTTCCCCTTCGATGCCTTCACGGGGATGTTCTTCTCCTCGCAGAACTCGATCAGCTCCTTGCGGCCGGGGAAACGCGCCCGGAACTCCGCAATCCGCCACGGGGCGAGCACCTGAATCGTCGGGTCGAGCGCCTCTGCGGCGAGCTGGAACCGGCACTGGTCGTTGCCCTTGCCGGTGGCGCCGTGGGCGTAGACGGTGGCACCCTCGGCGTGCGCGATCTCGACGCAGACCTTGCTGATCAGCGGCCGGGCGATCGAGGTGCCGAGCAGGTACGTGCCCTCGTAGCGGGCCTGCCACTGCATCACCGGGAAGGCGAAGTCGCGGCAGAGTTCCTCGCGGACGTCCACGATCATCGCCTTGGACGCGCCGCATGTCCGCGCCTTAGCAAGTGTCGCCTCGCGATCCTCGCAGGGCTGCCCCAGATCGACATAGACCGCGATCACCTCGTAGCCCTGCTCGATGAGCCAGCCGAGGATCACCGAGGTGTCGAGACCGCCCGAATACGCCAGCACGCACTTCTTCTTCATCGTCTTCTCCTGATTTTCACACTTCGTGGACGAGGGCCATATTGTGCCCGCCGGTGCCAAATCCGATACCCGCCACCAGCAATATCCGGTCGCCACGCTGGAGCCGCCCCTCGCGGAGCCCCCAGGTGGTGACATGTTCGAGGAGCCGGTTGACGTCGGCCCCCTCGACCGCTGCCAGCGGCGTGACGCCCCAGTAGAGCGACATCTGCCGGAGCGTGGCGGGATCGTCGCTGACGCCGACCGTGGGCACGGCGCCGCGTCGCTTTGACCGGGCGATCGCCGTCACGCCGCTCTTGCTGGCCACCACCACGAGTTTGGCGTCGAGTTCGGCGGCGATGCGACTGGCGCCGTCGACCACGGCCTGCGTGATCGGGTGCAATCCCTCGACAAGAAACTCTGGCGAAGGCAGGAACTCGCCGGCCGAAACCGTACCCCGGGCCCGCCCCAGGGCGTCTTCCAAGAACTGCTTGCGGTCATGCAGATACTGCTTCTCGGTGGCGCTGGCGATCCTCCGCATCATCTCGACCACCAGCCGCGGATGCTCGCCGATCGCCGTCTCGCCGGAGAGCATGCAGGCGTCGGCGCCATCCAAGATCGCGTTGGCCACGTCGGTCGTCTCGGCCCGCGTCGGCCGCCGGGAATGCTGCATGCTGTCGAGCATCTGCGTGGCGACGATCACCGGTTTTTGATACCGCTGGCAGGCGCGGATGATCTGCTTCTGCATCATCGGCATGCTGGCCACGTCGATCTCCACACCGAGGTCGCCACGGGCCACCATCACCGCGTCGGCTGCCTCGACGATCGAATCGAGGTTGTCGATCGCCTCCCGCTTCTCGATCTTGGCGACGACGCGGGCCTTCGAGCCACGCGTCCGCAGCAGTTCCTTGAGCAGTTTCACCTCCACAGCACTCCGCACGAACGACAGGCTCACGAAGTCGGCTCCGGCGGCCGCGGCCCATTCGGCATGCTTCCAATCGGCGGCGCTCATCGCGGCCACCGAGAGCTTCACGCCCGGGAGGTTCACCCCCTGGCGACTGCGGATCAGCCCGCCCTGCACGACGCGGCAGCGGGCCTCGTTGGGGGAACGCTCCTCCACCACGAGGCTGATCGTGCCGTCGGCGAGCATCACCGCATCCCCCACGGCCAGTTCGTCGATCAGCCGTTCGTAGGTGGTCGTAAACTCATCGGGCTTCCCGGTCTCGGTGCCGCGGATGAACTTGAACACCGCTCCCTCGACGCACTCGACAGCACCACCGGGGATCTCGCCGAGTCTGATCTTTGGGCCGGCGAGGTCAACGAGCACGCCGATCGGCCTGCCAGCCGCCTCGGCCACCCGCCGCACCCGGTCGAGCGTCTCCTGATGTTCTTCCATCGAACCGTGTGCCATGTTGAGCCGGAACACGTCGACGCCGGCATCGACAAGGCCGCGGAGGCCCGCCTCCTCACGGCAGGCGGGGCCGATGGTGGCAACGATCTTCGTGCGGACGATCGGAGATGGAGTCGGCGTGGCGTGCGACATGGCTGGCGTCCTCGAGGCGGGGTGGGGCGGACGGGGCAGGGCCCGCAGGATACTGCACGCGGCCCAATGTGCGTTAGACTCCGCTCAATGGCGACCCGAGCGACGAACCCGACGTGGCATGACAGACGAGTCATCGTGGCTGGCGGCACGGCCGGCTTCGGCCTCGTGCTCGCCCGGCATCTCGATGCCGCCGGAGCTCGCGTGCTGATCGTGGGCCGATCGGACAGAAAAGGGGACGCAGCTCTTTTCGGGAGGGACAGGGGGAGAAAAGAGCTGCGTCCCCTTTTCTCTATCAAGGCGGATCTGGCCCGGCCCGGTGAAGGGGGCCGCGTGGCCGGGGAGGCGCTCCGCATCCTGGGCGGCATCGACGATCTTTTTTTCTGCGTGGGCCGGTCGGGCAGGGGAGAGATCCTCAAGACAACCGCCGATGAACTCCGCGAGTATTTCGATGCCAACGTCTCGTCGGCCGTCGAGATCACGCAGGCCGTGGCCGATGACGTGGCGACAGCCCGCGGCCACCTGGTCTACGTCGGCAGTCTCGCGGGCAAGCTCGTCACGCCGTTCATGGGTCCCTACTGCGTGGCGAAGTCGGCGCTGGCAGCCTATGTCGACGCGGTGCGACTGGAGATGGCGCCGCGAGGAGCCCACGTGCTCTTGGTCTCGCCGGGGCCGATCCGGCGTGACGACGGCGACCCGCGGTCCCACGACGCGGCCGACCGCTATGCCGCCGACGTCACGCGGGCCGGCCTGCCCGCCGACGCGCTCCGTCCCGGAGGAACCCGGGCACTGAAGCAGCTCGACCCCGACCGGCTGGCAGAACAGGTGCTCACTGCCTGTGGCCAGCGCCGGAGTGAGCTGGTCGTGCCGCGGAAGGCCGGCCTGCTGGCAGGCCTCATCGAATGGTTTCCAGAGTGGGGCCGCCGAATCCTGGCCCGGGCGGTCCGACGATGACACACGCCGACACGCCGTGGTCTTGCCCCGACCAGATCGCACACGTGCAGATGCTGCTCGACTCGTTCGCGCGGCTTCTCGGCCGCGACCTGGCCCCCCGCGACGCTTCTCCGGCGGACCAGGCCCGGCGGCTCTTCGACTCGCCGTTCGTCGTGGTCTCGCACGGCACGGAGGCCGACCCAGTCCTCAATTACGGCAACGCCACGGCACTCAGACTCTGGGAGATGGACTGGGCCGCGTTCGTGCAGACGCCCTCACGGCTCACGGCCGAGCCGCTGCATCGCGATGAGCGGGCCCGGCTCCTGGAGCGGACCCGCCGCGACGGCTACGTCGATGACTACGCAGGCATCCGCATCTCACAGTCCGGGCGGCGGTTTCAGATCGAGCAGGCGATCGTCTGGAATCTGGTCGATGATGCCGGACACCTCCGCGGCCAGGCCGCCACCTTCGACCGCTGGACGCCGCTGCCGCCCGGACACGAATGAACCTCGCCTTCACAGGTCCATTCAGCCCAGAAACTGTGTGTAGTACTTCGTCGTGAATCGGGTGCGGGCCAACTGCCGGGGAATCGTCAGGTCGGCCGGCGTGAGCCACTGGGTCTGGATCGGCGAGGCCCTGCCGCCGAGCGAGTGAATCGCGACCTGGTTGTAGGCTTTCGCGAATTGCTGCCAGAGGGGATCGATGGGGTTTGAGGAGACTCTCGATCGATTCTACCTTGGAGGCGACAATCGGCATGGCTGCCGATATAACTAGCACGCGTTCACTCGAGCGCGATTTTCTTTTTTTCCGTTCGTGTCCTTAGGAGCATCCTTTCGATGGCAGCCGCACACAGCACTGGTTCCGAGGCGTTTCCCGGCATTCCACATATCCGCTACGAGGGCCCCGCCACGAAGAACATGCTGGCGTTTCGTCACTACGACCCCGACGCCCTGATCGAGGGGAAGACGATGCGCGACCACCTGCGGTTCGCCGTCTCCTACTGGCACACGTTCCGCGGCACCGGCAGCGACCCCTTCGGCGCCCCGACCATGATCCGCCCCTGGGAAAAGGGGGGCGACACGCTCGAGGCGGCGCTGGCCCGCGTCGAGGTGGCGTTTGAATTCATGGAAAAGCTCGGCGTGGGCTTCTACTGCTTCCACGACCGCGACGTGGCTCCAGAGGGCAAGACGCTCGCCGAGTCGCACAAGAACCTCGACGCCGTGGCCGCCGCGCTCAAGGCACACCAGGAGAAGACCGGCATCAAGCTCCTCTGGGGCACGGCCAACCTCTTCTCGAATCCGCGGTACGTGCATGGCGCCGCCACCAGTTGCAATGCCGAGGTCTTCGCCTACGCCGCCGCGCAGGTGAAGAAGGCGATGGAGGTCACCCACTCGCTTGGCGGCGCAGGGTATACGTTCTGGGGCGGTCGCGAGGGCTACCAGTGTCTCTGGAACACCGACATGAAGCGGGAGGTGGACCACTTGGCCCGCTTCATGCATATGGCCGTCGACTACGCGAAGGAGATCGGCTTCACCGGCCAGTTCTACTTCGAGCCCAAGCCCCGCGAGCCCACCAAGCATCAGTACGACTTCGACTGCGCCACCTGCATTAACTTCCTCCGGGCCTACGGCCTGGAGAAGCACGTGAAGATGAACATCGAGACCAACCACGCCACGCTCGCCGGCCACGAGATGCAGCATGAACTCGAGTATGCCGGCATGCAGGGGTATCTCGGCTCGATCGATGCCAACACCGGCGACACGCTGGTGGGCTGGGACACCGACCAGTTCCCGACCAACATCTACCTCACCACGCAGATCATGTATTCAATCCTCAAGTACGGCGGGCTGGCCCCCGGCGGCGTGAACTTCGACGCCAAGGTCCGCCGCGAGAGCTTCGAGCCCGTCGACCTGTTCCATGCCCACATCGGCGGCATGGACGCCTTTGCCCGCGGCCTGAAGATCGCCGCGGCCATGCGGGCCGACGGCGCGATCCAGAAGCTCGTCGACGAGCGGTATGCGAGCTGGTCGAGCCCTCTCGGCAAGCGGATCGAGGCGGGCAGCGAGAGCTTCACGACGCTCGAGAAGGAGATGCTCGCCAAGGGCGAGGCTGCTGCCTGCACGAGCGGTCGTCAGGAGCTCTTCGAGAACGTGATCAACACCTACCTCTGACCGGGTGCGGGCTGGTCGAGCATGGTCCGCCTTTGCATGGTTGCCATCTGCCTGCGATCCGTCGTCGTTGTCGTTGCCGTGCTGGCGGGCGGCGCTGTCGCCGCTGAGCCACGCCCCGGAATCGCCGCCGGCGCGTGGAAGCTCGAGAGCCTCAGACTTCACGACGGACGACGGCTGGAAGGACTCGTCGTCGAGTCCACAGCCGCCGGCGAACACCGCGACCCGACAGCCCCGATCGGATTCGTGCAGATCGTTCAGCCGCCGGGCAGGATGATGGAGCTGATCACCTGGGCGCCGATCAACGCGGCGCGGATCGCGGCAATCGAGCCGCTCCCGGCGGCGGAACATGCCCTGCTGGCGAAACGGGTGGAAGAGTTTCGCAACCGCCGCGGCAGGCAGCATGCGGCCGAGACGGCGGTGACGCTCGTCCGCGACGATGAAGACGAGGCCTGGCGGTATGCTGGCCGCTGGTTCGCCATGCGCAGCACAGCCGACCCGAGCCTCACCCGCAAGGCCGTGGTGCTCCTCGAACAGGTCTTCGCGGCGCTCGAGGCGCTCGTGCCGCTGCCGCCGGCAGCGGGGGAGGGCTCGGCGCCGCTGCTCCTGGTCACACTGTGCGGCACCGCCGCCGAATACCGGGGCGTGCAGGAGACGCTCGGAATCACAGCTGATCATCCGGCATTGTATGTGCCTGCCCGCGGGCAGCTCGTGGCCGGCAGCGACCTGCCCGCAATGATCGAGCAGGAGCGAACCGCGGCCGACAGCCTCGCGCTCACCGAGCGGGAGATCGTCGACCGGGACCGATCGTTCGAGGTCGACGTGCGGCGGCTCGCGGGCGACCTGGAAAAGCAGGGGATCCCCGCCGGCAAACGAGCCGAGGTGGTGCAGGCGGCCCGCAGTCGCTGGCAACGAGAACGCGATGAGATGCTCGCCCAGGTGGTCGCTGCCCGCCGCGACAACGCGGCGAATGTCGCCGACGCCCGCCGCACATTCGCGGCCCGGCTCACCCATGAAGCATGGCATGCATATGCCAATCGTCGGCTCGTCGCGAGCGGTCGGCGGCCGCTCCCGCTGTGGCTCGACGAGGGACTCGCGCAGGTCTTCGAGACGGCGCCACTTGAGGCGGGCGAACTGCGACTCGATGCCCCCGATCCGGTCCGGCTGAAGTCACTCGAGGAATTGCTGGCAGGCCGTGATGCACCGCCGCTCGTGGACCTGCTCCGGGCTGGACAGAGCCAGTTTCTCGTTGGCCACGCCGGCGGACGAAAAGCCAGCGAGCAGAGCTACCTGATGGCCTGGGGGCTGGCATTCCACCTGGCTGTGCTCGAGCCGGTGCTCACGCCAACCTCACTGGCGGCGATCTGCGAACCGATTACCGGGGCCGACGAGTCGGCGCGCGTGGTGGAATTCGAGCGGCTCGTGGGCATGCCGATCGCGGAATTCGACGCAGCCTGGCGCCGACGGATGCGCGCGTTACGACCCCGCTAGCTGGCCGCCCGGCCCTGTGACGGGGGCGGCCACGCGTTCGAGCGCATTGCGGATTTTGGCGAGCCGCTCCGGATCGACCACCTTCCGCCCCGCCTCGTCGGTGACGTGGAACGCATCCACCACCTGGTCGAGATAGGTGCCGATCTTCGCCGACCGCACCGACAGCCCCTCCTCGAAGATCGTCCGCGCGATCGCGTAGAGCAGACCGACCGAGTCGTGGGCAAACACTTCGAGGATTGTGGCGTGCGCGGAACTTTCGTTGTCGAACCGAACACGGGCAGGCGCGATCGCGGCGAGATTGGGCAGCGGCGCGAACGGATTCCAGCGTCGCGTGAACGACGGGGATCGGTCCGCCTTGACCGCGGCGCGGATGGCGGACGAGATCTCTGCCAATCGCTCCGCCGGCGGTTCGTCCGCGTAATCGGGATCATTCACCACGAAATGGTCGAGCACGAGCCCCTGATCGAGCGTGTGGATGTCGGCCGCAAGAATCTCCAGCCGCTGGCTGGTCACCGCGCCCGTGAGCCGATGGAACACGCCGCTGGCGACCGATTCCCGCGCGGCCACCGTGACCGCGAGGGTGCCGGTGGCCGGCTGCCAGCGTGTGCTGATGAACATGCCGTCCGCCGCCAGACGCGACAGCTTCCCCAGTTCCTCGAGCATGCGGCGCGGCTCGGTGTCGTGGAGGTAGGAGAGCGGCAGTTGCCGGGCGAGCCGGACGACGTCGTCGTCGGCATCGTGGCTCGCGATGAGTTCGTCGAGCGTGCGGCGATGACGCTCCGCCGCCACCGATGGAGTTTCGCCGTCGAGGGTGCCGAGGGTACGGAAGTAGAGTTCGCCGAGCAGGTCGGCCTTCCACCGTGTCCAGACGCCCGGGCCGACGGCACTGACGTCGGCCGCGGTGAGCACCGCGAGCATCCGCAGCACCTCCGGCGAGCCGACGTCGCGGGCGAACCGCACCACGAGGCTGTCGTCGGTGGTATCGCGACGAAAAGCCTGATGGGCCATTACGAGATGTTTGTACACGAGAAATTCGATGATCTCAGCCTCGTCGGCCGGCAGGCCAAATCGGGCCGCCACGTCGCGGGCCATCCGCGCCCCCAACTCGCTGTGGTCCTCGACAAATCCCTTCCCGAGGTCGTGGATCAACAGCGCCAGGAGCACGGGCTGCTTGCGGTTGATCTGCCGCCACGTATCGCCGAGCCAGCCGGTTTCATCCTGCATTTCGGTAGCCCGTTCAACGGCCACGATGCAGTGCTCGTCGACGGTGTATTTATGGTAGTTGTTGAACTGCAGCAGATGCCGGGCGTGGGCGAACTCGGGAATCAGGATCTCGAGCGCCCCCACCTCGTGCAGCCGGCGCAATGCGTATCCCAGTCGCCGCGGTCGGGCGAAGAGCCCGAGGAATCGCTGCCTGGCAGCGTCGGTGGCCGGCAGCCCCGCCGTCTGGGTGCGCACCGCGGCCCATGTGGCGTGGTCGATCGGCAGGTCGTAGAGCGTTGCCAGTTCCACCAACCGCACGATCGAATCGAGGCTGCCCGTCACCCGTGGCAGGCAGCCTGCCATGGCCGCCACATCGTGCGGCCCGACGCGGAAGAGCCCGTCGACCCGGTTGCCGAGCACGCCGGAAACGAGGGCCCACGCCGCGTTGGGCCGGCGGAGGCCGGCGACCAACGTCTCGACCACCTGGGCCACGCCCCGCGTGTGCCTGAAGTAGTCGCGCATGAACGTCTCCACGCCGAGCACCCCGTCCCGCGACTCGATGCCGCGGGCCTCGGCGATGCGAAGCTGCTGATCCCGCGTGAGATCATCTGCAGACTTGCCGGCAGAGAGATGCAGGTCGTTTCGCAGCCGCGTCAGAAATTCGGCCGCGTCGCGGAGCGTGTCGGCATCTGCCCGAGGCAGGCCGCCAACGAGCGCGAGATGGTCGAAAGAGGCCTCGCCCCAGAGCACCCGGCCCAGCCAGCGCACCAATTGAATGTCGCGGAGGCCGCCCGGCGACCTCTTGACGTTTGGCTCAAGAAGCGAGACGGTCTCGCCATACTTGCCCGCTTCTTCGCGACGGGCCTCGACGAGGGCCCTGGCATACCGCGACTGCCCACGCTGGACGAGCCCTCGCAGCCGCGTTTCCAGCCGTGCGACCAGATCTGGATTTCCAGCCAGCGGCCGGCACTCCAGAAGCGAACTGAGGATCGTCGGGTCAGCGGCGGACAAGCGGCAGGCTTCGTCCAGGGTCCGCACGCTCTGCCCCACGTCAGCGCCAGCGTCGAAGAGATCCTGCAGCAGCCGCTTGGCGGCGGCAGCGACCGGACGGGCCGCCTTCCGGTCGTGGAGCAGCATGAGATCGATGTCGGAAAACGGCGCCATCTCCCGACGACCGTAGCCGCCATGGGCCACGAGCGCTGCATGCCGGCGGAGCGTGGCGGCGTCCGCCGCGGGCAGATCATCCAGGACGGCTTCCCACAGGCCGATCACTATCTGATCGCAGAGGTCGGAGGCAAGGCCGCAGGTCTGAATGCCTGGAGCGCCGGCGGCATGCTGCGCGGCAACCCTTTCGCGAAGCGACACCAGTTCAGCCGCTGCTCGCGTGACCGCGGGGCGAAAGGTGGTCGCGGGGACCAGTGCGGAACCGTCAGTCATGTCGCGGGATGCCATGGATCATCGGCCACGTCGTCGCGTCGGTTCGCCTCCCGAGCCAGCACAAAGAGCAGGTCGCCCAAGCGGTTCAGATATTCGATCGCATTGGCGGGAATCGTTGTTTCCAGTCGGCTCGCCAGGGTGACCACGCGGCGTTCGGCCCGTCGACAGACCGTGCGGGCGACGTGGAGGGCGGCTGCCAGCGGAGTTCCGGTCGGAAGGATGAAGCACTTGAGCGGCTCGATCATCGCCTCGTGTCGATCGATCTCCGCCTCGAGAAACGCGACGTGGTCCGTCGTGATCCGCTCGTCGACAGCCCCGGGAGTCGCCAACTGGGCGCCGAGGTCGAAGAGCTCGCACTGCACCCGCCGTAGGAACGCATCGAACGGGCCGGCGGCCGGAAGCGTGCGCACCAGCCCCAGATGGCTGTTGAGTTCGTCCACCGTTCCGAAGGCCTCGATCCGTGCATGGTCCTTCGACACCCGTGGCCCGCCAAAGAGCCCGGTCTCTCCGGCATCGCCGGTCTTCGTGTAGATCTTCATGTCCTAGCGTCTCCTCGCGGTTTTGGCACGGATCCTGCTCTCAACCTGCTCTCAACCAGTCTCCTCGCCGTGTCGCATATACTGGGCGGCATGAGCAAAACCTTCAATCTGCGATTTTCGTCTTTTGCAGCCGGCGTCACGGCAGCGTTGGTTTCCGGGCCCATCTGCCCGCTGCCGCTGGCGAGCGTCGCCGCCGAACCAACGCCGGCCGCCGCAGCCGCCAACGCCCCGGTCGACATTCAGTCGCCCATCCTGTCGTCTTTGGAGCAGCAGTTCCTGGCTCCGCCCGTTCAGTTGACCATCGGCATGCCGAAGGCCGGGGAGGGCTACTTCTCGCCCGACGCGCGGCGGATCTGCTACCAGGCGGTGCCGGCTGACTATACGTTCTATCAGATCTTCGTGCAGCCCTTCGACATGGCTGCGCCGCGGCCCGCGACGCCGGTGCGGATCAGCACCGGCCGTGGCCGGACGACCTGCAGCTGGTTCTCCCCCGACGGCACGCGGCTGCTGTTTGCGTCGAGCCACCTCGATCCGCAGCTCAATGCCACGGAGTCTGCCGCACGGGCCCAGGCCGAGGAGGACCGAAAGAGCGGCCGGCGACGGCGATACCAGTGGGACTTCGATCCGCACAGCGACATCTTTGTGGCCACCCTGGAGCCGGCAGCCGGTGAACGCAGCGGACTCGTGCAACTCACGAACGAGCCCGGCTACGACGCCGAGTGCTCCTATTCACCCGACGGCAGCAAGATCCTGTTCGTGAGCGACCGTGACGGCGATCCCGACATCTACGTGATGGATGCCGACGGCCAGAACGTCCGCCAGCTCACGAATGAGCCCGGCTACGATGGTGGCCCGTTCTTCTCCCCCGATGGCCGGTGGATCGCCTACCGAACCGACCGCCTCGAAAAGGACATGCTGCAGATCCATGTCATGAAGGCGGACGGTTCCGGAGATGTCGCGATCACGAGCGGGCAGGGGGTGCGCTGGGCGCCCTACTGGCACCCCACGAAGCCTTGGCTGATCTGGACCGGTGCCGATCACTCCGACCCGACGAAGCGGCCCAACTACGATCTGTGGATCGCCGCGTATGCAGTGGATACCGCCGCTGCCGCCGGCGAAACCGGCTTTCGCTGCGGTCCGCCGCTGCGGATCACCGACCACGAGGGGGCCGACGTGCTGCCCGCTTTTTCGCCAGACGGCACGCTGCTCATGTGGACGGCCAGTCGTGGCGACGGCGGCGGCCGGGCCCCCGCCAGCCAGCTGTGGGTGAGTCGGTTCAACGCCGCGGCGATCGGCGCCGCCCTGGAGCCTGTTGCAGGACCCCGTGAAGGAGCATCAAAGCCGTGAGCCAAGCCGCCCTTTCCACCGAGGCACAGACACCGCAGTCACAGGCCGTCGCCATGATCGGCGGCGGACAGATGGCGCTTGCGCTGGCAGAGGGCTTCTGCCGGGCGGGCCTGCTCCAGCCGACCGACATCACCGTGCACGATCCCGTTCCTGCAGCCCGGGAACGGCTGGCGGGACGGGTGCCGGGAATCCACTTTGCCGACAGCGGCGCCGCAGCGGCGGCCGCTGCGCGAATCGTGTTCCTCGCCGTCAAGCCGCAGCAGGCAGCGGCGGCCTGCCGGGAGTTTGCCGCGGCCCTCGCTCCGGATGCGGTGGTCGTCTCGATCGTGGCCGGGCTCACCCTGCACAACCTCGCCGAACTCGCCGGCACCCCCCGCATCGTCCGCGTGATGCCCAACACCCCTTGCCTGGTCGGACGGGGCGTGTCGGTAGTCTGCCGCACTCCTGAGGTGCCGGCCGGCGACCTGGCCCGCGTCCTGGGACTGCTGGCGGCGGTGGGCCGAGTGCACGAGGCCGACGAATCGCTGATGGATGCCGTCACCGGACTGTCGGGCTCGGGCCCCGGATTCGTGGCACTGCTCGTCGAGGCTCTGGCCGATGGGGGCGTGAAGGCGGGCCTGCCGCGCAGTCTCGCGCTCGCGCTCGCCACCGAGACGCTCTCCGGCACCGCCGCACTACTCGACCAGACGGGCGAACACCCCGCACAGATCAAGGACCGTGTGTCGAGTCCGGGCGGCACGACGATCGCTGGGCTGGCCGTGCTCGAACAACGCGGCGTCCGCGGCGCGCTCATCGACGCCGTGGTCACCGCCGCCGCCCGCGCCCGCGAATTGGGGAAGTAGGCAGCCCGAGCTACCGCTTCTTGCCGGCCTTCTTTTTCACAGCCTTCTTCGTCGCGGCTGCCTTCTTCGTCGGCGTGGACTGCTTTGCCGACTTCTTGCCCGACTTCTTGGCGGTCTTCTTGCCGGCGGCCTTCGCTTTGCCCGCCTTGCCCTTGCCAAAGACCCCGTCCCAACCCTCGGCATAGCTGCCATTGCTTCCAACACGAATAACCGACATCAAAACACCTCTTGAAATGTCCACTCTCTCATCGCGCTCGTCCATTGCGTGCGAACGCCTGTGGTGTTCGTAGCCGTCACGACCCGACGGTGTCAAGCGATGCGAGTCGTTTCATGCATCGGCGGAACCGCCCGTGGCGTGATTGGCCGACACGATCTCCAGGGCCACCCTGCCGAAGACCGACGGGAGCAGGCCCCGCGTCTGCTGCCCGTGCGCCATGCCACCATCGGCCATGCCACCATCCATGGAGATGGAGGCGGCAGCCGTGACGAACAGTTCGTTCCGGTCGCGGAGCAGGGGGGTAATGTCCTGCGCCCAGCGGCCCGCGTTGACAGCCAGCGGAGGCAGACTGACGGCATTGACGACCACCTCGGCAGCGACCGCGGGTTGCATGAAAACGAGCAGCACCCGGTCGCCCGGCTCGAGTCCCCCGGGCCGGCCAAAACGCCGCGACCAGACCGCCCGGCCGTCAGCCGCCGGTGCGGGCGGCTCCCAGGCGGTCCCCAAATGGATGGAATGGTGGATCGAATGGTGGTGGTTGTGCATGAATGCCTGCTATACTCGTCGCTCGTCAATACTCGCACGATCAATGAGTCATAGCCAAACCCCCGCCGAAAACGAAGGAGCCGAACGCCATGGGCAACGCACTTGAATTCACCGACGACAACTTTCAGCGGGAAGTGCTCGACTCGCCGGTGCCCGTGCTCGTCGACTTCTGGGCCCCGTGGTGCGGACCGTGCCGAATGATCGGACCGACGATCGAGGAACTCTCCTCTGAAAACGCCGGTTCCTTCCGCGTGGGCAAGGTCAACGTCGACGAGAACAGCCAGTTGGCGATGACCTACAACGTGGCGAGCATCCCCACGATCATGATCTTCCAAGGCGGCCGACTCGTGCAGCAGTTCATGGGCGTGCAGCCGAAGGCCAAGCTCCAGCAGGCCCTCGACGAGGCCAAGTCGGCCTGACCGTCGCCGGCTTCGGGCTTGCAACGCTCCCATACAAGCCCCCGGCGCGAGCCGGGGGATACGGACCCGCGACGGGAAATCCCATCGCTTACGCTCGGGGCTTGTATGGGACGAACCGGATCAATGGATGGCTGCCTCCAACTCCGGCGTGTCAACCGCATCGGCGACAAAGCCGGCGGGGCGGCCCGGAGCCGTGCCGCGGCCCCGGGCCGGCGAGGCCGCGAGAATCCGTGCGAAGGCCCGTTCGTCGACGTAGCCTGACAACTGGGCGTGGAGCCGGGGTTCGCGGAGCTTTTCCACGGCCTTGGCCTCGATCTGGCGAACCCGTTCCCGAGTGACATCGAAGAGCGCTCCGACCTCTTCGAGCGTGTAGCTATAGCCGTCTGCCAGACCAAACCGAAGGCGGATGATCTCCCGCTCCCGAAACGAAAGCCCGTCGAGCGCCCGGCCGATGAGCGACTTGAGTGACTGTTGGTTCACGGCGTGCAGGGGATCCTCGTCCCGATGCTCGCTGACAAAGTCACCCACCGCGCCGTCTTCGCTTTCGCCGAGAGGCTGATCGAGGGAGATGGGCTGCCGCGACATCCGCCAGATGCACTGTGCCTCCTCGACGGAGAGCCCCGTCACCTCGGCCATCTCTTCGATGTTCGGCTCGCGGCCGTGCCGCTGGACGAAGAGCCGCGAGGCATTGCGGAGCTTTGTCATCGTATCGACCATGTGCACGGGCACCCGGATCGTGCGGCTCTGGTCGGCGATCGCGCGGGTGATCGCCTGCCGGATCCACCAGGTCGCATAGGTGGAAAACTTGAAGCCGCGGGCGTGTTCGAACTTGTCGACGGCCCGCATCAACCCGGAATTCCCCTCCTGGATCAGGTCCAGGAACGAAAGCCCGCGATGACGGTAGCGCTTGGCTATCGAGACCACCAGCCGCAGGTTGCCGGCGGCGAGGTCGCGCTTCGCTTTGTCATACCGCTGCTGCAGGTCATCGAGTCGGGCCAGCCGCCGCGCGAGCGTGCGCCGGCTCTCCCGCGTTGAGAGCAGCAGCCGCCGGTGTTCCATCTGGAGCGACTCCCGGCTGGTGACGGCGCTGGCTGGTTCGTCGAGCTGTCCACGGACATCATCCAGCCGGCCGCCGATCGCTCGCAGTTGCTTCAGGAGCGGCGTGAGCCGCTGGATCCGCAGATGCATTTCCTCGACCAGCCGCACCGCCTTGTTCCGCTGCCGCACGAGCCGCTGCCAAGCGGCCCTGCGTCGCTCCAGGGGTACGCTCCGCGACATGGCGATGCGGTAGAGCTTTGCCTTCTCCTGCTCGATGAGCCTGAGGGTGGCCAGGTTAGGGCCCAGTCTTTTGAGGAAGCGGGCCTTCTCCTTGGTGTTGGTCACCGCCACCTCGATCGTGCGGTCGAGCCGGACCGTTCCCGCCTTCACCCGTTCCAGGAGGCTGACGGCACCGGCAAGAATGAAGTCGTTGGCCAGCATCGTGTGGCGAAACTTCCGCCGCCACAGTTCGATCTGCTGGGCACTCGAGACTTCCGTAGCTCTGGTGAGCAAAGGATTGCACCCCATCTGCAAGAGGTAGAGCCGCACAGGGTCGTCGATACGGGCCGTCGACTTCCGTGCCCGCGACGCGGTCGTCGGCGACCTGACCGCCGACGGCCGGGGGAGGGGCGGCTTCGGCAGGGGCTTTGACGGGTGGGGGCCGGCGCGACGCATGGGGGCTCCTTGTTGCGAATCCGGGGGTGGGATTCCGGGGAATGGCGACTGGTGGTCCCCAACTCCAGTTGCACGTTCCGCGCCCGAGAGCAGGTGAAGTCCGGCGGAGGCCCCTCTTTTCAGCTTTTTACGCTGGAAAAACCGCTTTTTTCGGCCAGTCCACCCGCCCGCCGGTGGCCGCTGTCTGTCGCCTCCGGGCGACACTCGACCGCGACGCGCCGTCCGAAGGCAACGCCGCGGGCCGTCCGGCTCAAGATCAGTGGCTCCGTAACACGAAACTGACCACGGGGGCTGCGGGCGGGTGCCGGTATACTCTGTGCAATCGTCCCGACGACCTTTCGGCAAACAAGGCCTACCCCCCTGCGAGCGGGACGGTCGCAGGGGGCTGATAGCGGCTGGAACTCGTGCTCATCGTGGTGCTGGGTTTCCGGTTTGGGTTTCCGGTTTGGGTTTCCGCGGACGTCGGTCCGCCGCTCAGGGTGGTGCATGGACGTCGTTCTGCTGGCGGTGATCGGCCTGGTGGTGCTGCTCGGCATCGTCGCCATTGCCATCGGCAACAAGGGCTGGAGTTGGGGCACCGTGGCTGCGGCCATCCTGCTCCTGCTGGCTGCCACGGGTTACATCTATCTGGCGGCCCGCCTTGCCGAGCGGGAGCGATCCTGGCGGGAGAAGATCGCCAGGAGCCAGGCCGAGATTGATCGCATCGACCCTCCCGACGGTGCTGCGAACGGGAAGTCGCTGGCTTCCCTGCGGAACCAACGCAACCGCTGGGCACGGGCGCTGGCCTTCGTTGACACATGGCACGGGCGGGCGTGGGAAAAAGCCGCCTTTTCGCCTCCTCGCGACGGCAAGCCCGGCACGATCTCGATCGAAATGGCAAGCGACGAGAGCGAACTCGCGCCGGTGGCCGCCGGCACGGAAGTGGCCGTGTTCGACGACGCCAGTGTCGCGGACGAGGGGCGGTTCCTGGGCCTGTTTCGCGTGCAGGCCGTCAAGGCGAACAAGGGCGAAGAAAACTGCCAGTTGACCATCGTGCCTGCCGCCACGCCGGCGCCGCCCAGCGAGGCAGACACGAAGCTCTGGACCCGCAACTATGACGAGGTGACCGTCTACGAGAGCCTGCCGGTGGACCGTTGGATGGCCTTCCATAAGACCCCCACCGATGCCGTCGGGGCCGACGGCGCGGCCGATGCTGACGCTGCCGACAGCACTCCATCTGCGAGTCGGTGGAGGCCCCAGCCGCAAAAGACCACGGGCGAGGATTCGCTCAAGAGCCTCGAGGAACAGATGGAGGCCCTCGCACAGCACGGCAAGGCGGTGCCCGAGGACGAGTGGCCGCAACTCGGGGAGAAGCTGGCCAGCGGCGACGTCCTTCCGGGCCGCTACTGGGCGGTCGTCGAGTTCACCAAGAACGTCAAGTTCACGAAAGCTGCCAAGTTTGCCCCGGACGACGGCGCGGAGGCCGAGCCAGGGAGCGAGGACGACGAGGACGTGGGCGATCCCGGCGCACCGATCGGCGCATCGGTTGGTGAGGGCAAGGACGCTGGTGGCGGCGGGGACGCAAGCGGTCCCGAGCCCACGGCGGGCGCGGTCACGAAGCGGTTCAAACAGAAGCGGTTCAAGGAGGGGGAGAAAGCCGAGTTCGACCTGCAGACGGCGCTCGAACTGCAAAACGACAAGCAGTGGGTCCGGATCACGAGCGTGACCGAACGCCGACCACTCTCCGATCCCTTCACGGCGATCCGCGGGAACGCGTTTTCCGCAAAGACGGCCGACGGCCAGCCCGTGCGTGCAGAGGGCATCGATGCTCTCCGTCAGAGCCTGCTGGTGGAGATGACGTCGATCGATCAGGCCACGACACGGGTCAAAGCCTCGCACGACAATGTCGAGGCCCAGACGGCAGCCGTTGCAGAGGAGACGAAGCAACTGCAAGGCGATCTGACTTCGTGGGAGAAGGACGTGTCAGCGGCCACGGATATAGCCCAGGCATTCGACGACCGGCTCCGCGCCGCCACGATCGAATTGGCGGCCCTGGAGAACTCGATCGTCCGGCTCGGCAAGGATCTGGCTGGGGCTTGGGGCACTCTTACCGAGACAATCGACGGCGCCGCGCGGTAACACGAAAACCATCGCACCCGGCGATTGTTTCTTGGCCGTCATCCGCCGGCTGGTGCTGCGCTTCGCATCCTGCGAAGCAGTTATGGGCGGAGCCGGGATCGGCGGAAGCTCGACGAGCTGTCTTCACGAAAAACACAGCGTCCTGCTGTTTTTTCTTGGCAAACGCAGTTTG
>JBILKZ010000235.1:0-3911 GCA_044376405.1 Pirellulales bacterium
CGAGCAGGCGACCGAGCGCGAGGGCATTAGCCGGCCGCTGCGCGGGATCCTTGGAAAGCAGGCGGGCGATGAGTTCGTCGAGCTCTGCGGGCACGTCGGGCACGAGCGTCGCCACACGGGGCGGTATCGCTCTGCGCTGCTTGTCGATCACTTCGGTCAGTTGCGTGCCGCGAAATGGTGGTGATCCGGTCATCATGGCATACATCACCAGCCCCAGGGCGTAGAGGTCGACTCGGTGGTCGGCCGGCCTGCCGGTGGCCTGTTCCGGCGCCATGTATTCGGCAGTGCCGACGACATGGCCCAGGGCTGTGTGTGAGACGCCGCCGAACAGCTTCGCGATGCCGAAGTCGGCCAGCTTGACGGTGATCCGCTCGGCACGACCGCCTGTGGTCCCGGCTCCGGCAATGTCAGCCATGCCCGACAGCGGCTCGTCCGCGCCGGGCGTCGGTTCCGCCACGAGCAGGTTCGCCGGCTTCAGATCTCTGTGCACGACGCCGTGGTCGTGTGCGACCTTGAGAGCCCGCGTGATCTCGATCGCCACGGCGAGCGTCTCCCGCCAGGTGAACCGGCGGCCGCTGCGGAGAAGCTGTTCGAGGCTCTTGCCCCGGACCAGCTCCATCGCGAAGAAGGGCTGGTCTTCCTGCTCGCCAAATGCGAGCAATCTGACGATCCCGGGATGTCGCAGATTCTTGAGGATATCGATTTCGGCATCGAACCGTGACCGCAGTCCTGGATCGTCCGCCAGATGCGATGCGAGCACTTTCACGGCGACCACATCACCGGTCGTCGTGTCCACCGCCTCGTAGACAGCCCCCATGCCGCCGCGGCCAAGCCGGGACCTGATCTCATAGGGGCCGAGTTGGGTCGGATTCATGATGCCATCAGTGTATCCACTTGGGGAGCTGATCGGCATGGTCCGATTCCTGAATCCGGGGGCTTGTGTACAACTGCAGCCCAAGCTCCCTGTCACTCACGACCCCTCGGATCACCATGACGACATCGACGCCCACGCGATCAGCGGCCGGAGAAGCCCCGGCCGGCACGACCGTCCTGCTGCCGCGGACGGAGAACCAAGCGGTCGGTCTGGCCCGGTATTGCCTCGACTTTCTCCGTTCGGGGAGTGCGGCGGGCGGCAGCATCGGGCGGGCGACGCTCAACTTGGTGGAGCATTTTCATCTCGACAGCGTCGGCTGTGGGGTGTCGGCCCTGGCACACCGGGCCAACGCCCCGACGGTGCTGCGACGGGAGGCACTCGGCATGCCGCCATCCGTCGGGAGCCGGGGCGGCATCTGCCTGGGCTCGACACGGCCCTGCGCGGTGGAAAAAGCCGTCGCCGCCAACGCCTCAGCCGTCCGCGAGTGGGATTCCAACGGCACGAATTTTGGCTACGACGCCGCCAAGGGGCGTGTCGCGGGCGAGTTTGGCCACAACGATTTTTATCCTGTGGCGGTCGCCGCCGCGCGGGAGGCTGGCCTCGATGGCGATGCCACGCTCCGCGTGATGCTGCTCATCGACGAGATCCGCGGCCGGCTGGCCGAGGTCTTCGCGCTCCGGAAATACTCGATCGATCACGTCCACCACGGTGCCGTCGCCTGTGCCGCTGCCTATACCGCGGCGGTTGGCGGCACGGTGGAACAGATCGAGTCGGCGATCGGCATGGTGGTTGCCCACTACGTGCCGTTTCGGGCGATCCGCGCCGGCCACCAGCTCTCCGACAGCAAGGGGGCGTCGGCCGCGCTCTCGGCGGAGGTGGCGGTGATGTCAGCGAGGCGGGCGCTTGCCGGCTTCCTCGGTCCGCGGGACGTGTTTCGCAACCCGCTGGCGATCTACCGGCTCAACCAGCCCTGCCCCGATGGCCAGAGCCCGTTCGATCTGGAACTCGGGCTGAGCGGCGACTCCTTCGCGATCCACGCCATGCACTTCAAGCTGGGGCTTTATGAGCATCAGTCTGCGGGCGCGATCCAGGCGATCGTCGATGCGTGTGCAGCCCGGCCCGACGTGGCCAGCGACCTGAGCCGCATTCGGGCGATCCGCGTGAAGATCTACGAACCGGCTTATTCGATCATCGCCGATCCGGCCAAGCGGACGCCCACCACCCGGCAGTCGGCCGATCATTCCCTTCCCTTCATTCTTGCCAAGACGCTCCTCAAGGCCCGCGCAGCCGCGACCGCGGGAGAGCGCGCTGGCTGGGAGTCGTTGATGCTGTTGCCGGATGATTACTCCGACGCGGCGATCGCCGACGCGGATATTCGGAGTCTCATCGACCGGATCACGATCGAGCATGGTGGCGCTGAGTACGACGCCCTCTATCCTGACGGCATCCCCACGAGCGTCGAGATCGAACACGACTCGCTCGGCCGCCTCGGCGGCGGGCTTGTGCGGTATCCGCTCGGGCATGCCAGGTCCGATGCCGATCGCACGGCCGCGGTCGTTGCGCTCAAGTTCGACAGACTCGTTGCGGGTGCGGTGGACGATCCCGCGCGGCTGCGCGAGCGGCTGCGGGTGGCCGGACGAAGCCCTGAAGAGATCGCGGAGCTGTATGCGTTTCCCATTCACGGGTGTGATCCCGGTTGACAAGCCTGTCGGCGTGTCGTCCCGCCATGTCGTCGACGTGGTGGCGCGGGCCCTGGGCATGAAGTCGGTCGGCCATGCCGGCACGCTCGATCCGCTCGCCAGCGGCGTGGTCGTCGTCTGTGCTGGCCACGCGACGAAGCTCGTCGACTACCTGCACGACCTCACGAAGCATTACAACGCCACGTTTCTGCTCGGCCGCTCGAGCCCCTCAGACGATCTCGAGACGCCGGTCGAGGAGGAAGTGGATCCGCTTCGCCCTTCGGCCGCGGAGATCGAGGCGGCGGCGACCGTGTTTCGCGGCGACATCCTGCAGCGGCCCTGCGACTACTCTGCCGTGCATGTGGATGGGAAGCGGGCCTACCGGCTGGCGCGGAAGGGCCGTCCGGTCGTCTTGGAATCGAAGCCCGTGCGGATCGAACGGCTCGAGATCACGGGCTACGAGTGGCCGCGGCTGGCCGTGGAGATCGAGTGCTCGTCGGGCACGTTTGTGCGGGCGCTCGGTCGCGACCTTGCCGAGAGCCTCGGCACGAAGGCCGTGATGGAGTCGCTGGTGCGGACGGCGGTCGGGCCGTTTGCATGCGCGGCGAGCATCGCGCTCGATGCGATCACGCCGGAGACGGCCCGGGCCGCGATCCTGCCCGCTGGTGCAGCGGTCGCGCATCTGCCGAGCATGGTGCTCGCTGACGATGCGCTGGCGAGCGCCGTCCGCGGCGGGTTGCTGCAGTTCCCGGAGAGCAGCGATCCTGCCGTCGCCGCTCTCGACCCCACGGGCGAACTGGTCGGTATGCTGAAGCGTCTTGAGTCGGGCAGCTACCGACTACGGCCGAATTTTCTTGGCGAGGGATGAGGAGACTGCGGTGTTGATCTCGATGTCGAAGTGGGCAGCGTCTTGGTCTCGGCGAAGGAGCGTCTTCATGCGGTGTGCAGTCGCGGTCTGTCTCGTGGCAGCGATTATCACGAGAGACTCTGCCGCCGCTGAAAAGCCGCTGCGGGTGGGGATGATCGGCCTCGACACCTCGCACTGTCAGGCCTTCGTGGAGGCGTTCAACGACGAACGCTCTCCGCAGCACGTGCCCGGGTGCCGGGTCACACATGCCTATCCGAAGGGCAGCCCCGACATCGAAAGCAGTGTGTCCCGCGTTCCGGAATACACGCAGAAGATCCGCGAGATGGGCGTGGAGATCGTCGAGGACATCGGCACGCTCGTCGGAGCAGTCGATGCGGTGCTGCTGGAGACCAACGACGGCCGGCCCCACCTCGAGCAGGTGCTGCCGGTGCTGCGCGCCGGCAAGCCTGTCTTCATCGACAAGCCCGTGGCAGGCTCGCTCGCCGACGCG
>JBILKZ010000122.1:0-12035 GCA_044376405.1 Pirellulales bacterium
CCATCGGTGTGGTCCAGGTCCGACAGATCGATGTCCCAGGAAACACCGGCACCGTCGGCTCCAATGCCGCTGAAATCAATGTCGATACCACGCTCCCAGCCGCTCCCACGCTGGCACTGGCCAACGACACCGGATCGAGCATCTCCGACGGCGTCACCAACGTCGGCACCGTGAACGTGTCGGGCATCGAGCCCAATGCCTCATGGCAGTACAGCACCGACAGTGGCTCTAGCTGGAACAATGGCTCCGGCACCACCTTCAACCTCGCCGCCGGCACATACGCCATCGGCGTGGTCCAGGTCCGACAGACCGATGCCGCTGGCAACGTCGGGACAAACCGCTCGAACGCCACTGCGATTAACGTCGACACCATCGCCCCGGTTGTCACCGGCTTTACGACAAGCACCGCGGCCGGTTTCTACGGCGCTGGCCAGAAGATCTCGATCACCGCCACGATCAGCGAGGCTGTCCAGGACGGGTCGTCCTTTGTGGCCACGCTCAATACCGGCGCCACCGTTGCCCTCACTGCAGCCACGTCTGGCACAACGCTCTCAGGCGACTACACCGTGTCGGCGGGTGAGAATGTCGACCAGTTGGCTGTCGTTTCATACACGGCCGGCTCGACCGCCGACCTCGCCGGCAACACGCTCAGCGTGCTCCCAGTGGCCGGAGGCATGGTGGCCCAAGCGAACGTCGATCTCGGCAGCCCCCCGCCGGCCGCGAACCTGAACACCCCGATCGCCATCGACACGACTGCCCCCACAATCGTGAATTTCGGGTCGCCCCTTGCCAACGATACCTACGCCACCGCGGCGGTGATCCCAATCACCGCCACCGTTTCGGAGACGGTCCAGGCGGGCGGAGCGATCTCGGTGACCCTCAACACCGGCGCAGTCGTGACGCTTGTTGCTCTCGCTCAGGGCACCGTACTGACCGGTAATTACATCGTTCGCCCGGGCGACGTGACGTTCGATCTGGATGTGATTTCCTACCAAGTCACAGGCGGCGCCGTCGTCGATCTGGCCGGCAACGCGACTACGAACACCGCTCTGCCCGACGTGGCCGGCCGGCTCGCCACACTCAAGAACATCGCGATCGACGCCTCCATCAAGGTCTCCAGTGGCGTCGGTTTCAGCACGAATCCCAATGTCATCCCCGACAAGCGGGGGGCCGTCACGGCAGTCCCCATTACCTTCACGACCCCGGTCTCCGGCGTGAAGCTCTCGGCGATCCGGGTCTTCTACAACGGTCGGAGCATCTCCCTCAGAGGTGCCTCGATCACGGGAAGCGGAGCCAATTACCTCCTCAGGCTTCCGGCAAGATCAACGACTGCCAAGGGCTTCTATACGGTGCATGTCCTGCCCACCACGGGCATCCGCGCCATCTCGAATGGGGCGGCGATGACCCAGACGGCCCAGGTCTATTGGGGCAACGGCCGCAGCTTGGGAATGACGCCGACCGCGCGGTCAAAGGCGTTCGGCCGCATCTAGCGGTCGGCATCAGAGGTCGCGGTGGCCGTTTGCGACTCCTCCCGCGGCAGCGAGAGGGTCTCCGCAGGCCTCAAAACCCGCAAAATCGTCAGGTTTGGGCCGGCATCAGCCTGCGAACGGCTCAAAGACGTGCCAATTCGTTGCTGTCGGTTCGGGGGCATGATAGTTTCGAACCCAATCGAGTTCTGCCACGTATTTTGGGGGTCCAGTATTCTGAGACCCTCCAAACTCGTTCCTGGGGTGGTAGGGGTCGGCACAAGGATGGGCCCGGTCGTGGAACAGGCGTGTTCCGTCGCGGGATTGTGACGCCATAACAGGGTGTTGCTTTCCGCGAGGTTCCGTGACCGGTTTTTGGTTCGTTCCTCTCCTCAATCTCTTTCATTCAGGCGGCTCCTATGGCCAAAGCATCATGGCGGACGACAGTGCACGAAGTCTTCAATCGTCGGTCGCAGCGGCCCGCCCGACGCCATCGTGACAACCGCGTCAACGACCACCAGCTCGAGCGTCTCGAAGAACGCCGCGTGATGGCGTTTGATTTTGTCTCGGCGTATGCCGCCAGCACGACGCCGTTCTTCGTCAGCGGCCAAAGTTCTCCCACGCTGAACGAGGCTCCCCAACAGATCACGATCCGGTTCAGCCCCGGAGTCACCGTCGATCCGGCCACACTCGGCAACATCTCGATCGTGCGTAGCGGAGCTGCCGGCGACGGCTTCGGTGCCGCCGGATCGAAGGCCGACGTGACCATCACTCCGGGCAGCATCACCGTCGACGACCTGCCCAATCAAAACCAGGTAGTCCTGCGATTTGCCGACACACTTCCGGACGATTCCTACCGTCTCGTGATCAGCGGCGGGCTCAAGACGATCGCAGAAGGCTCCGCCCCTGCGGAAGAGTTCCGCAACGGCGGCTCGTTCAATCTCGACTTCCGCCTCGATCTCGGCGCTTTCGTGACGTCGGTCGTGCCGCAACCGCTGTCGCGCACCGGCGCTGCGCTCGCCCAGAACCGTGACCAGATCGTCGTGCATTTCAATCGCAACGATCCGCTCACCAAAGGGTCCGCGGAGACCGTGGCCCTCTACCGTCTGTTTGAGATCGACGCTTCCGGCAATGACGTGGCCGCCGTGGTCCCCGGGACTCCCAACTGGGTCGAACCCACCAGCGTCGCCTACGACTCCGCCATGGGCACGTCCACGCTCGCGTTCGCTCCCGGCGGCATCGCCGACGGAAAGCTCTATCGGCTTCAGATCGGAGGGGCACCCGGAATCATCGCCGCCACCCCAACCGCGACCGAGGGAAGCGACAACAACTCGAGCTTCACGACGGCCCGGGACTTGGGTGCCCTCGACGTATCGGGCAGTCTCGTCACCGGTTCAATCACACCGAGGGCGACGCTGACGACGCCCGCCGGCAGCCTCGGATTCCCCACGCAAGATGGCGCGATCGATTCTCCCGGCCACCGTGACATTCCGGTCTCCGGCACGAACCACGGCCTGGGAACGGTGGGCACCAATGGCAATGTCGGGGCGACCGTCCAGTACTACAACTTCAATGCGAACTACGGCAGCTTCAACGGCGTGCAACTGCAAAACGCGATCACCGAGACGCAGAAACAGCGGTCTCGCGAGATCTTTGAGCTCTTCAGCCGCTATACAGGCATCCGGTTCGTGGAGTCCGATTCCGCCGGCTTAACCGTGGCCACGGGAGACATCCGGGCCGAGGACCCGACGCTGCCTCCGCAGGCCGTGGCCGGCATCGCCGGCATCGCTGCGATCATGAACTCGTCGCTCGACTGGGGGCAGAGCGAGTATGGCGGAGCTTGGTTCAAAGTGGCCATGCACGAGATCGGTCACACGCTCGGGCTCGAGCACTCCTACGACCTCCCCACCATCATGGGCAAGGGGCTGCCGGGTGAGGGCATCTATCCGACGGATTACGACATCGAAGAATTGATGCAGTACTACCCGACCAACGGCTCTGACGTGGACATGTACAAGTTCACGCTCCCCGCCGCCGGGAAGCTCTCAGCCGAGACGATCGTTGCGCGGCCCGGCCAGCCGCTTTACAACTCGAGCAAGCTCGACAGCCTGCTCACGCTCTACTGGGTCGATCCGGTGTCGGGTCGCCGCGAAATGGTCGCCCGCAACGACGATTCGTTCGGCCGCGATTCCTTCCTCGGCCTTGACCTCACTGCCGGCACCTACTTTCTCGGCGTCTCGAGCACCGGCAACGACTCCTTCAACCCTGAGGTTTCCGACTCCGGCTACGGCGGCCGGTCCGATGGAGACTATCAGCTGAAGCTGGGCTTTCAGCCGGCGAGCGCGGCGGCGAATACGATCGTCGACGCAAGCGGCACGCCGCTCGACGGCGACCGCGACGGTGAACCGGGCGGCACGTTCAGCTTCTGGTTCAATACGGCGGCCACGGACAAGACTGTGTTCGTTGACAAGGCATTCGTCGGCGCGAGCGACGGCACGGTCGCCGCGCCCTACAGCACGATCGCTGCGGCGATTGCCGCCGTCAATACGGCCAACGCCGCCACTCCGGGCAGCAAGACGATCATCCGCATCGTAGGAAACGAGCAAAACACGCCCTACCAGATCGGCACCACCCTGGCGGGGCAGGCTCTGCCAGACGGCATCACTTTCAACGTTCCAAAGGGCGTGACTCTGATGATCGACGCTGGCGCGATCTTCAAGCTGCGTGCCGCCAATATCGACGTCGGCAGTTCGTCGGCGCTCGTGGACCGCTCCGGGGCCTCGATCCAGATTCTGGGCACGCCTGACAAGACGGTCACCTTTACGTCGTATCACGACGACGCGATCGGTGGAAACACCGACGGCGTAGGCCCCGCAGTCTCCGGCGGCCAGTGGGGCGGCATCGTTCTCCGAGAAGATTCAGACGCGGCGTCGAAGAAGGCATTCGTGAACTCGATCGCCCAGGCCACGCTCACCTACGGCGGCGGACAGGTGCGGGTGGATTCGCAACTCGATTCCTTCGCGCCGGTCACGCTGCAGTCGACCCGTCCTTCGCTTCTGTTCAATGCCATCAGCAAGAGTGCCGGGGCCGCCATCTCCGCAAACCCTGACAGCTTCGAAGAGTCGAATGGTCGTGTCGGTCCGGAGCTTCGCGGCAACCGCCTTCTCGACAACTCGATCAATGGCCTGTTCATCAAGGTCAAGACGGCGCTGGGCAGCGAGCCCGAACGGCTCGAAGTACCAGCGCGGCTGCGGAGCACCGACATCGTCTATGTCCTCCAGGACAACCTGCTCATCGACGGTGGCATCGGCGGCTATCTGCGCACCGGGGGTGTCGACACGGCCCGCAACAGCGGCCGCCTGTCGATCGATCCCGGCGTGGTCGTGAAGCTTCAGGGCGCCCGCATCGAACTCGAGCGTGGCGTTGCCCAACTCATCGCCGAGGGCACCGCTGGTCAGGCCGTCATCTTTACGAGTCTCGGCGACGACCGCTTCGGCGCGGGCGGCACGTTCGACACCAACGGCAACCTGCCCAACGTGCGGACCGCCGGCGACTGGGGCGGCATCGTGATCAACGCCGGCTCCAAGGCCAGCATCGACCACGCCTACCTCGGCTACGGCGGCGGACAGACACCGATCGAAGGCACCTTCGCAAACTTCAACGTACTCGAGGTGCACCAGGGCGACCTGCGGGTGGCGCATTCGCGGATCGAGAACAACGCTGCCGGCACGGCGACGGGGGACCGGAACGGCCGCGGCGGCAACGCGGCTGCGACGATCTTCGTACGGGGCGCGCAGCCGGTGATCCTCGAAAACGACTTCCGCGACAATCTGGGTGCGGTCGTCAGCATCAACGCGAATTCGCTGACCGATGCGGCACTGCCCGATCCTGGCCGCACGAGCGGGCCGATCGATCGCGACGCCCGCTTCGACGACAACCGCGGGCCGCTCGTCCGCGACAACCGGATTTCCTACACGATCGATGCGGCGGCGGGACGGCCGGCCGGGGGCGCGACCGGAGGCATGGAGGTTCGCGGCGAGGAACTCGCGATCGAGAGCGTCTGGGACGACGTCGACGTCGTGCACGTACTCAAGTCGGAGATCCTCGTCCAAAACCTGCACACCTATACCGGCGTGCGACTCATGAGCCAGGTGAACGCGAGCCTCGTGGTGAAACTGCTCGGCGCGAACGCCGGCTTCACGGCGGCGGGCTACGGGCTCGATATCGACGATCGCATCGGCGGCACGGTGCAGGTTGTGGGCCAGCCGGGCTATCCGGTCGTGCTCACGTCGCTTGCCGACGACACGGTCGGGGCCAGCCTCGACCCGCTCGGGCGGATGGTGAAGGACACGAACACCGACGGATCGGCGTCGGCTCCCGCCCCGGGCGATTGGCGGAGCTTGAAGTTCCTCCCGATGTCGAACGATCGCAATGTCGCGATCGTGCAGGAGTCGGAAAAGGTGGCCACGCAGGGAATCGACGGCAACGCGATTCCCGAAACGGCGCAGGGGCTCGGGGTGCTCGCGCCGAACTTCGCCACTGGCACGAACACGTTCGACTCGGCTCAGGAGAAGAGCGGCGACGATGTCCGTCGGCTCGGATTCGAGGTCCATGGCCACATCGCGACCGACGACTCCACCGACGTCGACGTCTACTCCTTCACCGGCTATGCCGGCTCCGAGATATGGATCGACATCGACAAGACGAGCCCTGCGCTCGACACGATGGTCGAGTTGCTCGACGCGGCTGGCAACGTCAGGGCCAGATCGATCGATTCACAGCTCGAGGGGGGGATTGGGAGCGCGAATGTCACCGGTGTCCAGACGGCCCCACGCACCTACGACTTCCTGGTGGGAACCGGCATCCGTCGGGACAGCCTCCTGGGCTTTTCCACAGACCAGCGGATCTCGATCGACGCGGCCGGCAACGTCGTCGTCTCGACGGTTGGCCGATCGTCGTTTCCGGCCTTCCTGGCCACGTCGGGCACGTTCAATCCGGCGACGGGCGTCCTGACGCTCACCTACGACACGCAGCCAATCGCTGCTCCCGAAATCGGATTCGTCTACGCGTACGCGACTTCGGCGCTCGGAGCCGGAACCAAGGGCCTGGCCCTGCCGCTTGCCCGCGACGTTGTCCGGGCCGGGGATCACTACTCGACGAACCCGAAGGATGCGGGCATGCGGGTGGTGCTGCCGGGCGACGGGCAGCCCGTCGGCACGTCGATCCAGTATTTCATTCGCGTGCGGAGCCAGCCGCGGTACGAGCCGGTGACGACCGTCGCCCCGAACGGCAGCGTGACGGCGCAATCCAAGGAGGCATACGAGGCCGACCTCGCCGATCCGGCGAAGGTAAAGAGCGGTGCGACCAGCGGGGCCTACGAACTGCGGGTGCGGCTGCGGCAACTCGACGAGAAGCCGGGGTCGACGGTCCGCTACGCCGACATCCGCTATCCCACGATCGGCATCGACGTCCAGGGCCTGCCCCGCAACACGCCGCTCGTCGGCGAGACTGCGGAGAACGCGGGCGGCTCGAATGAGACGTTGGCAACGGCCCAGTATGTGGGGAACCTACTCCAGACCGATCGCAACACGATCAGCATCGCGGGTAACGTCTCCAACGCGGGCGACGTCGACTGGTACACCTTTGCGCTCAACTACGAGCAGATCCAGTCGATCGGCGGCGTGAACGGCGGCCTGAAGACCTGGGCGACGGTCTTCGACCTCGACTACGGCGACGGCATCCGCGGCGATCTCACACTTTCCGTCTTCGATGCCGGCGGGCGGCTGCTTTACGTTGGTCGCGATTCCAACGTCGACGCCGACCAGCCCGGCGCAGGCCAGGGAGCCGACACCGACGATCTCTCGCGCGGCTCGTTCGGCCCCCGCGACCCCTTCATCGGCTCCGTGCAGATGCCAGCCGGCAATCCGACCGGGTCTGGCAGCATCGAGTCCGGCACCGAGGCCGTACCGCCAGATCCGTCCAGGCAGTTGCGGTTCTATGTGGCTGTTTCAAGCAACGGCCGGCTGCCGTCGGCCTTGAGCGCCACGTTCGATGGCGGAACGGCGAACGCTTCCGTGCGGCTCGAGCCGATCGACTCCGTCACCAGGGTGGTCGAGGACCACATCGGGTTCACGGGATACACATCGGGACCGGCCAAGACGAATCAAGGCGTTCCCGTCAAGCCGTCGACGAAGACGCCGCTCTTCGACCTCACGTCGCTCTCCACGCACGTGACGCCGTTCACGCTCTCTGACGTGACGCTCTTCGTCGCGCAGGGTAAGTCGCTCGTCACGGTCGATGCCATGCGCGGCGGGATCGAAACGACCTTGGCTCCAGGCAATAGCGGCGGCGACGACCTCTTCATGCGGCCCGACGGGAATCTCTACAGCTACGCCGGTGTTCCGGCCGGCGCCAATACGGCCGGTGTGCTCAGCCTCGTCAATGCCGGCGACGGCAGCCTGACCGTCGTGGGCAACGACTCCATCGCGGACAGGCCGGTATCGACCAAGCAGACGGATACAAACCTGGCCGGCAGCGGTGTCACCCCCACGACGAATTTCACGCTCACGAAAACCGGCGTCACCCTCTCGGGCGCATCGGGACAGTTGAGCTATTCCGGGTTCTTCGGCCCGAATCCGGCCACGGGAACGTGGACATTCACGAGCGATGCGAACGGCAACCTCGCCTTCACCCCGGTGAACTTCCCGGGTGCGCCATTTCCGTCGCCAGTCAGCGGTCGCGTCGACGACATCAACTCCCAGCTGACGGTTACCTGGAGCGCCCCCGTCGTCAACTCGAGCGCGGTCGTGAGCACGGTGACCTACACCTTCACCGGCTCGCTCGAGGCCCTGACCACCGACCAGGTTGATGCGATGGCCTGGAACTGGGCGGTCGCGAATCCTTCCCAGAGCACGCTCTACTACTCGGTTCGGGATCCGGCGGTGTCTTCGTCCCGGCTCTATCAGGCCAATCCCGCGAGCGGCTCGGCCGCCTTTGTGCAGGGGCAGCCCTTTGGCCGTAAGGGCAACGTGATCGACGTCGGCGGCGTTCCCGAAGGCGTCCTCGGCACCGTCACCGGGATGGCTTTTGTCAACGGCCAGCTCTACGGTGTCGATTCCAACGGCTATTTCTTCACGATCAACACAGGCACCGGTGTCGCGACACTCATCGACTTCGACCCGTCGACGCCGCTCGTGGCCGATCCGTTCCTCGACGACCTTGGCGCCGCCGTTTCCTTCTCCGGGCTCACGCTCGGGCCGCAGAACCTCTACGGCGGCACCCTCGCGAATACCCTGTTCGTGATCGACTCGACCGGCACGCTGCGGGCGTTCAACACAGCGGGCACTCTGCAGACGCTCTTCGACGGCGACGGCAACGGCTCGGCCGAGTCGACGAGCATCGCCACCGGGGCGACTGGCGCCACCGGTCTCGCGTTCTCGCCGCTCGACGTGAACCTCTGGCACCCGACCCTGAAGCGGGCCGGCGACGCGGGCCACGGCATCAACGCCACGCTCGGTGTCGGCGACAACACCCGCGACGGGGCACAGCAGCGGACGTACGGCGGGGAAGAGAGTACGGAGGCCGCCGGCGGCGCGAGCTTCTATTTCGGCTTCGAGCAAGACGGTGGCACGAAAGCTCCCTACTCGACGTGGGGCACGGTCGGGCAGTATGGCGTGGTGAGCCCCACTTGGCAGCCGTCGCTCTCCTCCAACGCAGCGCTGCCAAACACCTACAACATGCCGGGTGGGGCCTACGGCAGCCTGACGACAAACTCATTCAGCCTGGCCGGCCGCACCTTCGCCGACAAGCCCACGCTCTATTTCAATTACTTCCTGCAGTCCGACCCGGCCGCCTCGGCTTCGGGTGACAGCGAGACGATGCGAGACAGCGCGCGGGTGTTTGTTTCAGAGGACGGTGGTGTCACCTGGCAACTGCTGGCTACGAACAATCCCACGAGATCGACGATCGACACGGACGATTCAGAACTCCCGACAACGCTTTCAGCCTCAGCCGACGCCACGTTTCTCTCGAACCAATACGTGCAGCCGCTCTACCGCGACGGCACGTGGCGGCAGGCCCGCGTTGACCTGGGCCGGTTCGCAGGAGAGGCCGACCTGCGGCTGCGGATCGATTTCAGCACCGCCGGGGCGTTCGACGCCACCCAGCAGAATGCAAACGGCGATCTCATCAACCAGATCAACGGCGTCGCGAACGCGACTGGTGATCTGACGAGCGCGCAACGCGGCCAGCGGAACAACTACGAGGGCTTCTACGTCGACGATTTTATCGTCGGCTTCGCCGAGCGCGGCGAGATGGTGACCGGTGCCGCCGCCAGCCAGACCGATTTCTTCGCCACGCCGCTGGCAGTGGTCTCCGACAAGGTGCCCTTCCAGAATCTGCAGGGCCAGTACCAGCTCGAAATTCGGCGAGGCACGGAATACGGCTCTCAGCCTTCCAAGATCAAGAGCGACGTCGTCGTCGGGGCAACCGTCGACACCAACGCCAACCTGACGGTCGCCAACGGTCTGCTCGGAGACGCGAACCACCTGCGGGAGCAGGGGCAGTTCATCATCGAGAGCAATCTGATCTCGAATGCCGGCACCTACGGAATCAGCATCGATGCGGCCCGCGACGGGGCGACAAACGCCCCGAATCCCGGCGCCGTGCTCGCGACGGCCGCCCCGAATTCGGCGCGGCTCGTGCCGGGCGTCGTCGTGACGAACAACGTGCTGGCTGCGAGCGGCACGGCCGGCATCCTCTTCAGCGGCGAGTCGAACACGGGAGCCGTTCCGACGGCCGCCGTACCCTTCGGCCGGATCACGAACAACACGATCGTCGGTGGCACAGCGGCAACAGGCACCGGCATCGTCGTGAACGAGAACGCCGGCCCCACGCTGCTCAACAACCTGTTCGCCAACCTGTCCACCGGCATCACGGTCGACCCCTCGAGCAGCCCCAACACGATCGTCGGTACATCGGCGTACTGGAACACCGCGACGCACGCCTCCGGTACCACCGAGAGCCAGGCGATCGAGCTCGCCGCTGATCCCTTTGTCAACGCCGCCACGGGCAACTACTATCTGCGTTCGGGTTCGCAGGCGATCGATAGCGGTCTGAATTCCCTCGCCGACCGCCCCGCGTTTACGGCTGTGAAGACGCCTCTGGGCATTCCGGACTCGCCGCTCATCGCGCCGGAGCGCGATCTGTTTGGCCAGCTCCGCGACGACGATCCGAATCAGGCGAGCCAGCCCGGCCTCGGCAGCAATGTCTTCAAGGACCGTGGCGCCATCGATCGGGTCGACTTCACACAGCCGATGCTGTTGTTGCTCGATCCGCTCGACAACGGCACGAGCGACACGAATCCGTCGGCCGACGCGATCGGCCTCGTGAAGGAAGCGGCCCGCAGTGTCACGTCGCTCGTGCTCCAGCTCAATGATTCCGGTGTCGGCATGGACAGGGCAACGGTTACCAAGGACGCGTTCACGCTGACCCGTAACGGCATTCCACTCGTCGAGGGCACGGACTACCTGTTCCGCTACTTCGAAAACAATAACCGAGTGGTGTTCGAGGCCGCCGCCGTCTTCTCCACGGGTGACTACGTGCTGACGGCAACGACGCAGGCGAGCGAGCCGGGCGTCGCTGGAAAGCTCACGGATCTGGCCAACAACACGTTGTTGCCCAACAAGTTTGATGGCACGACGTCGTTCGCGATCACGCTTTCCGACGTACCCAGCGTGCCGGCGAACGTGGTCGCCACGGCTGGCGATGCGACGGTGGCCGTTTCGTGGGATGCCTCCCTGGCCAACAACTCGCCGCTTGTGCAGTATGAAGTCGAATACAGGACGTTCGCCGGTGTCTCGTGGACTTCGATCCCGGTCGGGCTTGCCACGTCGACCACGGTGACGGGGCTCAGCAATGGGACCGCGTATGTGTTCCGCGTGCGGGCCGTCAACGGTATCGGCAACGGTGACTATTCGGCGGAATCGGCTCCGGCGATGCCGCTGCCGCCGCCCACGCTGGCACTGGCCGCAGATACCGGCAGCAGCGTCTCCGACGGCATCACCAACATCCCTTCCGTCACGGTCGCCGGGCTCTTCGTGGGAGCCACGTGGGAGTCGAGCATCAACGGCGGCAACACCTGGACAGCCGGCGTTGGCAGCACCTTCACACTGCCGGCCGGCACGTATGCCGCCGGTGCGGTCGAGGTTCGCCAACTGCTCAACGGTTTTGCCAGCAGCGCCGTGTCGAACTCGATCCAGTGGGTCGTGGATCAGACGGCGCCGGTCGCTCCGGTGCTCGCTCTGGGCACCGGTGTGGCGAACGTTGCCTCGGCGGCCGAGGCCACGCAGGACTCCGGCGTCGTCACAGTCACCGGTGAATCTGGCAGCTCCATCGCCGTCACCTTCTCTCGCGGTGCCAACTCCGTCACGAAGACCGTCACGGGAACCGGCGCCGCACAGGCCGTCGTGCTCGTCGCAGGTGATCTCGTCACCCTCGGCGACGGCACGATCAATGTCTCGGGCGTAGCAACTGACGTCGCTGGCAACACCGGGCCGGCTGGAACGACGA
>JBILKZ010000236.1:0-3900 GCA_044376405.1 Pirellulales bacterium
TCAGCTTCTGATTGATCTCGGAGAATTTCTTCTGCGTGAAGCTGAACTGCTCGGGCGGCACGTCCCGCATCGATTCCAACTGCTTACGAAGCTTCGGCAGGCCGGCCTCCAGTTCGGCATGGCTGAAGCGATGCCCCTTGCGACGGGGCAGATCGAACAGGTCGGTGACCTCCTTGGCGTCGATACGAAACACTGGCGCGTGTTCGACCCAGTCGGCTCCGGCCATCATGCCGAGCATCCACTCCGTTGCCGACAACGTGCCGACGGGCAGGTCGGCAGGCACACCCTTCGGGGCCTCCCCCGCTTTCGGCATGATCACGCTCGTGCGGTTGCCGAGGAGCTGGAGCGTGTTGCGGGCCACGGTGTCGAGCGGCTTGATGCGGCCTTCGTGGAGCATCGGCATCGCTGCCGCTGTACGCCAATCATGGCCTCCCTTGCTCGCCGATCGATCGTAGGTGGCCATCAAGGAGAACAATCCCACGACTGCGAGCGCGAGTAGCGGCATGATCAGATCCACGGCCGTCGTCGCCGGGCGGTTGCCCGCGGCGGCGGTCGCCGCCGTCCGTCCCTCGGCACGGAGGGTCGCCCGCCGCTGATTGCGGCTCGCCGTCGGTTGGCCGTCGTCCGCTGGGCGAGACCCTGGCAGGCCGCGGTCGTAGCGGTCGGCAAACCGCAGAAACGTGCCGCCAAAGTGGGCGAGCATGCCCCACAGGGCGAGCACGCAGGCGACGTAGGGGATCAGCCAGCCGGCATTCTCGACGACCTGCAGACCGGTCATCTCGCCACGCTGGCCGTTGGGAAGATCGACCTGTGAATACTGGCTCTGGTAGAAGGTCTCGCCGCGGTACCGCACGGGGTTGTTCATCCAGATGCGGCCGTCCTGCTGTGCCTTCGTGGCCGTGTCGGTGAACGTGACATACGAGGAGAAGTCGCGGGGCGTTTCACTGGCGCCGTAGTTGATTCGCCGCACATCGGTGAGCGTGACCGAGTAGGGCTTGTATTGCCGACGATACCGCAGTTGCAGCCGGTACGGCGTGCCGTCCACATCGATCGTGTCGACTTCATCCCCGCCGGCGCCCATGAAGAGCTGCGCCTGATCGTTCATGAACTGGCTGATCAGAAACGTGCCGAGGTCGGCGCCGGTCGCGCGGTTGTGGATCTGCACGTAGGCCGATGCGATGTTCGGGCGGGAACTCGTGCCGCCTTCCGGGGCCTTGTCCATCGCCAACCAGCTCTTTCCGATTCCCGTGGTCGCCTGATTCGGCGCGACCGGCCCCACGCGGATGACACTCGAATTCGGAAAGTAGGAGAGCACCCGCACGTCGAACGGCAGGTCGTCGGCGACGATCGGCTTGCCGCCGGACCGGGCCCGCATCAACCGTCCTGAGATCACCGTCACGCGGTCGTTCGCATCGTCGTCGGGCCGGATCACGGCCAGTTCGGTTTCGTCGGTGCGAAGGGCCATGTTGCTCGACTGTCCCTCGACGAGCGCCATGCGTTCCTCGATCTGGCGGTCGCCGAAGGCAAACTGCCCGAGCATGAGCAGCCCAACCCCGAGGTGGATCAGCACGTTGCCGCCGCGGCTGCCGAACACCATCACCATCCCCGCCAGCAGGATGAGGGATGCCACGCTCGACTGAATCAGTTGCCACATGATCCGCAGGCCCGGCTCGCTCATCCGCCAGCCCTCGCCCCCGAAGATGCTGATCACCGCCAACGACCCTGTGGCTGCCGTGGCCAGCCAGAGCACGATCCTGAGCAGTCGGCTGAGGTCTCGGCCGGCGACCGCCGCCCAGAGCAGCCCTGCGGTCAGCGTCACGGCCGACGCCTGGACGAGCCGCCACACGGTCGCGTAGTCAACGGGCGGACGTCCCTGCAGGCCATCGGCATAGTGGCCGCTCAGGATCACCAGCAGGGTCAACAGACCGCCGACGAGCGACACGGCGGAGCCGGCCAGAAGCCGGGCACCTGTGGCGTGCACGTGAAATCGGGTGAGCTTTGCCGCAATCAGGTTGACGAGGAGCACCAGCCCGATCGTGGCACCGCCCGGAAAGGGAAACCAGCCGGTGAGCTTCGAGGGTCCGAAGATCGTCACGGGGAAGAAGTCGGAGAGCGGCACCTGCGCGATCCAGCTGTTGAAATACTCCTGCTTCACTTCCGGCAGGTTCTTCTCGTCCTGCGCGAGCGTGCCAACGAAGAGCAGGAAGATGCCGGCGAGAAACATCACCACCGTGACCTTGAGCGATCCGGCCGCCCGCAGACCCTGCCAGGCCGCCGAGGCTTCCGTGCGGCGGGAGGAGCGGACTGCGGAACTCGTCGCCGGGGCGAATCCGTGCGAGGGGAAACTGCCTGTGGCCATGATGGGTGGGTCCGTGCGGTGGTGTGGCTCGAGTCACTTCCAGCGGATCGAGCGGACGAATGCGTTGAAGGGTTCACGAATCGTACGGGCTACGGTGGCTGGCCCCTTGAATTTGACGAACAGCGACGTCGAGGCATCGAGCGGGATCATGGCGGCCAGAATCGCCTGCTGGTTCTCCTCCGCGTCGTCAAGCAAAAGAAGGATGGTGCTCTCCACGCCGTTGACTGCGATCTTCTCTCCCTCGTCGATGGCGCGGGAGACGCGATCTGGGCTCCCGCCCGGTGTGAGTTGTTCCTGCCAGCGGGCGGCGTTGCCCTCCAGCGTGCCGGATGCGGGGATGATCGTGATCTCGCCCGCGTCTGCCGCGTCGCCGGGGCTGGTCCGCAGCGTGGTGAGACGCATGCCGCTGGCACCCAAGTCAGTCCAGCCTTCGGGCAGGTCGTACTCGAGCGCGGGGCCACCGGTGGACGCGGCCTGCATCGCGTCGGTCGGGAAACCCGGGGATGTGGCCGCCGCGGTCGGCGGCGGGCTGGCCTGCCGGGGGACCGTGTAGGTTCGCAGATCGTTCGGCTGAATGTCGGCGGCGGGGCGGCAGGAGGTCGTCAGGCCGGCGACGATCGCGCAGACGATGGAGCAGCGCAGTGAGGACTTCATGCCTTTATGGTAGCACGATGGTCCGTTGTCGGGGATTCCAGGGCCTGTTATCGCCAGCCAAAGACCGAGGCGAGCGGATTCAGAAGGGGGCTGGACAGGCTGAGGTCATCCGGGCTGCCGATCGTCCGCATCAGGTCGAACATCACGAAGCCGCCGGTCAGCAACAGGAGGGCACAGCACACCAGACCGCAGATCTGCCAGACGCTGAACTTCGTGTCTGGGACGACCTCGCCGGGCGTGAGATCGCCCATGTCGGCGGCAGCGTCCGCCCCCAGTGGAATGTCGCCGGTGAACTCGGAGCTATCTCCCCCCGCTGTCGCAAAAAAGCTCGAATCACCCGACTCGGGCTCTACTGCCACCACGGAGGCGCTGTCGTCATCGCCGGTGAGACCCCCCAGTTCGAACTCGTCGCCCGCCAGGGCGGTGGCGCCATCCTCGGCCACCTGCGACTCATCGAGCGACCCCAGGTCGATGCCCGAGACCGCTGCGTCGTCGTCCTCGAGCGACAGTCCGCTGTCGAGCGCACCTGACAGAGCGGCCCCAGCGTTGATCAGCGAGCCGGAAAGGCCGCCGAGGTCGACGCCAGAACCCACCGCGGCAGAGCCCAACGCTCCAGAACCCAACGCGCCAGAACCCAGCACCAGCGAGCCGGTTGCATTCGAGCCGGCGGCATTGCTGGGCTGGGAGCCGATATCAACGCCGGAGAGTTCGACGTTGAAGGTGCCGGAGCCGGATGGGCCGATGATGGCAGAGTCGGCAGGCTGGCCCGATTTGGCTGCTGCTGATGGTGCAGCGACGGAGGGCGACGAGAGTCCCACGATCGAATCGAGATCGAGTTCCATCGCATCGAGACCGCCGACCGCCGCGCCGGTTCCCAGCATCGTTCG
>JBILKZ010000297.1:0-3883 GCA_044376405.1 Pirellulales bacterium
CGCCTACGGACACGACGGCGAGGACACAATCCGCGGCTTCGCCGGCGGCGACCTGCTCTTCGGCGGCGCCGATCCCGACGACCTCGACGGCGGCGACGGCGCCGACTTGCTCGTTCCCGGAAGCGGCGGCGACACGAAGGGCGACAAGGCGGCCGGCGGCGCCGGCGACGACACGATCGTCGTCATCGACGTCACCCGGGGCGGCGAGTTCGCCGTCGTGCCGACGGGAACGGCCAAGGATCTCTACGACGGCGGTGCAGGCACCGACACGCTGCTGCTCGACGCCGACCTGGCCAGCGTCGCCCTCAACGACACGACGCTCCTGGCCTACCGCTTCGACGACGCGGTCGGCTTCGAGATTGCGATCCTGGCCGGCGGCGCCAGTGACAACGTGATTCTCGCCGGCACCTTCTCCGGCCGCACCGTGATCCGCGGCCGCGGTGGCCACGACACGCTCGTGGGCGGCACAGCCGCCGACTGGATCGACGGCGGCGACGGCAACGACTCGCTCACGGGCAACGCGGGCGACGACACGCTCCTGCCCGGCACCGGCACGAACCAGGTCGTCGGCGGTGCCGACGACGACACCTACATCCTCGCCGCCACGGGCACGAACACGATCGTCGAGGCGGCGGGCGGCGGCACCGACTCGGTCGACATGTCGGCAGTCGGCACGGCCCGGCTATTCGTCCGCATCGGCAGTGCGGCCGACGGCACGGCGATTCAGACGTCCGGTGCAACGCTCGTCGCCACGTTTGCCAACGATGGCATCGAGGCCGTGCTCCTCGGCGGCGGCGACGACGAGATCGTCCTCCGCGACGGCACGATCTCCGTCGCGGCCATCGACGCCGCCGCGGGCAGCGACACGCTCGCCTACACCGACCCTCGCGGAGGCTGGGGGGCTTGGGCGGCCGGCGTCACGGTCGACCTCGGTGACGGCACGGCGACAAGTCTAGCTGGCATCGACGGCGTCGAGAACGTGATCGGCGGCAGCGGCGGCGACTCGCTCTCGGGCGACGACGTCGCCAATCGGCTGGACGGTGAAGCGGGCATCGACACCCTCGTCGGCCGCGGCGGCGATGACGACCTTCACGGCGGTGCCGACAACGATATCCTCGTCGGCAACGCGGGCCGCGACACGCTCCAGGGCGGTGGTGGCACCAATGCCCTCGCGGGCAACGAGGATGACGACGTCTATCGATTCGCCGAGGACGGCCATATCGATACCGTGGTCGAACTCGCCGGCCAGGGCTTCGACCAGCTCCTCTTCACGACCGGCACCCGTGGGATCACGTTCGACGTGGGCGCCCGGATCGTGGCCGACGACGGCGTCGGCCGCGTCACCGTCCTGCTCGCCGCTGGCATCGATCGCGTGGTCGGCACGAGCCTGACCGACACCTTCCGGATCGCCGACGGGGCGACCTTCCCGGGCAGGCTCGACGGCGGCGGGATCCCCGGCGCGTCATTCGCCGACCTCGACGCCCTCGACTACTCGGACTGGACGAGCGGCGTGGTGGTGGATTACACGGGCGGCCTCGACGCGACCTTCGTCGGCGCCGCCACGGGCACCGGCGGCATCGTCAATCTGCGGCACGTGATCGGCGGCACGCGGGACGACCGACTCGTGGCCGGCGGTCTACCGGTCTGGTTCGAGGGGGGCGACGGCAGCGATCGGCTCGAAGGATCGCCGCAGGACGACCGGCTCGACGGCGGCGTTGGGGCCGACACGCTCCTGGGCGGCTTCGGGGCGGATCGCCTGGCGGGCGGGGCGGGGCTCGACACCCTGCGGGGTGGCGCGGGCGATGACCGTTATCTGTTTGCCGATCTGTTCGGCGTCGATACCGTCCACGAGTCCCCGCTCGAAGGCCGTGACACGATGGACTTCGCGGCCGTCACGGTGCCGCTCGTGGTGCGGCTCGGGAGCGTGACGGCCACGACAGGGGCCGGTGACCTCGCGATCCACGCCGGCTCGGCGATCGAGGAAGTGGTCGGCGGCGGGGCCGCCGATGCCTTCGAGATGACCGGGCCGGCCGTGACGTTCCCGGGCACGCTCGATGGCGGCGGAGGTGCCAACTCGCTGACGTACTTCGACGCCACCGCGGAAATCATCGCGGCCGTAGCCGGCGGCGGCACGCCGAACGTCGAGTCCGCCCGCAACTTCGCCACGATCCAGGCGGTCAACAACGACTTCACCCCCGTCTTCGGCGGCGGCTTTACCGGCGCCATCACCGAAAACGCCCCCGTGACCACCGTCGCCTACACAGCGGTGGCCACCGACGCCGATGCGTCTCCGGGCAACGTGCTCACCTACTCGCTCGTCCCCGCTCTGGGCGACGACGCGGACCTGGTCACGATCGATGCCACGAGCGGTCAGGTGCGGCTGAAGGCCCCGGCCAACTTCGAGACGAAGAACGCCTATTTCTTCCGGGTGCTGGCCACCGATGCGGGCACGCCCGTCCGCTCGGCGACACTCGACGTGCGTGTCAACGTGCTCGACGCCGCCGAGGCGCGGACGCCGCCCCGGATCACCGCCCCCAGCGGCTTCCGCTTCACCGAGGACACCCCTGGGCCGCTCGAGTTCAAGGGCACTCCATTCACCGATGCCGATTCTCCGGCAGCGACGGTGATGACCGTCACGCTGCGGATCACCGACGGGTCGTTGGCCGCAGCCAGCGGCGGAGGCGTCGTGGTCGGCGGCACGCCCACCGCCCGCACGTTCACCGGCACGCTCGCCAGCCTGAACGCCTTCTTCACCGCTGATCCGGCCCGGATCACCTACAGCCCCGCGGCGAACGTCTCGGGCCTCCGGCAGCTCTCGGTGACGGTCGCCGAAGGCCCGATCACCCGACGGCTGTCGAGCACGGAGTTCGTGCTGATCACGATCACCCCGGTGGACGACGTCCCGGTGCTGAAGGCGCCGGTCGCATTCGCGGTCCGCGAGGATGTGGTCGGCAGCCTCGTCTGGCCCGCCGCGATCGCCGTCGTCTCCGACCGCGACTCCGGCACGGTGACGGTCACGCTGTCGGCGACGGCCGGCACGATCTCGGCCGCGAGCACGGCAAGAGTCCGCGTTGCGTCGGTCGGGGCGGCTCGAACATTCACCGGGGCGCCGGCCGCCGTGGCCGCCTACTTCGCCACCCTCGGCCGCATCCGCTATCTGGCACCGCTCGACAGCACCGTCGAGCAGACGCTCTCCCTCTCGGCGAACGACGCCACGACGACGGTCTCCCTCACCCGGCCGATCCGGGTGACGCCCGTCAACGACGCGCCGACGATCGCCGCGAAGGTGGCGTTCGCGGGCGCGGCGAGGAACACTCCGTTCGAGATTTCCTACGACATGCTCCGCGAGAGGTCGTCGGCAGCCGACGTCGATTCGGCGGCGATCGCCTTCCGCATCGAGTCGGTCAGCCGCGGCGTGGTGCAGCGGTGGACCGGCGTCCGTTGGGTGAATCTCGTCCTCAACGCCAACACGCCGCCCGCACAGCGGCTCCTCGCCGCAGGCCAGAAGATTCGCTGGACTCCGCCGGCGGGAGTGACCGGCGTCATCAACGCCTTCACACTGCGGGCCTGGGACGGTCAGACGACGTCCCTCACCCGGGCCACCGTGTCGATCGGTATCGATCCCCCGACGTGACGCCACCCGGCAGATCACCGGCCGGTGGTCGCTCGCTCACACCCGGTCTTGATGCCGCGACTTGCTGCGGTTGCTGCGGCAGTCGGCGCAGAGGCCGGAGATGATCAGTCGATGGCTGCGGGCGCGGAACTGATGCTGGACCGCCACCGCGTCGCAGATCTTCGCCAGATCGTCGCTGGAGAATTCGATCAGCTTCTCGCACGAAGTGCAGTGGAGATGATCGTGCTGCGGGTAGCCGTAATCGTGCTC
>JBILKZ010000237.1:0-3868 GCA_044376405.1 Pirellulales bacterium
CGCCGGGGGCTTGTATCGGACGGAGTTCCGCACCGCCCGTGCACCAACATCCCCCGGCTCGCGCCGGGGGCTTGTATCGGACGGAGTTCCGCACCGCCCGTGCACCAACATCCCCCGGCTCGCGCCGGGGGCTTGTATCGGACGGAGTTCCGCACCGCCCCGTGCAACACATCCCCCGGCTCGCGCCGGGGGCTTGTATGGGTTCATACAAGCCCTGAGCGCCAGCGACGGGATCGGCTTTGCAGCATCACCCCGCGCAGGCGTTCATCTTGTCGCGTGGTGTGCCCGCCCCCACGACTTCCGGCGTCGGCTTCGCGATCGGCACCACGTCGGCATCGGACCCCACCGTGACGGCGATCCGCTTGTAGGCCGGCGTGCGCGAGAGCGGATCGGCCGCCTTCGGCACGAGCACGTTGCTCTCCGGGTAATACATCGCCACGTTGCCCGTCCTGATCTGGTCGAAGGCCGACACGATCTGCCCCCGCATCTCCCCCACGCTGCTGGCGATCCGGCATGTGCCACCGGCCGTGAGCCCCAGCCGGCGGATGTCGTCGGGGTGCATGAGCACGATGTCTCGCCGCGTCTGATTGCGGTAGAGATCATCTTCCTCGTAGACCACCGTGTTGAACTGCCCCTCGCTGCGGATCGTCATCAACTGCATGCCGTCCGGCACAGCGGGAAGATCGTGCACGAAGAGGTGGGCCTTGCCGTCGGCCGTGGAAAACGACGGTTTGTCGATCGCCCGCCCCGGGATCGAAAACTCCTTCTTCGTGCGGTCGATCGCCGCGATCTCCTCGAGCCCCGGCACGATCTTCGCGATCGCCTGCCGGATCGTGCTCGTGTGCGACATCTCCCGCCAGTTCACCGGACTGGTGCCGCCGGCCGACGGGGCGTCGCCACACACCCGCAGGGCCATATCGGCGATGATCTCCACCTCGCTCCGCGGCCCCACGTGCCGGGGCTTACCGCCGTCGGAGAGGCGGATGTAGCTGAACATGCTCTCCTGCGTGGAGGGCTCCGGCTCCTCGTCTCGCGCGAGCACCGGCAGGATGATCGTCTCCTCGGCCCCCGTGCCCCAGGCATGGCCGGTGTTGAGCGACGTGCTCATGTAGACGACCGTGTCGATCTTCTCCATCGCCCGTTTGGCATAGCTCGCCTCCGGACTGGCGCCGTAGAGGTTGCCGCCGAGGCAAAGGGCGAACCGCATCTTTCCCTCGTCGGCCGCGTCGAGGCATTCGAGCGTGTCATAGCCCTTGGTCGTCGGCAGCTTCACGCCGTAGTGGCTTTCCAGCCGATCGAAGATCGCTTTCTTCAGCGTGGGCGTGACGCCGACGGTGCCCATGCCCTGGATGTTGGAATGACCGCGAATCGGCTGGAGGCCGGCGCCGGGCTTGCCGACCATGCGTCGCATGAGCGCGAGTTGCGCGATCGCCTGCACCGTGGCGGCGCCGTGGAGCTGGTGAGTCACGCCCATGGTCCAGGCGAAGATCGCCCGCTTCGAGGCGGCATACTGCGCCGTGATGTCGTCGATCTGGGCCTTCGACACGCCCGACTTCTCCACGATCTCGTCCCATGAAAGGCTCTCGAGCCGTGCAGCCAGTTCGGGCCAGCCGACGCAGTGCTGGGTGAGAAACTCCTCGTCGACGATCGGATCGGCCTGCTGAGAGCCGGCCTGCCGCGGGCTGGCGTGTTTGAGGTCGGCGCGGTGCAGTTCCAGCAGCCGCTTCATCATGCCATAGAGCAGGGCGAGGTCGCCGCCCACATGCGGCTGCACGTTGGTGCTCGCGATCTCGGCGCCAAAGAAGAGCGCCCATGGATCGCTCGGCACGGAGAAGTTCACGGTGCCGGTCTCGATGATCGGATTGATCGACACCACCTTCCCGCCGCGACGGCGGACCATCATCAGCGTCCGCATCAGCCGCGGATGGTTGCTGGCCGGGTTGCCGCCGAGCAGGAAGACCATGTCGGAGCGTTCCATATCGTCGAGTTTGACGGTGCCGGCACCGCTGCCGATCACGCTCGTGAGCCCCACGCCGCTGGCCTGGTGGCAGTAGAAGCTGCAGTTGTTGACGTGGTTCGTGCCGTAGAGCCGCGCGAAGAGCTGCAGCAGGAAGCCCGCCTCGTTGCTCGAGCGGCCGCTGAAGTAGAAGAAGGTCTCATCAGGCTGCGTGGCCCGCAGCTTCCTGGCGATCCGCTCCATGGCGTCGGCCCAGTCGATCGGCCGGTAGTGCTGCGACCCCTTCTCGAGCACCACCGGCTGGACGAGCCGGCCGGAGTGCTCCATCTGATAGGGCGTGAACATCCGCAGCTGGGGCACCGAGTAGGTCTCGAAGAACGTCGGCTTCACCGCCCCCTGCATGTCGGCGACCATCGCCTGGAACGACTTCTTGCAGACCTCGGGGAAGTGGCCCGCCTCGTTGACCATGCCGCCGGACTGGCCGCCCATGCCGACCGCGCAGGTCTTGCAGGCATTCTTCGACCGCATCGCCTTCCAGAGGGCCCACAGCCCGCCGGCTTCGCGGGCCTTCTTGAAGGTGTAGAGCACTGCCCGCCAGCCGCCGCCTGTTTTCACTCTGCCCATGGAACGCTCCGTGGAGACACAATCCCCGTCATCCGGCCTAAAAGTTGCCGCTTGAATGGTACCCGCGATAGGATGAGGGTCGCAAGCAGCGTGTGGCGGCGCATCGTGCGTGGCCCAAGCGGCTTGGCAGCTGGACTTCGAGGAGTTTTCATCAATGCGTGCAGCATGGATTTCGACGGTGGCGGCGATCGGCATCATCGCGGCGACGATCATGACGGGGACGGCCTCGGCCGAGGTTACGAGCGGGTATCAAGTGGGTGAGTCCGTCGGGGCGATGACGGTGACGAAGGTCACTGGCAACCCCTTGGACGGCGTGCCCGATGGCAAGACGCTCTGCTACCGCTGCAAGATGGGTTCGCGGCCGGTGGTGATGGTGTTCGCCCGGACAGCCGACGAGAAGCTGGGCAAGCTCCTCAAGAAGCTCGACGAGGAGATCGAAGAGCACGCCAGCGCCAAGCTGACGGGCTTCGTGAACATGCTCGGCACCGACGCCGAGTCGCTGAAGAAAGACACGGCTGATTTCGTGAAGCAGCAAGGCATCGAGCGGATCGCGTTCGTGGTGCCCCAGGATTCGGCCAACGGCCCGGCCGACTACAAGATCGCGCCCGACGCCGACCTGACGGTCGTCTGCTTCAAGGGTGGCAAGGTGACGGCTAACCACGCGCTGGCCAAGGGGCAACTCTCCGACGAGAAGATCGACGCGATCGTCGAGGCTGCCTGCTCGATGGCCGACTAGCCTGAGGGCCATCACGGCCACGACCCGACCGTGATGGCGATCTCCTGAATGCTTATGCGGCCCGGGGAGGCGAGTGCCCCCCGGGCCGTTTTGCTTTTCTGGATCGCGGCTGCGCGATGAACATTTGAAATGCTCCATCCAAGCCCGCAGCGCAAGCAAGGGAAAACGCGATCCACCCGGAAATCCGGCCCGGATTCCCTCACTGGCGCGTCGGGCTTTCATGGAAAAGGCAAAGCGCCCCCACCCTCGACGCCGGCTGCTGTCTGCCCGACCACGGCCCGCTCCCGGCATCGCTGCAATGTGGCTCCGCGAATTCGATCCGCTTTGCAGGGGAAGCAGCCTGTGCACACGGCATTTCTGCGGTTTCCCGGGCCCTCGGCTGACGGCCCGCGATCGACGGGTTATATTTTCCGCAACGACGGTCATCGCCCCTCGGGCGGCTGACCGTGTGTGGCAGCGTAGCTCAGTTGGTTAGAGCACCGGCTTCATAAGCCGGGTGTCGCCGGTTCAAGTCCGGCCGCTGCTATTGTCACGACCGAGCGACCTGTCCT
>JBILKZ010000003.1:0-85199 GCA_044376405.1 Pirellulales bacterium
CTGTTCATCAGCGGCAGACATGCAGCCACAGGGGCCTCAGTACGACTGGCGTCAGATCCACATCCTCGCGCCCACGGCCGGCACGACCTTGCTCAAGGCACCGGTCGCCGCGGTGCCGATGCGGCTGGCCGTCGATGCCCCCGCCGACACCTTCCTGGCCGGTGAGAAGGTCGGTGGTTCCGTCGCCATCGTGTTGCGACAGATTGGCGGTGGTCTGGCTGATCGCGGCGAGGAACGCACCGTCTGGACCGCAGCCCACGACCGGCAGGTGACGTTCATGCTCGAGCCGCCAGTGGCGGGGGCCTCGCTGGCGATCAAGACCATCGTTGACGATTGGACGATCGCCGCCTCCGGCGAGGGCTTCGCCAACGTCGATGTGTCGGCCGAGGCCCGGCTCGCGATCGCTGGTCTGCAATCGCCCATCGTCGATTCGCGGATGCTAGTGTTCGACGGGCAACCGCCGGTCGTCGATGTGCCGCCAGATGTACAGGCCACCGTGGGCCAGCCGATCGTGGTGCCGATCCAGGCTTCCGACGATTCGTCCGACGGCTACCTCATCCCGCCCGAACGCCGCCGACCCGGCGTCTCCGGGCTGAAGTCTGTCGAGTGGGCGATCGATGCCGAGGGCAAGGGCACGCCGAAGGAGTGGCAGCCGGCCGTCTGGCTCGGCGGCACCAACTACGAACTGCGGATCGACTCGGCGAAACTTCCGTTTGGTGTGCGGTTGCCTGTGCTGGTGCGGGCCACCGACAATGTCGGGCTTTCCGATCCGCCGGCGCGAATCTGGCTGTCGGTGGGGGCCGAACCGGCCAGCAAGCTGAATTCCCTCACCGGCAAGGTCATGCTCTCCGGCCGGGGTGAACCCGATCTGCCGGTTGTGCTCAGCGGCCCCGGTGGCGATCGGACGGCACGAACCCGCCAGGGCGGGGTGTTTCGGTTCGACGATCTGGAGCCGGGTGAATATAAGGCCTCGGTGAAGGCGGCGGTCCGAAACCGGATGCGGAAGGCGGAGCCGACACCGGTCACGGTCGAGGCGGCCCCCGCTCCCGCGGCCAGCGTGACGTTGGAACTGAAGTAGCCGCGGAATGAGCCGCTGAAGGAGCCGCTGGGGACAGGCCCCGTGTTCCAGGCGTCGATTTCCGCCGGCACGACCGGCACATTCATTGCCACCGCTGTGCGACGGACAATCGCGACGTTGGCTGCAACCGCTCCGGCCACGCGGTGCGGGCATGAGGCCTGCTGTTCCTGACGATGTTGATGGGAGCGGCACGGTGGTCGGTCCGGCAAACGCGTTGCGGGGCCGATGCTGCGGCGGCGAGGGGGACATTCATCGAATGAGATTGCCAGCATGTCTGCGCCACCGCGGCCGGACGACGCCCTCCATGCGCACCCGCGCATGCGTGGCGGGGCTGGCCATCGCGCTTTTGCAGGCGATGCTCTTCCCGCCGCCGGCACATGCCCAGACCACCGGCACGCCGATGACTGTCTGGAGCTTTCTCGGTGTGCCCAATCCCTTCGGCATGAATGCAGCTGCACAGCAGTCCGAGAACCCGGCGATCCAGGCTGCCGCCAAGGCCAAGGCCGCCAAGCACGAGATCTGCAAGAAAAAGGCCGCCATCAAATTCCTTGCCGGCCTCGGGTGCACGCCGGAGCATCCCGAAGTGATGCCCGCGCTCATGGCCGCCATGGACGACCCCGATGAGCAGGTCCGGTACGAGGCGGTGAAGGCCGTGCTGCAGACAGCCGCGGTCTGCCAGTCGCGCGAGCAGAAAAAGGAGACCTGCAAGACGAAGGGCATGAGCGAAAGCTGTGCAGACGCGAAGAAGGCGATCGAAAAACAGTTCTGCGACGCCCTCGATCGCCTCTGTGGGAAAGCTCCGCCCAAAGAACATAAGCACAAGCTCAAGAAGGCCATGAAGAGCATGCTCGGCGGGGAGTGCGAGGATCCGGCGAAGGAAGACTGTCCGTGCGCCGACAGGCGGGGCTCGTGCTGTAGCCCGGAGATGCGCGACAAGCTGATGAAACTGGCCTACGGCCGTGACGACATGGGCTGCTTTCTCGAGCCGAGCAAGCGGGTGCGAGACCTCGCCGAACAGGCGTTGAATGCCTGCAACGCCTGCGCCTGCGGATGCGAAGGAACGATGGGCATGGAGTCGGGCATGGACAATGTTGTCCGCGAGATGCCGCCGGTCGACGATCGGGAAACACGTCCTTCAGACAATATTCCCTTGCCGCTGGGCGGCCCCTGCTATGGTGACAGGCTCGTCGTACCTCCGCAGATGGATCATCACGAGATGGTGCCGACGCCCGTCCCGTTGCTCGAGCCGGAAATGATTCCGACGCCCGACGCCGCGATGGTTCTGCCCGGCACCCGCAGCGTGCTGGTGAGGGCACCTGCACCTGCGGAGCCCTTCCCGTCCGCACCCGTTCGCACTGAAACGATGTGGCAGCCGCTCGATCCGGTCACGCCCTTTGCCGAAGCCGACGCGGAAGACCTGCGGGAGTTCCTCAGCGACATCGAGCAGCGGCAGCCATCTGCCCGCATCGCCGGTCAGCCCAGTCCGCCGTCGGCAGGCCAACGGCACGCGGAAACGCGGCTCGCTCTCGCACCAACGGCCGCCTCCCGGGCCGCACCACAGCCGATCGTCCGGCCTGCCATTCGGACTCCAGTCCCCCCGCTCCCTGCTTCGACGCCGCCCTCTCCGCGGCCGCCGGTGACGGCGGAATCGGCACCCGTGGCCGTGCCGTCGCCCCCTGTCATTCGAGCCGCGCCACCTACCTCGCCGTCGCCGGCCACCGGCCTGACGGGGGCTGACCGCTTGCGTTGGCTGGCGCTCGCCAGCCTGACGGTGGCTCTGGCCATCGCCATCTTCGGCCGGCCACGGGCGAAGCCGGCGGCCATGGAGCCGTCTGCGGCCGGCAGTCGCGTTAAGATGCACCACGTGTTGAATGACCGGCATCGGGATCAACGGAATCGATGATGCGTTCTCCAGACGACCCAACCGACTCGGATGGTGGCTCCCCCGCCAGCCCCTCGGGCCACGCCGCTTCCTGGCGGTCTGGCCGCGGCGGGCGAGGCCCTCGGCAGCCCTCTGCCGAGGCCGTCCATTCCGTGGCGACGTCGACCATCGACGCGCCGGTCACCCAGGCATCGTGGCGTGGCGGACTCGATCCTCTGAAGCGGTCGCGGGCATGGTGGTTGATGGTGCGTCGGATCGTGCTCACGGTCGCGGCGGTGGCCCTGATCGTGCTGTTGGTGCGGATGCTGCTGACGGTGCGTCGTCAGGTGCCGATCGTCGTGGGCTTCGTAACCAACTACCGGTCGCCGCTCGCCCCCATCGCACTGGCCGACGAAGACCGTTTGTTGCTCGCAGCCCTCGGGACCCCGGGAAAGCGTTTCTTCGAGCCTGGGTCGGCCGTGATCTACGACACCACCCCCGCGCTGGCCTCGGCGAATGCCGACGAGATGCTCGCCACGCTCTCCTCGACGCTGCGCCGCACCAAGCCCGGTGGGCCCGATGGCAACATGGCGATCGTTCATCTGACTGCCATCGGGACGCTCGATGACAAGGGCCGCGCCTGCCTCATTCCGCCGAGCGTCTCCGCAGACTCCGCGGGGATGGAGGAGGACTCCTTCCTCCGCGTCGACCGTCTGCTCGCCGGCCTCCGCGAAGCCCTTCCCGACCGCGTCGGCATCCTCGTCATCCTCGATGCCTGCAGGCCGTCGACCGACTGGCCGCTCGGCGTCGACGACGGAGCCTTCACGCCTGCCGTGGAGGCCCTCATGGCGGCTTCGTCGTTAAAGGGCATCTGGGTGATGGTGCCGGCATCGACGGGGCAGAATTCCTACTCCAGCGCCGCACAGGGTGCGAGCGGCGGTGTGCTGGAGTTCGTGCGTGGCATGCGCGGCGCTGCCGATGCCAGGCCCTGGGGCGACGCCGACGGCCGCGTGGAACTCCAGGAGTTGTCCGCCTACCTCGCTTTTCGCGTCGACCACTGGGCGCGGGCGATGTTCGGCGAACGACAGACTCCCATCCTGATCACAACGCCGTCCGACCGCAACGCCGACGCCGCTCTGGCGTGGACGGCTTCCGACATGCCGCCCGTCGAGTTGCGGAGCGATGCCGACGTCTACGAAGATGCGTGGCTGGCCGACCGCTGGCGGGCGGCTGATCGGCTGCGGCCCTCGGCCATTCGCGAGCGGCCGATGCTCTGGGCGTCTTATCTGCACATGCTCCTGCGGGCGGAGAAACTCCGCACGGCAGGAGCGGCGTATCTTGACGAGCAGGTCGACGTCGATACGACCGTCGAACGGATGGAGACAGAACTCGGTCTGGCGCTCATTTCGAGCGCGCGGCTGCTGCCCGGCATCCGGCTGGCCTACAGGCGGAACGACTCGCCGGCAGAACGAGAAGACAGCGATGTGCGGCGTTGGATGTCGGCAGTCGAACGCTTCATCGCGATCGACCAGCCCCGCGACGAGGCCGCGAAGCCGCCGGCGGTCAGCGGGGATGTCGATGTCTGGATGCTTCGAGTCGAGGCCGCCTGGCGGTGGCTTCTGGAGCACTGCGAAGAAAATGCCGCCATCGACAAAGCTGCCGTCAGTCGCTGGCTGGAATGCGTCGGCTCGCGACCCGAGGGCGTCCAGTTCAACCCCGGGCAGATTCATCTGCTGCGGATGCTGGTGCGGTGGGCCGACCCTGCCGACTGGCAGCGGCAGCCTGAGGCCTTCCGCGACTTCATCATTATGGTGTCGAAGTCACGCCAATCCGTCTATGCCTACGATGTGCGGGCCGACCGGATCGTCGAGGCCAACGAGCTGGCCAGCCGAGGCAATGCCTGGATGCGGGAGGCTCTCGACCTGGCGTTCGTAGGCGGACCAGCCAACATGGCCGAAGCCGTCCGGCTGTCGCTCCAAAGCATCGAGGCCTTCGACCAGCGTGCAGCGCTCTCCAAACAGCGGATCCAGGCGCTCGAACTACTCGACGTCATCCGGGCGGAACTCCCCTATCTGGCGGCATGGTGGGTCGAGGAATCGCGACACGCTGCCCGCCAGCCGAGCGACATGGAGAGCGGGAGCCTGCGCACGAAGCCGGACGACATTGTGGCGCTGCTGCTGGCGTTGGAACAACTCGAACTGACTGTCGACGCGGCCGCGGTGGCCGCGGGCGACCAGGAGCCCGCGGCGGCGCCCTCGACCGGCAACATCGACGAAGTGCGGGCCCGCTGCGAGGCGTTGTTCACGGCGATCAAGTCGGTCTACCTGGAGAGGTGCGCCGACCTGGCCACGCAAGCCCCCGACAGCCCGCGCACACACGGTGCCATCCGCCGTGTACTCACGCTGCCATTGGCGCAAGGGGATCTGCGGATGCGGCTGCTGCGGCGTGCGGAAACTCTTGATCGTCGCCACGCTGCCCTGATGGCCCGCGCGGACTCGCAGAACGACGATCCGCTCCCGCCGATCGACCAGGCAGCAGCCGTGGCGGGATGGGTGCCCTGGCGGAACGCGATGATGAATCCAGTGCTCCCCATCATCGCGGCGAACCCGTTCGGCACGCCAACATTGCCCACGTCGGCAGCGGACATCGCCACAAGCGTCGGTCGTCAGGTGACGGCCGTCCGGTCTTCTGCGCGATCCCTTCCCTCGGTCATCGCCGACTTCGACCGCCAGCGTGCCGAGTTGGAGATCGGCAGCCGCGACAGTGATGCCCGGGTGCTCGAACTGCTCATGCGTGGGAGCCGCGTGAGCCGTCGTCTGGCCGCCGTGGCTGGTCAGCGTCCGCGGATCACTGAGGGCGCGACGCCCACGCGACGCTACTTCGCCGCGGCGTGGCACAAACGGCTGATGCAACACGCCGAGATGACGCTGGAAGAGTTTTGGGGCGGCGTTGAACCGGATGAACCGGTCTACTGCTTCCACAAGGCCCGCGTGTTGATCGAGTCGGCAGCAGAGATCGTCAGGAGCAATAGTGTCGTCTTTGGAGACCGCGAACGCGCCCGTCTGACGGCGAAGGTCGATGCGCTCGCCTCACAGTGGAGCGGGTTCGCCGACCTCGACATAACTCCCAACCGGCTCATTCTGCCGTCGGCGAGCGGCGTCGAGGCCCCGCGAAATAAAGTCAGCCTCACCGCCCATCCGGGCGTGCCGTCCGGCCTTGCCGCGTTGTGGCTCTCCGAGTCGGTGGAGGGCCGGCCGCTCGAGCTTCTTCAGAGTCAGGCCGTTGATGGATCCCAAGGGGCCGCTCGTCAGGGCTTCGCCAGCCGAGCGGGCGTGCCGGTGTCTTCGCCGCCCGAGGAAGCATCCTGGCAACTCGATCCCACGGCCGCCCGCAGCATCGAGTTGAACCGAACGGCCGTTCTCGACCTGACGGCCTGGTATCGCGGCCACCGCATGGTCGTCGGTCTCCCGGTCGCGGCGGCGGCGGCCTCGCGGACGACCGAATGGGAGGCCTCGGCCGAACTCGCGACGCGGGTCACGGTCCGCGGCGACCTGCCGCAGGCACAATCAGTGGCGATCGTCTTCGACTGCTCCGGTAGCATGGGGCAGCGATTGGCCGACGGTCGGACCCGGCTCGACGCCGGGAGGGCCGCGGTCGCCGAACTCCTCGCGGGCATGGCCACATCCGGCCGGTGGGACGTGTCGCTCTGGCTCTACGGCCACCGCACCAAGTGGTCACGCAACAAGGATGGGAAGTATGTCGCGGGCCTCACGCCCGCCGGCACCGCCGCCAAGGCCAGTGCCGGTCGCGCCGGCCAGCCCTTCACGATGGTGCCGGGCGACGATGTGGAGCAGGTGCTGCCGATGCAGGCGCTCACGCGGGCCGTGGTGGAACGAATCAGCATGACGTTGTCTCCACTCGAGCCCGGTGGCGAAACCCCGCTCTATCTGGCGATCTCGGAGGCATTGGCAACCGACTTCGACGGTGGCCGCACCGACCTGCCAGGCCACGTGCTCGTGGTGACCGATGGCGCGAATGACCAGACCGGCGGCCGCTACGTGACCGCATCGGCGGTGCAAGACCAGCTCGCGAGGAAGAACGGCCGCCGCCGCGTGCCTCTCAGAATTGACGTGGTTGGCTTCGGGTATGCGGCCAATGCAACGGACCGCGCGTCGCGCATGGATGATGTGCGGAATCTCGCCACCGGCTCCGGGGGCCGCTTCTACGAGGCCGCCAACGCCGAATCGCTGGCCAGATCGCTCCGCGAATCGATGCGGGTCATACGCTGGCAGGTGCGGGGGCCGAATGCGCCTCGGGAGACTGCCGGGCTCGGTGCGTCGCTGACGCTGCCGCCGTCGCTCGCAGGTCGGCCCCAGCCCTACGAGGCGGTGCTCGAGTCTGGAGCGAATCCGCCACGCCGCGGCTTTGAAGCGGAGGGCGGCGAGGCGATCGATCTCTTCGTCGGCGGTGGCGGCAGAAGACTCGAGTTCCGCCGTTACGATGGCGGCACGGAACAGGGTCTGCGAGATAGCCGCACGAACCTCTTCGCCTCCTCCGACCCACAGCGGCTGTTCTTCGTCGGCGGACATCTGGCCTCCCGGTTCGGCGACTCGGTCCGCTTCCCGTTGTCTATTCAGAATGCAAACGCCGCCGAGTTCTCGCCGCGACCCGTCGAGAGCTGGGTCGAGGTGGCGCCCCGCTCGAGTGACGGGGCGATCGGTGCCCCGTTCGTCTTTTATGATCTCTCGTTTCAGCCCAACCGCCCTGTGCCGGTGCTCGATCTTGTGGCGGCGCACTGGCCGCGATCGGCCGACCGGGCCGAGATCCGCGGCTGGTTCCGCTTCACGAAGACACCGCCCGACATCGCCGTGCCGCTCGCCGACCTGACACCGGGCGTAGAGCGGCGACTGGAGCTGGCGGGCCTGCCGGGGTCCGAGATCCGGGTCAGCCTGGCGCCGGCCGAGGCTGCCGACCATGTGCAGCTCTCTGTGCTGGAGAGCCATCCGTCCGCGATGGCGGACAAGCTGCCCTGCGTGCGGGTCTGCGTGACTCCTGGCTGCCTGCGGGCGGTGCACGTCGTCGAGCCGGAGACAGGCCGGGTGCGGCATGAATTCACCGTGCGTCTGGAGGGGGGCCGCATGCCGCAGGATGTGCAACTGTTGATCACCGACAAACAGCGGGTGCTGAATGGGGCGGTGAGCGTGACGGCAGCGGGCGGTCTGCCGCTGGCCGTGCCGGTGCCGGCAGAGTGAGGCCCCTGCTCATACCCCGTTTCGGCATACACTGACCGCATGGACGCTTCGCCCCCCGAGCCCGCACCCCCTTCTCCGGCACGCGATGAACGTGTCGCGTCGCCCGGCACTGCCGCGGTCGTCGCCCTTGCGGTGCTGGCCTTTGGCGCCGCGGTCACGGTCATGGGGCCTGTGCTGCAGCCCTTCCTCGTGGCGCTGTTTCTCTTCCACGCTACGCAGTTCGGCGCGAAGTCGCTTGCCAGGCTGGGTATGCAGCCGTGGTCTGCCTACCCCGCGCTCATCGGCATGACACTCATCTTTTCGATTCTCACCGCCCAGTTCGTCTACCGCGAGGCCGATATTTTTCGCACCACGTGGCCGCGATACGAGGATCGGATCACAGGCTATCTCTCCGCATGGTGGCCCACCGTTGCCACCCAATCGCCGCCGGCAAAAACGACCGCAGTGGAGAGCGACGGATCTCCGGCGCGGCCACGCGTTCAGCCCGGCACAACTCCGCACGCTGCCGACGCCGCGCAGGCGGCTGCGGTTCCGTCAGACGACACGCCCGCGGCTGACATCGAGCCACTGCCTGAGCAGACCAAGGATCTGCTGGCGACCGCTCCCGTCGCTGTCGAGAAACCGGAGGCGGCCGAAGCGGGCGAGGCCGATCATGTGGCCGAAGGTCACGCTGATGCCAAAGGCACGCAGAACGCAGCCACGCCGTTAAGGACACCGAGGGCCGTGGTGCGGCCCGTCCGCACGACGCTCGCCGAAGTTTTTCGGATCAGCTCGCAGGACGTGCTGGACTATGTCTTCTCGCATGGGCTCCATGTTGTGGAGCTTTTCGTGGTGGTTTTCTGCTACCTCGTATTCCTGTTCCTCGGCAGTCAAAAGTTGAAGGCCCGCGTGCTCCGCGCCTTCCCCGGCGAGCGTGGATCGCGGCTGGTGGCCATCGGCGAGGGCATCACGGAATCGATGGAGCGGTTTATGGTGGTGAAGACGGCGGCGGGGGTGGGGATGGCCGTCTCAGCCGGCATGATCATGTACCTGTTCGGCCTCGACCACTGGATGCTCTGGGCATTTCTGTTTTTTGCCGCCAATTACATCACCTACATCGGCAGCATGGCGGCCTGTATTCCGCCGCTCGTGATGGCCTACCTCGACCTCGACCATGCGGCGATGGCGACGCTGCTCTCCGCGTTGATCGTGCTCAACCGCGTCTTCTGGATCGACTTCTTCGAACTGCGGATGTCAGGCAAACAGCTCAATCTCGATCCGACACTCCTCTTCCTCTGGCTCTCCTACTGGGGCTGGGCCTGGGGGATTCTCGGCCTGATTCTCGCCTATCCGATGATGGCCGCGCTGCGGATCACGCTCGAGCATCTCGGCGGCCTGCAGGGCTGGGCCCTGCTGCTCAGCGACGAGTAGGGCATCGCCGGGCCGCAACACCACGCCGCCGTTAGGCGAGGATCCGCAGCATGCGGCGGAGCGGCTCTGCCGCGCCCCAGAGCAGCTGGTCGCCGATCGTGAAGGCGCCGACATATTCGGGCCCCATCGCAAGCGTCCGCACGCGGCCCACGGGGATGGTCAGGGTGCCGGTCACGGCAACGGGCGTGAGTTCACGGAGCGTTGCCTCGCGGGTGTTGGGCACGACCTTCACCCACTCGTTGTCGGCAGCGATCATCGCCTCGATGTCGGCCACGGGCACGGCCTTCTTCAGCTTGAAGGTGAGGGCCTGGCTGTGGCACCGCATCGCCCCGACCCGCACGCAGAAGCCGTCCACCGGCACCGCCGGTGTGCCGAAGCCTTCCCCCTGCCCCAGGATCTTGTTGGTCTCGGCCATCCCCTTCCACTCTTCCTTCGACATGCCGTTGCCCAGATCCTTGTCGATCCAGGGAATCAGCGAGCCGCCGAGGGGGACACCAAAGTGAGCCGTCTCCGCAGCGGTGAGGCTCCGTTGCTTGGAGATCACGCCGCGGTCGATCTCGAGGATGGCGCTCTTGGGATTGTCGAGGAGATCCTTCACCTCGGCGTAGAGCGTGCCGTATTGCGTGAGCAACTCCCGCATGTGCTGGGCGCCGCCGCCCGAGGCGGCCTGATAGGTCTGCGTGCTCATCCACTCGACGAGGCCAGCCTTATAGAGCGCGCCCACGCCCATCAGCATGCAGCTCACAGTGCAGTTCCCGCCGATCCAGTTCTTCACGCCCTGCTTGAGTCCGCGTTCGATCACCGTCATGTTCACCGGGTCGAGGATGATGACGGCGTCGTTCTGCATGCGGAGCGTGGAGGCGGCGTCGATCCAGTGCCCCAGCCAGCCGGCGGCCCGCAGTTTGGGAAAGACTTCCGACGTGTAGTCGCCGCCCTGGGCCGAGATGATGATGTCGCACCGCTTCAGGGCGTCGATGTCAAAGGCGTCCTGGAGAACGGTCTCATTCTTGGCTATCGGCGGAGCCTGCCCCCCAGCGTTCGACGTCGAGAAGAAGAGCGGCTCGATCAGCGCAAAATCACCCTCGGACTGCATGCGGTCCATCAACACCGACCCCACCATGCCGCGCCAGCCAACCAGACCCACCAGTTTCATGGACTCGTCCTTCGGAAATACGTTGGATACGTGAATGCGATGATACTATCGCGCCGCCGGACTCAGTTGGAGGGCGTGGTGGGCCCGGGAGTGGCCGGCTTCGATGGGGCCGGGTTGAGGTCGATCCACACCTCGTCGCCGACGGCTATCCTGAGGAGCGGCTCCGGGTCGAACTCCACGGTCAGACTCCCGCTGACGCGGTCCCACTGCACGAGCGTCACCTTGCCGATGACGGTCGTCGCGTTGTTCACGGTCCGGTAGACGGGGTCGCGAAGCGCGACGTTGGGTCGCACCGTGAGGCCGCCGTCCTTGCCCAAGTGGGCCGGCGTGTCGCCCGGGTATTTCGCATCATGGCTGTCGATCACCTCGAAGAAGAACGGTGTGCCGTGCGGTGCCAATGCGAGGCTGGCCTGCGCATCGGCCGCGCGGACGCCTCTGGTGAGCGGCGGCCCGAGAAGTGCCAGGAGAGCCAGTGTCGGAAAGCAGAGTGCCAGCGAAACGGAACGGTGGTGAAATAGAAGCATCTGTGCCTCGAGGCTCGGGGAAATCGGTCCCCAGAACACGTTCGCCAGCCGCGACTATTCCGGCGTCATCGACTGGGGAATCGTGTACGGATGCTAATGGACGATGCATGTGAGCGCATAGACCATCGGCACATGTGGGTCACGCCGTGCCCGTAGCCTTCTTTGCCGGTGGAACCACGAGCGGTGCCACCAGTCGTCCCCGCAGTCGCATGGCCAGCAGTTCGTCCCGGATCGCCAGTCGCCTGACCAATCTGAGCAGGTTCTTGTTTGCAGCGACCATGGAAACGGACCCTTTCCCATAGAGAAAGAGAGGAATGCACCCCAAGCCAATACCTTTGATTACGGCCGACGGGACGTTTTGTTCGGTGGAATCCGCATTGTTTCATAGCGTCTTCAGAGGGGCGTTTTTCGTCGATTGAGGGGCGACGCCGCTGACATGGTGGCGGAGGGAGGACCTGGCCTGCCTTGGAAATCCTGATCCAGTCGGTATGAAGGTCTACTGCCCTACGGGCAAGGAGACTTTCGATGACGAGAAGACGGAAGAAGCACCGCCCCGACGAGATCGTGGCGAAGCTGCGTGACGCGGACGCGATGCTCAACGCGGGTAAGGATCTGGCAGCAGTGCTGCAGGCCTTGGAGGTCAGCGATTCGACGCTTGAGCGGTGGCGTGCGCAGTACGGCGGGATGAAGTGCGAGGAAGCCAAGAGGCTGAAGCACCTCGAGGATGAGAACCGGCGGCTGAAGCAACTGGTTGCCGATCAGGCCCTCGACATTCAGATGCTGAAGCACCTCTCGGAGGGAAACTGGTAAGCCCTTCCCGGAAGCGAGCGGCGGTAGCTGAGCTTCAGACGAAGTTCGGCATCTCCGAGCGAAGGGCATGCACGGTGGTTGATCAGCCGCGGAGCAGTCAGCGATTCGAGGCCAAGCCCCGTACCGACGAGGCACCGCTCGTGAAGCGGATGCTCCAGTTGGCGAGGGCCCGGCCACGGTATGGATACCGTCGAATTGGATGGCTCCTTCGAGAAGAAGGATGGCGTGCAGGGTTGTCTCGGGTGTTTCGACTGTGGCAACGAGAGGGGCTGAAAGTGCCTGTAAAGAAGCGGAAAAGGCGACGAATCGGGACGAGCGCAAACGGCTGCCACCGGCGTCGGGCCGAGGGTCCGAACGACGTCTGGTGCTGGGACTTCGTCTACGACCGGACGGTGAGCGGCAGCCAGTTGAAGTGGCTGTCTGTCGTCGATGAGTACACCCGTGAGTGCCTGGCCTTGAAGGTTGATCGTGGCATCACCAGCGAGGACGTGATCGACACGCTCTCTGAGCTCTTCGCGATGCGCGGGGTGCCCAAGCACATTCGCAGCGATAACGGTCCTGAGTTCATTGCCCACGCCCTCCGTCGGTGGCTTGGGCAGGTAGGTGTCGATGCTATGTACATAGCGCCGGGCAGCCCCTGGGAGAACGGCTACGCCGAGAGCTTCCACGGCCGCCTGAGGGATGAGTTCCTGGCAATGGAGATCTTCGATGGCGTCCGGGATGCCCGGGCGCTCACAGCTTCTTGGAGAGACGAATACAACACCCAGCGGCCACACAGCTCGCTGGGCTACCAGACCCCGGCCAGGTTCGCCGCCGCGTGTGCGGCTTCCGCCTCGGCCAAGGCCTCGGCTCCAGCCGCACACGCTGGTTCCCTTGGTCACCCCTGTTCCTAAACCCTCATATCGCCTGGCACATGAAATCCAACCCGGTCAGCATCGTCCGATGGCCGAGAACCCCGCCCACATCCGGGCCGACGTGCTGGCGAAGACGGCGGCGGCCCAAGCCGGCGCGGCCGAGGCGGCAAGCAAAGGCTGGCAGCCGGGCAAGGAGATCCTGAAGAAGGGCCGCTTCGTGATCTTTGCCGGGCACGGGCATGTGTATGCGCTTGCCGAGCCGCTCGTGAGCGATGCCCAGGGGGCGGCGGTGCTCAAGCTCGCCGAGCCGCTTGTCGAACCTGTAAAGGAAGGCGAGACCGTCGCCGAAGTCCAATTGAAGATGGATTTCTGGTCCGCCGCCGATCCGGCGATCTGGGAGCAGGCCGGTGGGGACTTCGTGCGGGAAACCGCGGGTTACGGCGCCAATGCCGAGACCTGGAAGATGATGAAGGAGATCTATCCGAATCCGCCCCACGTGCAGATCGTCAGCAACAACGAGGGCGGCCGCAAAGTCGGCATCGGCGAATCGGGCGTGAGCTGGCATGCCCAGAACCAGAAGCTGGAAAAGGAGGCCGCCAGACAGGCCTATGTGAAGGGGTATGTGGAGAAGATGTCGGCCTACCTGCGCGGCATCCGCAAGGCGCTGCCCTGGCCGGAGTCGACGGTGAAATGCATCGCCTACAACGGATTCGGCGTGAACTTCGAGGTCGGCCGCTGGGGCGGCTGGCAAGGGGGCGCGATTCCTTTCAAGCACGTCGACATGTATCCCTGGCTTGCCTGGGACGGTTCGGCGCCCGACTTTTACTGCTACGACTGGAACTACGCCACCGACGAGCACGTCGGCTCGCCGCATATCGGCGCGATGCAGGCCTACACGATGCTCGCGCCGCGGGCCGAGGCCCAGGTGCCGGGCTACCAATGGCAACTGGCGATCTGGGACGGCGGACAGAAAAAGCGGTACTCGTATGCCCGCTGGGGTGAACTCACCCGGACTCGCGACATCGGGAAGACCGCAACGGCGATCACCGCCAGCGGCGCCCTGAAGCTGCCGATCGAGGACGCGAAACCCGGCGCGCTGATCTTGGAGCAGGGCGACTTCTTTTCGATCGAGGGGCATTCGGACTACCAGCCCGCCCTCTGCACGGCACAGTTCGACGAGGTTTCTCTGCCGGGCGAGGCCGGTGGCGGCATCGGCCTCTTCGCATCCTCCGCCGACATCGGACCGGTGGGCCTTCCCGGCAAGGCAGCCTTCGCCGACGGCGTCTATATGGTGACAGGAGCGGGCCAGGGGTTTGATCAACGGTCGGCGAAGCCCGATGGCTTTCACTACCTCTATCGCCCCCTGCCAGAAGACGGCACAGTGTCTGCCCGGGTGAAGGCGATGGATAATCCCGTCGCCGCAATGCGGCCGGCCGCGACCGCGTATGTGCCCAACACACCCGGCGCCGACTATGCCGATCCCGCCGCGGCGGCGCTCCAGAAGGAGTTCGATGAGAAGCAGTCCAAGGTGGAAGGCACGGCGGCAGCCGGGGTCATGATCCGGGCGTCCAACGCCCCCGGCGCCCCGTTCGTCATGCTCTGCCAGCGGGGCACGCGGGTGTTTTTGATTCTTCGTCGCGATAAAGAGCAGCGGGCGGTGTTCACGCTCGTCACCGACAAAATCAATGCCGCCACCAAATGGCTGCGGCTCGAGCGCAAGGGGGATGATGTCGTGCCGGCCTATTCCACCGATGGCGCGTCGTGGACGACTGTCGAACCGGTGAAGGTAAAGCTCGGCAAGGAGCCTTTGGCCGGCCTGGCGGTGACCTGCAGCAATTCGACACCCTTCAAGCTTCAAGTGTATAGCGCCGCCGCGGACGTCCGCGCCGATGCCGACGGGAAAGCCGTCATTCCCGTTGGAACACTGCAAGGCGGTCCGATTCTCATCAACGCCCATTTCAAGCCGATCGCCCAGGGGGCGAAGGTCTATTTCCACAACTACATGGACCGCTACGAGGGGCTCTGCAATGCCGCCCTCTGGCTCACGCGGCCGCGGATCATCCGCGAGTTCGGATGGGGCGACTTCAACGGCCAGGTCGACCGGCAGTGGAAGACGCTGATGCGGGCCGTCGACCGGGTGTGGACCGATCCCGTGCTCACGCGGTTTTGGCGCAAGGGCACGCTCGTGGTCAACCCGGACTACGAGGCGGCGACGGGCGTGAAGCATCCCCTCTGGGAGCTGACCGACCTCGACAAGTCGGGAAAGGTCGGCCCCTGGCTTGAACTATGGAAGAAACAGGATCGTTTTCATCAATTGACCGTTCCCATCAATCCGCCCTTCGCGAAGTGGCCGCAGGTGTATCAGGTCGCTTTCCAGGCGAATCCCGATGACGAAGACGCGGTCATCAAGGTCTGGGCCTTCGCCTACGAGCTGGGCCAGACGCCCGACCGCGAGTGGCTGCTCTACGTGCAGTCGCCCCGCGAAGACCGCAAGGCGGTCGAAGTGAAGGTGCCCGGCTTCGGCGACGTCAGCGTCGACGTGCCCCGCACCGGCGCGTTCTATCACCTGAGCGAAGGCCACCCGGCCCCCACCCGCGTTAGCCAATAAAAGTGGACGCAGCTCTTTTCGTCCCCCGGTTATGATCGTGATGCCTTATGATGGAGAAATGAGCTGCGTCCCCTTTTTGCTCTTTTTGCTCTTCGCGGCGACTGGGCTCGCACGAGCAGACGACACCGCCCCGGTGTTCATGGCGGACCGAGGCACTTGGCAGCACCGCATCGAAAGCCCGTACCTTTCGGGAACGAACCTCGTCGAGGTGCTCCTGCCGGATGCCTATGCGAACGATGACACGACGAGGTTTCGCGTGGTCTACGTGCTGCCGGTCGAGCCCGGTGAGCAGCGGCGGTGGGGCGATGGGCTCAAGGTGATCCGCGAACTCGGCCTGCACAATCGCCACAAGCTGATCTGCGTCACGCCCACGTTCGATACGACCCCCTGGTATGGCAACCACGCCACCGACCCGAGGACACGGCACGAAGACCACCTGATGAAGGTCGTGCTGCCGCTCGTCGAGTCGCATTATCGCACGGCAGAAGGGCCGGACGGCCGACTCCTGCTCGGATTCAGCAAGTCGGGCTGGGGGGCGGTCTCCATCATGCTCAGACATGGCGACGCATTCGGCGCCGCGGCGAGTTGGGACGCCCCGCTCATGTTCACCGAGAAGCAGTTTGGCATCTGGGAGACGGGCAGGAACTTCGGCACCCCGGAGACGATGGCCACGCACCTGCCCACGGCTCTGCTACGGCAGCATGCAGGGGAGTTTCAAGACAAGCCGCGGCTGGTGATCACGGGGAAGGCGTCCTTCGGCACCAATGGCGATCCGCGGTTTCCCTACGACGGACCGTCCCACACCGAGGCCTTTCACGAACTGGCTGACTCGCTCGGCGTGAAACACGCCTTCCGCGCCGACATCAAGGCCACACACTCGTGGAATAAGGACTGGGTCGAGCCGGTCGTGGGTATACTGGTCGTCCTTGGGGTGGATGCCGCTCCACCACCGGGCGGCTCGTGACATCGCAATCGCATCACGCGGCCCACGACGTTCCAGCCGCAGGCCGCGTCAATGCGGCCATGCTCGTAAAAAGTGAATCCATGAGACACCTCTTTGCATTGATCGTTGCCGTTCTCCTCGTGCCCCTCCGGGCCGCGGAGCCGGCGCAGCCCGTCGAGCCGATCCGCGACATCGTGATCTACGGCGGCACGAGCGGCGCAGTGGTGGCGGCCGTCCGCGCGGCGATGCTCGGATCGAGCGTGGTGATCGTCTCGCCCGACAAGCATCTCGGCGGGCTCTCCAGTGGCGGACTCGGCTACACCGACAGCGGCAACACCCGCGCGATCGGCGGCCTCGCGAGGGAATTTTATCGCCGCGTCTGGACGCACTATCAGTCACCCGAGTCATGGAAATGGCAGCCGCGGGAATCCTTCGCTGGGCTCGGGCAGGGCGTGAAGAAGACCGACGTGGGCGACAACTCGATGTGGCTCTTCGAGCCGCACGTCGCTGAACAGATTTTTGATCGGTGGCTCGAGGAGAAGGGCGTGACGGTGGTCCGCGAGGCCCTGCTCGACCGCGAGAAGGGAGTCGAGATGGGGCCGCTAGGCGGGGCGGCCGTGGGCCCGCGAATCGTGGCAATCACGACGCTCGCCGGGCCGTCTGGGCCGGCCCGGCGTTTCGCTGGAAAAGTCTTCATCGATGCCACCTACGAGGGCGACCTGATGGCGGCGGCCGGCGTGAAGTATCACGTGGGACGCGAGGCGAATAGCGTCTACGGCGAGGAGTGGAACGGCAACCAGGTGGGCATCCTCCACCACAAACACCACTGGGCGATGCCGGTCGATCCGTTCAAGCAGCCGAGGAATCCCGCCAGTGGACTCCTCCCACTCATCTCCGCCGATCCGCCAGGCACGCGAGGCGAGGGCGATGCCCGGGTGCAGGCCTACTGCTTCCGCATGTGCCTCACCGATCACCCCGACAACCGCGTGCCGTTTGCCAAGCCCGCCGGCTACGACCCTGGCACGTATGAACTGCTCGCGCGGACGTTGGCCGCCGGCTGGCGGGAAGTGTTTCAGAAGTTCGATCCCATCCCAAACCGCAAGACCGACACCAACAACCACGGTCCCTTCAGCTTCGACCACATCGGCGCCAACTACGACTACCCCGAGGCGTCGCACGAGCGGCGGCGGGAAATCATCGCCGACCACGCCGCGTATCAGCTGGGGCTGCTCTGGTTTCTCGCGCACGACGAACGCGTGCCGGCCGACATCCGCGCAAGAATGCAGACCTGGGGCCTTCCCAAGGACGAGTATGCCGGCAACGGCCACTGGTCGCCGCAACTCTACATCCGTGAGGCGAGGCGGATGCTCGGCGACGACGTGCTCACCGAGCACGAGTGTCTCGGCCACCGCGACGTGAAAAAGCCGATCGGCATGGGCTCCTACACGCTCGACTCGCACAACGTCCGCCGCTATGTGACGCCCGATGGCACCGTGCAGAACGAGGGCGACATCGGCGTCAAGCCGAAGCAGCCCTACCAGATCGGCTACGGGTCGCTCGTGCCGAAGAAGGCAGAGTGCACGAACCTGCTCGTGCCGGTCTGCCTGTCGGCAAGCCACATTGCCTACGGGTCGGCACGTATGGAGCCAGTCTTCATGCTGCTCGGTGATGCGGCTGCAAACGCTGCCGTGCTCGCGGCCCGCGCTGGATCAGCCGTGCAAGACGTCGACTATCCTTCGCTCCGTGGCCTGCTCGAATCGCAGAGCCAGGTGCTCGCACTTCCCCAATGACCGTCGTGCTACCGGGGCTTCAAGTGGCGGTCGAAGAACTCGATCACCGCCGGCCGGAGATCCCGCTGCGCCGGCTGCAGGTGGAATGCGTGCGCAGCCCCTTCGACGACGATCAGTTCGCAGGGCACACCCGCGGCCCGCGCCGCCTCCATGAGACTGGTGGACTGAGCCAGCGGCGTGGTCTTGTCGGCCGTGCCATGCAGCAAGAGCATCGGCGGGTCTTCACGAGAAATGTTCTTGATGGGCGAGGCTGAGTCCCAGAGTTCGGGAGCCTCGGCGTGGGGCTTTACGAACATCGGCAGGTTGTCGTATGTCTGCAACGGCGTGCCCCCCTGCCAGGTCGAGGCGCAGTGCGGATAGAGCGGCACCGCCGCCTGGATGCGGCAGGAGAATTCCGCATCCTCCGCCGGGTCGAGGCCACATTCCGGTCCGCTGACGGCCAGCAACGCCGTCAGGTGACCGCCGGCGGAGCCGCCGATCGCTCCGATGTGCGCGGCGTCCAACTGTAACCTGTCGGCGTGCTTCCGCAGCCAGCGGACGGCACGTTTGGCTTCCTGGATGTTGGCCGGAAACGTGGGCATGCCGGGCTTCGCCAGCTGGTAGTTGATCGACATGCAGACATACCCCTGCCCCGCCAGCGTCGTCGCGATATTGATCTCCCGGGCGGCCGCCTTGTCGCCACCCGTCCATCCTCCACCGTGAATGATGACGACACCGGGAACCTTTTTCCCCGGCTCCATGACAGCGGGCAGGTAGAGATCCGCCTTTTCAGACCGATCACCGCCGAGATAGGCAACGTCTTTCTCGACCCGCACCTCCGCCGCCACGCCGGCCACGCCGGCCACGGCGAGCATCGCCGCGAGCAGTGACGCGAACGCGGCCACGACCATCGGCAGCCAAGAACCACGACGCCAGCAATCACGAGTCCTGGAATGACGATGAACGATCGACAGGTTTTTTTCGCACATGATGACCCCCTCTGGAAAAGCGACGTTCGCCGGCAGTATCTGGTTTCGCGCACGCCGGCGAAAGGGTGGCCTTGAACGGGGCTTTTTTGCTCACCACCGCCGCACTGCCGGTGAACTATCATAGGAGGCGATGGCGACAGTCTCTGCAGCGGTCTCCCCTGGGCTCGGTCGACACGATGGGCGGAACACCGACACACACAAGGGCATGGCATTCTGCACCCGCATGGGGAGCGGCCCTGCTGCTCGCCTCCACTGCCTTCGGCGCAGACCCCGTGATCACAGCCGTTCGGCCGCTGACGCTCTCCTCGGGAACGTCCACCTCTCTGGTGATCCAGGGCAAGAACCTGACGGCTCCCCTGCGGCTCAAGGCCAGCCGTTCGACCGTGTCGATCCCGGTCGAAAAGGTCGAGCCTGAAACGGCCCTCGCGACGGCGACTCTGCCGGCCAACGCCTCGCTGGGGCCGCTCGCAGCATGGCCGTCGACAGCGGCCGGGCCGCTGCCACCGATCGTCATGCTGATCGATGATCTGCCGGTCCATACCGACAACGGGAACAACCACACCCGCGACACGGCGCAGTTCCTCCCCTCCTTGGCCTGCGTCGACGGGACGAGCGACGGCGGGAAGAGCGACATGTATCGGTTCCAGGTGCAGGCCGGCCAACGTGTCGCCGTCGAGGTACTCACGCTGCCGATCCGCTCCACGATGGATCCGGTGGTGAGGCTTGTCGATGCCGACGGCACCGTGCTGGCCATGGCCGACGACGGGGCCGCAGGACCGGAATGCCGGCTGAGCCACACGTTCGCCAAGACGGGTGACTGCTGGCTCGAGATTCGCGACAATTCCTATAAGACCGGGGCGGGCTACCACCTGCGGCTCGGCGATTTCTCGATCATCAGCCATGCGTTTCCACTCGCCGTGCAGCGAGGCACCACCACCCGGATCGGCTTCACCGGCGCTGACGGTGCCGCGGCGGTCGTGAGCGAGGTCACCGTTGCCAGCGATTGCGAGGACTCCTCGCTCACCGTCGCCGCACGGCTGCCCGGCGGACGATCGTCGGCGTGGGCACGCGTGCTCGTGCACGACACGCCGCAGGTCGTCGAACCTGCAGACAGCCGAGGGATGACGGCTGCCCACACGATCCCAGTGGGCATCAGCGGTCGCCTGGACAATGCTGGCGAGCGCGACAGCTATCGCCTGATGGGTACGAAGGGACACGCCGTGCGGATTTCAGCCCGCACCCGCAGCCTCGGCTGCGCGACCGTGCCACGGATGCGGCTGCTCAGCGTGGGCTCGAATGCGTCCGACGCCGCATCCAACAAACTGCTTGCAGAAAGCGACCTCAGAAACTCCGCTGAATCAACGCTCGACTTCACGTTTCCGGAGGACGGCGAATACCGCCTCGAGGTGTCCGATCTCGCGGGCCGTGGCGGGCACGGATTCGGTTATTTTCTCGCCGTGCAGCGGGTACCGCCCGTGGTGGTCGAACTCAAGCCAGTCGTGGCGACAAGGGAAAGCTTTGCAATCGAAGCCGACCGTGGATGCGCGGCCGTGGACGTGAAGGTCACGCGGGCTGGATACGACGGTGAGGTCGTGATCTCGCTCGCCGGAGAAGTGCCGGGCCTGCGGGTCGTGAATCCCGTGATCCCGGCCAAGACAACAGAAGCGCGGGTGTATCTGGCAGCCGATGCAGGCTGGACGGAAGAGTCCTCCGCGTTGGTACGACTGCGGGCCGAGTGTCTGGGACAGCCGTCGAGTTTGAACTCCGTCGGCAGCACGGCCGTGCGGCGTCTCAAGGAGCCGCATGTTCCCTTTCCACCGGACTGGGCCGACGGCGTGCTCAGCATCGCCGGGGTGAAGGCCGGCGAGGCGTTGTTCGCCATCGAGCCACTCGCCCCGGTGAGTTTCACCCGCGGAACGGCCAAGCAGGAGATCAAGCTGCCGCTCAAACGTCTGGATCCGGCATTTACGGGTGTCGTCACGATCTTCGGCAGCAGCCTGCCCAAGGGTTTCTCACTGACGAGCACCTTCGACAAGGAATTGTGCCAGATCACGCTCACGGGCACCGCGACCGACGGCAGCGAACCCACGTCGATGCGGCTCTTCGCCGTGGCAGAACAGAAAAACCGCGGGCAGATCGAGCAGGTCAACCTGCCTGTCATGTGGAGCGATCCGGTACAGCCACCCGCCACCGACGCCCAAAAGACCAACCAACCCAGTGAAGCCAACAAACCCAGTGAAGCCAACAAACCCAGTGAAGCCAACAAACCCAGTCAAACCAACCAAGAAGCCAGTCCGCCGACGCAGATCGCCGCGGCAACCGTCACTGGCACGCCACCCTTCGACGTTTTTCCACACACGATCGCCCTCGATGGGGCCAGGGACCGGCAACAGGTCGCCGTGACGAGCGTCGATGCAGCCGGATTGTCGCGGGATCTCACGCGGCAGGTGAGCATCGTCGTGGCGAACGAGTCCGTCGCCACGGTTCGCGGTACCGTGATCATCCCGGCAGGTGACGGCACGACAGAAGCGGTCATCACACTGAACGGGAGTCGGGTGACCGTCCCGATCACGGTCACACACCATGCGGTGGCGCGGCCCCGGCAGTTCGAGAATGAGGTGCTCGTGGCGTTGTCGAAACAGACCTGCAGTTCCGGCGCCTGCCACGGCTCCCCCAGCGGCAAGGGTGGCTTCCGGCTCTCGCTCCGCGGCTTCGACGAGCCGTTCGATGAAACGACGCTCATCCGCGAGGATTTCGGTCGCCGCGTGAATCCCCTGGAGCCCGAGGCGAGCCTCCTTCTGCGGAAGCCGCTCATGAAGCTAGCGCACGGCGGTGGCAGGCAGCTCCTGCCGAGGGACGAGGCGTATGCGATCCTCCGCGACTGGATCGCGGAGGGCGCCAAGGCCGACCCGCCCGATACACCGCGGTGCGTGCGGCTCGCGGTCACTCCGGGAACCAGGCAGGTGCAGCAATTGGAGGCCGGCGGCCGTCAGCTCGTCGCCATCGCACACTTCTCCGACGGGTCGTCCCGCGACGTCACCCATCTCGCCGCGTATGAGAGTTCCCACACAGGCGTCGCAACGGTCGATGCCCATGGATGGACGACGCCGCACCGGCGGGGCGAGGCCGTGATCCTCGTCCGCTATCTCGAGCACATCACGCCGGTGCCTCTCATGTTCATCGAGGATGTGCCCGGGTTCGCCTGGAAGGCGCCGCCGGAAGTCAACGTCATCGACAGGCTCGTCAACGAGAAATTGCGAGATCTTCGCTACCTCCCCGCCGAGCCATGCACCGACGCGGAGTTTTTGCGACGCGCCTCGCTCGATATCACAGGTGCCCTGCCGCAGGTGCGGGAGACCGAGGCATTCCTGGCCGACACGTCCGCCGATAAGCGGGCCACACTCATTGATCAGCTGCTCAACCGAGATGAATACGCCCGGTTCTGGTCGCTCAAATGGGGAGACCTGCTCCGCGTGACCAAAAAGCACGCCGGCGAGGAGGGCGTTCACAAGTATCACCGCTGGATCGAGGATTCCTTCCGACGCAACGAGCCGCACGACGCGTTTGCCAGACAGCTGCTGCTGGGATCGGGCAGCACGCTTGCCAATCCGCCGGCGAATTTCTATCGCACCGTCACCACGACGGAGGAGACCGTCGAGACGGTGTCGCAGGTCTTTCTCGGCGTGCGGCTGCAGTGTGCGAAGTGCCACAACCATCCCTTCGACCATTGGACGCAGGACAACTACTACGGCATGGCCGCGTTCTTCGACCGCGTGAAGACACGAAAGACCGAGCAGCCCGGCGAGACGATCGTCTACTCCGCCGACAGTGGTGAGACGAAGCAGCCCCGCACCGGCAAGGCCATGAGTCCCTGGCTCCCGACGGGCACGGTCGATGCGGATGCCGCTGACGACCGACGGGCTGCGTTCACCGACTGGCTCGTGTCCCCTGGCAACCCGTATTTCGCGAGGGTCGAGGCGAACCGGATCTGGAGCCAGTTCTTCGCCCGCGGCATCGTCGATCCCGTCGACGAGTTCCGCGACTCAAACCCGCCGAGCAACGCGGCGCTGCTCGATGCGCTCGCCAGGGCGTTCACCGACGGTGGTTTCGATCGGAAGAGGCTCATTCGGATGATCTGCACCAGCCACACCTATCAGGCGAGCTGTCGCACCAGCCCACTGAACAGGGACGACGCGCTCTATTTCTCACACCAGCAGCCGAGGCTTCTCGGGGCGGAGCAGCTGCTCGACGCGATCGATCAGGTGACGGGGACCGAGCAGTCCTACGGCACGCTGCCGTTAGGCACCCGCGCGGTGGAACTGCCCGGCCCCGATCTCGTGAAGGTGGACTTCCTCAAGACGTTTGGAAAGCCGCAGCGTGGCACGGTCTGCGCCTGCGAACGGGCCGATGACTCGAGCCTCGGCATGGCGATCGAGCTGATCAACGGGCGGCTGATGAATGAGAAGGTGGCGAGCCCGACGAACCGCATCCGGCCTGCCGTCGCCGCCGGCCGGCCGGTCGAAGCGATCGTCCGCGAACTCTATCTCGCCGCACTGTGCCGGTTTCCCACGGAGGAGGAACAGCAGGCCGCCGTGGACCGGTGCCAGAAGGCCAAGGATCCGGTCAGCGGCCTCGAAGATGTCTGTTGGGCGCTGCTCAACACCGATGAGTTCGTGTTTCAGCATTAGCACTGGCCTCGTCAGGAGTCACCATGAAACCGGTCGGCAGTTCTGCTCGCAGCTGCATTCTGGCCCTGATCGGCTGGGGGGCGATGCGTACGCTGACTTGTGCCGCTGAGCCGGTCAGCTTCAAGAGCGACATCGCGTCCATTCTCGTGGACAACTGCATTGCCTGCCATGGACAAAAGAAGGCCGAGGGTGGGTATCGACTCGATACGTTCGAACAGCTGCAGCGGCCGGGAGACTCGGGCGCGGAGCCGATCATTGCTGGGTCCACTCCCGGCGGTGAGATCCTGCGGCGCGTCACAACGAGCGACCCTGACGAGCGGATGCCCCCGGACTCGAATCCGTTGCCAGTCGCCGCGATCGAGACGATCCGCGGCTGGGTCGCCTCAGGCGCGGCGTTCGACGGGGGCAAGCCATCTGAGTCGCTGGCGATGGTCATGCCGCCGCGTACGCATGCGGCGGCGCCCAAGGCCTATACCCACGCCATCCCCATCGCCGCGCTGGCCTTCACACCCGATGGCCGACAATTGGTGGTCGGCGGCTATCACGAACTGCTCGTCTTCGATGCCGGCGAAGGAAAGCTCCTGAGGCGGATCGGCAACCTCGGCCAACGGACATTCGCGATCACCTTCCTGGCCGACGGCAGGACGCTCGCCGTGGCCAGTGGGGAGCCGGGCCGCGATGGCGACGTGCGGCTGGTCAACTTTGAGCAAGGGCTCGTGACAAGCGTGTTCGCCCGCGCCGTCGATGTCGTACTCGATCTCGCACCTCGTCCCCAGAGCGACCACGTGGCGGTGGCGTCGGCCGATGGAATCGTCCGCATCATCGATACTGCGAGCGGTGCGGAGGTGCGGGCGATCGCCAGTCATGCCGACTGGGTGACCGCCGTGGCCTGGAGTGACGACGGCACGAGACTGGCATCCGCAAGCCGCGACAGGTCGGTCAAGGTCTATGACGCCGTCTCCGGCGAACTGCTCGCCAACTATCAGGATCACGGCGAGCCCGTACGGGGCGTCGCCTTCACGGCCGATGGCAAGCAGGTGCTGTCCGTGGGAGCCGACAAGAAATTCCATCGCTGGGACATCGAGACCATGAAAAAAGTTGCCGGAGTCGATCTGCAGGGGGAGGGATACAAGCTCGTCCGCAGCGACGACACCGTCTCCGTGGCCAGCACCGACAGACTGCTACGGTCGATCGACATCGCGAAGAACGCGGTCGCGCTGACCTTCAAGGGCCACGCGGACTGGCCTGTCGCCATCGCGGTGCACCCGGCCAGCGGCAGGATCGCCAGCGGCGCACTCGATGGCGAGGTGCGGGTGTGGAACAGCGGCGACGGCAGCCGCGTGAAGTCGTGGGTCGCCAGACCCTGATTTGCGCGGGAAAAAGGCCATCGACGGCTTTTTCCACCGCCGGCTACAGGATCGCCTCGATCGGCCGCCCCTTCGAAATCACCAGCGGTCGACCGAACCGATCGTGCAGTTCCGTGGAAGGTGCAAACCCGAGGCAGTGATGGATCGTCGCGATGAGGTCCTGCGGTTCGACGCGGCCCTCGAGTGGAAAGCCGCCCTGCCGGTCGGACTTCCCGTACACCACACCGCCCTTGACGCCACCGCCTGCCAGCGCGACGGAGAAGACGTGCCCCCAGTGCTCGCGGCCGCCGGCGGGGTTGATCTTCGGCGACCGGCCAAACTCCCCCATCCAGACGACGAGCGTCTCTTCGAGCATGCCCCGGGTGGCCAGGTCCTCCAACAGGGCCGAGTAGGCCTGATCCATCGGCGGCATGAGCGCCTTCTTCAGCCGCTCCGTGTTCTTGGCATGCGTGTCCCAGGCAGGTGAGCCGTTGTCGTCATCCTCCCAGCGTGTCCAGTTGACCTGCACGAGCGACACGCCCGCCTCGATCATGCGGCGGGCGAGCAACACGCTCTGTCCAAACCGGTTGCGACCATACCGATCGCGGACGGTGGCTGTCTCCTGATCGATGGCAAAGGCCCTGCGGGCCTCGTCGGCCCGCAGGAGATCCAGCGCCTTGGCCTGCCAGGTGCTCCAACGGTTCACCGAGGCGTCATCGAGCGTCCGGAACTGCCTGTTCATCAGGTTCTGCAGGGCGAGGCGATCCTCCAGCCGGTCCGGCGTGATCTCGGCCGGCAGAGAAATGTCGGGCGGACGGAAGTCGGGTTTGTTCGGGTCGCACATCACGAGCCAGGGATCGGCCTTGTCGCCAAGCCAGCCGGCATCCTGTCCCGGCCAGACCGAACCATCGGTGTTCCAGATGTGCTCCGGCAGACGGATGGCCCCTGGCAACGCCGACTGGTCACCGCGGAGATGCCGCACCACTGCGGCCAGCGACGGAAAATCGTTCGGGGCGCCGGGGTTGGCGTTCTCCACACCCTTGGGAGCATGCGGCTGGCCCGTGAGCATGTAGTACCCGCTCGATGAATGGGCGTTGTCGCCGGTCGCCATGGCACGCAGGACGGCGATGTGGTTTGTCAGCTTCGCCGTCAGCGGCATCAGTTCGCCCACCTGAAGGCCGGGCGTGGCCGTGGAGATGACGCCGAGGTCTCCACGAATCCCCACCGGTGCGTCCGGCTTTGGATCCCATGTCTCATGCTGCGGCGGCCCGCCGAGCATCATCAGCACGATGCACGACTTTGCCTTGCCGAATCCGGGCCCCAGATCGGCGGCAGGCTGCGCCGCCGTGCTCGCGCGGGCGGCAGCGAGTGCGGGCAGGCTCATCGAGCAGACGCCCAAACCGCCGAGCCGCATCCATTCACGCCGCGAAACCCGATCGCACAGCGTCGTGTCCGGACCCAGGAATGAAAGCATGCTCCGCCCTCCGCCCATCACGTTCACTTCATCGGCCCGCGGCCCGTATCACCGTCAGGATTTTACCCTCGCCCCGCCGGGTGTCCCGCCGACCTCGTCGCCGAGTGCATCCACATTCTGCACGAACATTTTTACCGCCCCACCACTCGCGGTTATAGTCATTTTCGGTGGGATTCCTGAGCAACGCGACATTCCTTCGGTGTAGGACATGAAAACCGGCTTCCGCACGATGTCGTTCTCGCCGGTCGCGCCGGCCGCCCGTCGCGGCTTCACGCTGGTCGAACTCCTCGTCGTCATCGCGATCATCGGCACGCTCGTCGGGCTCCTGCTCCCCGCCGTGCAGGCAGCCCGTGAGGCGGCCCGACGCTCGGCGTGTCAGAACAATCTGAAGCAGCTTGGCGTGGCACTGCTCAACCACGAGAGCGCCAAGCGGCAGTTCCCACCCGTCTGCCTGATCAGCGCCACGCAGCTGTCGGACAGCTTCTCCGCTCAGGCCTATCTCCTCCCCTACATGGAGCAGAGCAGCGTCGCCAACCTGATCGACTTCACGAAGAGCTTCACGCTCCAGCCGCAGGTCACTGCCGCCCGAATCTCGGTCTTCATCTGCCCCAGCGAGATCAATACCAAGCCCAACGAGTCGGTGCCGGGCATCACGCACCAGCCGCTCAACTACGGCGTCAGCTGTGGCACCTGGTTTCAGTTTGACCCACCTTCAGCGCAAACCGGCAACGGCTCGTTCGCCGTCAACATGGAGATGCGCGTGCGGGACTTCACCGACGGCACGAGCAAGTCTGTAGGATTCGCCGAGGTGAAGGCCTATCAGGCCGCTATCCGCGACGGCCTCAACCCGTCAGCCATCGGCGCCCCGCTCCCCGCCACGCCCGCCGACGTGATCGCGCTCGGTGGAACGGCAACGGCAGACATCGGCCACACGCAGTGGGTCAACGGCATCATCCTCCACTCCGGAATCTCACACACATTCCCTCCGAATACCGCGATCCCAATGACCGTGGCAGGCAAGACCGTCGACTGCGACTTCACGAGCAGCCGTTTGGGGGTCACGATCACCTCACCCACCTACACCGTGTTCACGAGCCGCAGCTATCACGCCACCGGGGCGGGCGTGACGATGATGGACGGCAGCGTCCGGATGATCGGCTCCGACATCGACCTCGCTGTCTGGCGAGCACTCGGCACCCGCGCCGGTGGCGAATCGATGCAACTGCCCTGATCCGCTGCCCGCCTGCCAGTGGCGACCGGACACCGGCCTTACGTCCCGGGCAGAGGGCGGCTGACGGGCTTCGCGGCTGGAGCCGAGCCGAAGCCCGGGGTGCGAAGGCCGACGCCGATGCCGCCAGCCCCGGCATTGAGCTGATCGAGGTCGAGGTAGCGGGCATCGTCGACGTCAACACGGTTGATCGCCCGCCAGTAGAGGATTTTCCCAGCTGAGGCGCTCGACGTGGCCGCCCCCACCTTCGCCTGCCGGTAGAGCTGCGCGTCGCTGCGGCCGTCGCCCTCGAAGACGAGCAGGTCCTTCGCCTCGCTCCAGGTGAGCCGGGCGCTCCGCGCGGTGAACGATTCCCCTTCCACGAGCACGTTGCCACCAGCGGCCATTTCGATGGAACTGCGTTTCTGCCCCGGTGCCGGCGGTGCCTGCCCCACCCCCAACACGTCGCTCGAGATGGTCACGACCCGCGGCGGTAGGCCTGCGGCAGCGCGTGGGTCGAGCGTGTCGCCCCACTTGGCGACCGGCCCCCAGATCGCCTCGACACGCTGATGGAACTCCATCACGCGACGGTTGATGTTGCCCCGCATGCCTCGCTGGAAATCGACACCCAGGTAGGTGAGTTCGTCGGGCTGCGCCGCCGCCACCGGGGCCGCCGCCGCGCCGGGCGTCTGCGGCCCGGTCGGCAGCGCCATTCCCGGCGGCTGTCCAAATCTCGTGCTCGCCAGCCGTCCTGGGCCTGTGCCCGTTACATTCCCCGTGGTGCGGTCAATGACGAGATCCCGCACGAAGAGCTGCTCGACCGACTTGCCTCCATCCTGCGCGGCCGACTCGCTCTCGATCCGCACGCCACTGCCACATGCGATCCGCGCCACGTCGGGCCGCGCCGCCGGCTGTGGCTGACCAGCTGAGAACTCAATGGGCCTGTTAAATACTACGTCGAGCGAGCCGGCCCGCACGGCCGTTCCACCGCTGACGGTCACCACGCGGTCGACAAAGCGGGCGGTGAGCCCGTCGAAGTCCATGCGTCCCTGCCAGTTCACATCGAGCGAGCCCGGCTGTGCGGCAGCCGCTGCTCCACCGACGGCCGCCGGGGCCGGCGTTGCTGGCGCTGGCGACATACCGCCGGTGAATCCAAACGACTCGAATCCACCCACGCCGGCGGCCAGCGGCACCTTCAGCCTGCCGGCACCGTCCACGGTGAGCCGATTCCTGCCCCGATCAAAGTCGATGAGCGGTCCCTGCAGATCGAGTCCCCTTCCCCGTACCTCCGCCGGACGACCCGACACGATCGCCCGCGCGTCGAACCGCGTGGGCCGCGTGAGCTGCATCTGGTCGCCGCGAATTTCCATGCCAGCTTCAGCGGCCACGTCTCTTACCGCGGCCGCAGCCTGTTCACGCGGCTCCTCCACGACGTGCACCTGGCCCTCGAGCGACATCTCTTCGAGTTCGCTCTTGTTGCCCGCCATGCTCACGAGGCCGCGAACGAGTGCCGCTGTGGCCACCATCCTGCCACTGCTGGGGCTCTTCTGGCCATGGGGCTTGGGTGCCGCGGCACCGGCTGGATTCGCCCCGGCCGAGCCTTGTCCCGCCACGGCGGCCGACGGCTGCTGGGCGATTCCTAGGGGCGTCGCTATCGAAGGCTCCTGTTTGCGGAACCAGACCTCCATGCGATCGGTCCGCGCGGCCAATTGCTCCGCCTCCACCTCCACCATGCCGCGGGCCAGCATCCGCGTCGGTCGCACGCCCGACAGATCGGGGCCAGCGTTCCCCGCATCTGGCGCCACGGCCGCCGGCGTCCCGCCGTTCGGCGACGTCGCTTTGGCCAACTCCAGCCAGAGATGCATCTCGGAGCCGCTGAGCCGGCCCTGCGTCTCGACTGCGACCTCTGCATCACCGGCGATCGACGCCACGTGCCCTTCTCCATCCGGACGCATCCGCAGCCACTTCTGCCAGCGGGCCTGCACAGGCGGCGATCCCGCAGACCGTGTCCGTAGCCAGCCTGGCCCCACGGCCATCAGCGAGCCCGGCGCGGAGGACGGCCCGGGCACGTAGTCGATCGAGCGGGCCTCCATCTCCGTGCCCCGCGCGACAAGCGACACCGGCTCCTCGCCGTCGAGCAGGATCCGACGCGTGGCGATCTCATAGCCGAGCCGGGCCGCCCGGGCCTCGAGCCCGGCGCCACTCGACCGGGCGACCACTGGCGTGCCCTTGGCTTGAATCTCGATCGGCTTCAGTTCCGACTTGCCACCCGAACCACCAGCCGCGGGTTCCTGCCGGCCGAGCATGATCGCCAGCAGTTCACAGGCGAGCTGGTCGGTCGAACCTCCGGGCACCGTGCGGACGACCTCCACCTGATCCTCGCAGGTGATCACGTTGGCCGACACATTCAGACAGAGGCCACCACGACAGGTGACGAGCACGGGTGCCGCGTCACCGGCCGAGCCTGGCTCACCAATGGCTTCAGCTGCCGGCTGCTTCTGCCCCGGCAAAAGCCCGCCCTGCATGCCCTCCAGTCGCATCCGCACGTCGCGGTCGAGCCGGATCGAGTCGATGCCGCCAATGCTGGGTCCCTGATCCGATGCCCCTGGGCGTGGCAGCAGCCTCGCCAAGAGTGCCCGACCACTTCCGGTCGACCGTCCATACCGAAACTGCACCATTTCTGCGGTGCGGACCTCGAACTCTTCGAGTTCCACGTCACGGGTGACGATCTCGATGTCGTCGTCGGCGCCAGGCGACGATGGGGTGCCACGGATCGTCACCTGACCGCGGAGGCTGCCGCCGATGAGCCGCGCGAGCCGGCCCTGCCGCAGGTCGAGCGGTTCGTCGAACTCGAGCACGGCCCCCTGGGGCACCCGCAGCACGAGTGTCCTCCCCTCGCTTCCGTCGTCCGCCACGCGGTTGCGGTCGGGCAATATCACCAGCGTGCAGGGTACGAGGTTCACCCGGCCGTCAGGCAGCGCCTGATACTGCTTGAAGAGGAGCCGCATCTGCCTGCTCTCCAGCATGATGGGATCCTCGCGTTCCCAGGAGCCTGCCGGAAAGATGTCGCCCAGCGCCGCCAGTCGGCGGTCTGCCCGGGCCCGGATCGCGGCGGCCTGCTCGGGCGACAGTTCGAGCGACTGTTGCTCATCGTGTACGCGCGGCTCCACCAACGGCACCACGGTGAGCCGGTGAAAGCCGGCCGCCGCGAGGACGATGAGAAACACCCGCAACGTGCGTCCGAGGCGATGTTCCATGAAATGGTCCGCTGGCGGGAGTCGCCGTCAGGCCCTCCCGAGATTCATGCCTTCGTCGATGCCCGCGCGAGGCGAAGTGTAGCCGTCGACGATGCTCTCCCAACCGCCGCGGGCCCGGAGCATCCGTTCGACGAGTTCGCGGACCGCGCCGCGACCACCTGGCAGGATGGTCACCACCGTGGCAGCAGCCCGCAATTCCTCGCAGGCGTCGGCGACGGCAGCGCCCACTCCACACCGGGCAACCACCGGGAGGTCTGGCAGGTCATCGCCCATGAACGCCGTCTGCTCCCACGACAGTCCGCATTCCTTGATGATCGCTCCGGCAACGGCGAGCTTGTCATCGACTCCCTGCCGCACGAATTCGATCCCGAGTTCAGCGGCCCGCCGTTCGACGATGCGGCTCGAACGGCCCGTGATGATGCCCGTCCGGCCGCCGGCCCGCTGCCAGCCGCGGATGCCCAGGCCGTCGCGGATGTGGAATGTCTTCTGCTCCACGCCGTCACCGCTCCAGGTGACGCCGCCATCAGTCAGCACGCCGTCGCAGTCGAGCAGCAGCAGCTGCACCGCGGCGAGTCGGCGGTCGAGATCGGTGGTTGGTGTCATGGGATCGCTTCGTGACAGGTTGAATTCAAACGTCAGCTCACGGAACGGCGCCGGCTCATGCGGCCGTGGCACCAGGCAACGGCATGGTGTCGCTGCCGGTCGCGCCACCGGGCTCGGCGGGCGTGAGGCCGACGAGATCGACGATGTCGAGCAGTCCGACGGGGCGACCGTCGGCATCGACCACAGGCAGTTCGCTCAGCCGACGTGACTCGAGCACCGCCACGGCATCCCGCAGCCGCGCTCCCGCCGTCACCGCCGTGGGCAGGCTGGTCATCACACCGCGGATCGGTCCATCGATGGCGACGTCGTTGCGGCGTTCGAAGAGCCGGGCCAGATCGCTGTCGGTGAATATGCCGGCCAGCATGCCGGCGTCGTCGATGATCATCACGGCGCCGGTTCGCCGCGACGGCAGCGGCTGCGAGAACACGGTCCGCACCGTTTCCTCCGGTCGGGCCGTCCGGCACTGCGAGAGCGGCCGCATCGCGTCGTCGACCCGCATCAACTGTCTGCCCAGGCTGCCCCCGGGATGCCGGGCTGCGAAGTCCTCGTGTGTGAAGCGGCGCAGGCTGCTCGTGACCAACGCCAGGCTATCGCCCAGCGCCAATAGGATTGACGTGCTCGTGCTGGGTGCCAGGCCGAGCACGCATGCCTCGCGGACAGGGCCGGTGGCCACCACGACCTCCGCCGCGCGGCCGAGCGTGCTGTCGACCCTGCCGGTGAGAGCGATGATCTTCACGCCCGCAGCCGCGAGGTGCGGCAGGAGCCGTGTGATCTCCTCCGTCTCGCCCGACTGTGAAAGCCCGAGCACGACGTCGTCGCGGCGCAACACGCCGAGGTCGCCGTGCATCGCCTCGGCCGGATGGAGAAAGTGGCTGGGTGTGCCGGTGGAGGCGAGCGTGGCCGAGATCTTCTGGGCGACGAGTCCCGCCTTGCCGATGCCCGTGACGACGACCTTGCCGCTGCAGCCTGCGATCATCCGCACAGCCCTACAGAACGACGCGTCAAGCGCAGCGGCCATCCGCAGGACGGCGTCTCCCTCGGCGCGGAGAATCTCACGGCCGTGGTCGAGCACGTCGGCGTCGGAGGGCTCCAACTGGGAGCTTCGTTCATCGATCGGAAGCGACGAGGGCGCAGTCATGGTGGAGTCCAGCCGAGGGCGTGCGCGCGGAACCGCCGCGCGGGGGCGGGACTATAGGCCGACTGGGCAAACGCCGCAACGCGTGTTTTTCCGAGCGCGGCGAGTCAGCAATGATACGGAACACGCCGAGCGGGTGGCCCGGACACGCTCCGCTCGCTTCGGCGGCTCCTCGGTGAACTCTCCAGCCACGGTTCCGCCATGGGCTCGGAGGCGCCTGAGGCTCGCTTCGGTGTCCGGGCCACCCGCCCTGGTCCACGGTGGGTTTGACCGCTTGGCAGCACGATGTCGTGTTTGCGAGAAGACAGCCTCACGCTTTCGCGTATCGCTTCGCCATCTCGTCGAGTGTGACCACCGGCACCTTGCGGGCGTTGCCGGCCTGGCCAAACTGCACCATCCGCTCCGCGCAGACCTTCTTCATCGCCTCGCGGGCCGGCTTGAGATAGTCACGGGGATCGAACTTATCCGGGCTCTCCCAGAGCACCTTGCGGACGGCACCGGTGATCGCCATACGGCAGTCGGTGTCGACGTTGATCTTCCGCACGCCGTGCTTGATGCCTCGCTGGATCTCCTCGACGGGCACGCCCCAGGTCTGCGGCATCTTGCCGCCAAACTTGTTGATGATGTCCTGCAGTTCCTGCGGCACGCTCGACGAGCCGTGCATCACGAGGTGGCAGTTGGGAAGCCGCCGGTGGATCTCCTCGATCTGCTTCATCGCCAGCACCTCGCCGTCGGGCTTGCGAGTGAACTTGTACGCGCCGTGGCTGGTGCCGATGGCGACGGCCAACGCGTCGACGCCCGTGTCGGCCACGAACGAGGCGGCCTCAGCGGGATCGGTGAGCAGCTGATCGTGCGAGAGCTGCCCCTCGGCGCCGTGGCCGTCCTCCGCCTCACCGTGGCCGCTCTCCAGCGAACCGAGGCAGCCAAGCTCACCCTCCACCGACACGCCTCGCGCGTGGGCCATCTTCACGACGTCCTTCGTCACCTTGACGTTGTAGTCGTAATCGGCCGGCGTCTTGCCATCCTCCTTGAGCGACCCGTCCATCATCACACTGGTGAAACCGTTGTCGATTGCGCTCACGCACGTGGCAGTCGAGTTGCCATGGTCCTGGTGCATCGCGATGGGGATCCACGGATAGAGCTCGGCGGCGGCGAGCATCAGGTGGCGGAGGTAGTTGTCCTGGCTAAAGCTCCGGGCACCGCGGGACGCCTGCACGATCACCGGCGACTCCGTCTCCTTGGCCGCCTCCATGATCGACTGGATCTGCTCCATGTTGTTGACGTTGAAGGCGGCGATGCCATACCCGTTCTCGGCGGCGTGATCGAGCAGGATGCGCATGGGAACGAGCGGCATGGGAGTGTCTCCGATGGTGGGCGGGAAGGTCTGGACTGGTGGGAGCCGCAGGTCGGCCCCAGATCGATCGAACGAGATCATACGGAAAAAACAGACGTGGTAGAATCCCCGCAGCACGACCGCCCAGACTGCCGGATGCAGCACGCATGGACCTCCGCCCCACCACCGATCCGATCCGGAGCTTTCTCTACGTCGCCGGGGGCTGGCTCTGCGTGGGGCTGGCCGTGGTGGGGGCTGTGCTCCCCCTCGTTCCGACGACCCCTTTCCTGCTGCTGGCCAGCTGGTGCTTCTACCGCGGCTCGCCCCGTATTCATGCCTGGCTGCATCGCTCCAAGTTGTTTGGCCCCACGCTCGATGATTGGCAGCACTACCACGGCATCCGGCAGACGATGAAGCGACGCGCGATTCTGATGGTGGCTGCCGTCGTCGGCTGCAGCCTGCTGCTCAACAGCCTGCCCTGGTGGCTGCGGTATCTCGCGCTGGCCGCCGTGGCGATCGGACTCTACGTGATCTGGACGGTTCCCACGCTGCCCGACGACGCGCCCCGCGCCCCCCGCACGAGCGTGGAGTGATGGCCTGCGTTTGCGAGCGCCGCACTAATGCTCCACACCCGACTCCGGCTCGGGGAGCCAGTGGGTGAGGATTGCGCCAACCAGCGCGTAGGCCCCGGCCACGCCTGCGCCCACCAGCGCGATCCGCACCGGGTCGGGCGGCGTCGCGGCAGAGAGCGTGAGCGTGAGCCAGGCGGCGGCCGTGCCGAGCACGCGGCCACCGATGTTCGCGGCAAAGCTCTCGCCCGTGCCGCGGAGATGAGTGGGGAAGACGAGCGGGATGTAGTTGCCCCAGAAGCTGAACTGCGACACGGTGAACAGGCCGGCCACGAAGATGCCCGCCTTGATCAGCGGCAGCGAACCAGCGTTCGGCAGTTGCGTCGAGATCCACCAGAAGAGCGCCGGCACAAGCAGGAGCGCCGGCAGCTGGAAGACCCGCAGCAGCAGCCTGCGGCTGGCGATCCGCAGCGCCGCGAAAGCCAGGAGCACGCGGCCCACCAAACCACCGATTTCCTGATAGATCGTGACGCCAGCAACCGCCTCGTCGGTGGCGTTTCCAGCGATGCTCTTCAGCCGTCCGGGAGCCACGGTTTCCCCCTTCGCCTTCGCCGCGGCGATCGCCTCCTCCTGCGCTTCCTTCGCCGTGGCGAGAATCGCGGCGTGCCCCTTCGGCCCGCCGAGGATTTGGGGCAGCTGCTGGATCGCGCCGAAGGCGATGCCGTAGCTCGCGGCGAAGACCAGCGTCGTCACCAACGTGGCGCGGACGAGCGCGGGGCTGAACAGTTCGCGGATGCTGGGCCGCTTGAGCGTGCCAGCCGCCTTCTTCTGGGCCCACACGGGGCTCTCGGGCAGGAACGGCCGGATGAGGATCAGCGGCAGGGCTGGGATGACACCGGAGATGAGCGTGTACCGCCAGGCCTCGTGATCGCCGTGGATCGCGGGCAGTGCCAGCGCGAACTTCGCCGCGAGAATGTTGGCCACACCCACGAGCAGCCCGCCGAGCGAGGAGAACGCCTGCGTCCAGCCGAGCGCACTCTCCCGCTGCCGCGCATCGGGAAACAGTTCGGCAAGCCATGCCACCGCGGCCACGAATTCCACGCACACGCCGATGAACACGAGGCAGCGGAAAAAGAGCAGCTGCGGCAGCGACGTGGCAAAGCCCGCCGCCAGCGCCGCGAACGCGTAGAGCAGGATGCTGAACGTGAGCACCCGCCGCCTCCCCAGCAGGTCGGTGAGGTAGCCGCCCAGCAGACCGAAGACGCCGCCGGCGATCGCGGGAACGAAGAATAGCGCCCGGGCCCACTTCGTGTATTCGGGCGACCCTGGCACGAGCAGCGGCACGCCCGCAGCCGTCGCGCCTCCCAGCGCCGCGAGCGCTGGCTTGATCACCAGCGGCAGCATCAGCAGTTCGTAGATGTCAAACGCAAAACCGATCGCCGCGATGGCGCAGACGAGCCATCCGGTCGTCGACAGCCGGCCTGATGCGGTGAGCCCGCTCATGCGGGCAGAAGAGTCGTGAGGCGCGGCCATGCGGCGAACTCCATGGAGAACAGAAAACGAAGGAAGCCGATCAGGCCCAAAAGCCTATCGGCAAACCTTCGCGCGGAGAAATCGGGCCGATCTCACGGGCCGATCGACGGCGGGCACTTGGCGAGGAAGTCGCGAGGGCCACGGGTCGTGTAGTAGGGATAGGCGACGGCACCGGTGGGCGGGCCGGCTGGCCCGGTCGCGCCGTAGTTGGAAGCTTCGAGGGCAGCCTCTTCCTCGGGGCTCAGGTGATGCTTGGCCAGGCCACCGTAACGGCCAACGTGCCGCTTGTGGCAGGCTCCGTCTTCGCAGTCCCCACCCTGGCATGCGCCACCCTTGCAGCCGCCCGTCGGGCAAACGCCGCCCTGACAGGCACCGCTTTCACAGGCGCCATCCTGACAGGCGCCATCCTGACACGCACCGTCTTGGCATGCCCCGCCACCTGCATGCCGAGCCTGATGGGCGTAGGGGCCATCGAAGTTGGCGAGGAAGAGGCGATCGATGATCGAACAGCCGCTCGACATGCCGAACACGGCGATCAACAGGACAAAGCTGGCAGAGCGTTTCATGGGCGAATTTTCCCGAGGGGCGGGGACGGTCGGCGGCAAACCACTGCCGGACTCCATCGCGATCACCAACGGTATCGGTCGTGCCGGCCGCACCAGTTGAAAAAACTCTGCGGGCGTGAAGCCAGGCAAGATGGGCGGCGTTGCCGGCCCGGACGTCGTGTTTTTCGTGAATCAGCCGTTATAGCGGCCGACGATCAGCGAGATGTTCTGCCCGCCGAAGCCGAAACTGTTGGAGAGCGCCTGATCGCACTTGCCTGCGCGGGCCTTGTTCGGCACGTAATCCAGGTCGCAATCGGGATCGGGATTCTCATAGTTGATCGTGGGCGGCAGCATGCCGTCACGGATCGCCAGCAGGCAGACGATCAGTTCGGTGGCTCCCGCCGCCGCGATCAGATGCCCCATCATGCTCTTCGTGCTGGAGACAGGAATCTTGTAGGCATGCTCGCCAAACACATTCTTGATCGCGAGCGTCTCGACACGGTCGTTCACGCTCGTGCTCGTGCCGTGGGCGTTGATGTAATGGATGTCGTGGAGGCCCAGGCCCGCGTCGGCGAGTGCCAGGCGGATGCACGACGATGCTCCCCGGCCTTCGGGATGCGTGTCGGTGATCCGATAGGCATCAGCAGTCGAGCCGTAGCCGATCAGTTCCCCATGGATGTGGGCACCGCGTCTCTTCGCGTGTTCGAGTTCTTCCAACACCACCATGGCCGCTCCCTCGCCGAGCACGAAGCCGTCGCGCTCATTGTCGAACGGCCGGCTGGCCCGCGCGGGCTCGTCGTTGCGGGTGGAGAGGGCAGTGAGCAGGTTGAACCCGGTCACGCCGAAGGGATGGATCATGCTGTGCGTGCCGCCGGAGAGCATCACGTCAGCCTCACCCCGGCGGACAATCTCAGTCGCCTCGCCGATCGCCTGGCTCGAAGCCGCGCAGGCCGTGAGACAGTTGAGGTTGGGCCCCTGCGCGTCGAACAGTCCCGCGAGGTGGCCGGCGGGCATGTTCGGTTCCTGCTCCACCTCCGCGAGCGGATGGAGCGTCTCCAGTCCTTCTTTCGTGAACTTCGCCACGTCGAGCACGTCGCCCGTGATCGCCGCATTCATCATGCGAGTGAAGGAGTCGAAGTCCTGCTGCCCTTCGCCGCTGCCCAGGTAAACGCCCAGTCGCGTTGGATCGGCGGGCAGACCGTGCGGCAGGCCGGCATCCTTCATCGCCTGCAGGGCCGCCCCCGCCGCGAATTTCGTGTGACGCCCGCAGAATCGCCAGCGGGCTGCGTCCTGGCCCTCGTCGCTGATGTCCCAATTGCGGACCTCGGCGGAAATCTTGGTCGGGAATCGCGAGGCGTCGAACACGGTTGTCGGGCCCACCCCCGACGCGCCCGCCATCAGGTTTTTCCAGAGCGGCTCCACGCCCAAGCCTAGCGGCGTGACGCAGCCAATGCCCGTGATCACCACCCTGCGCCTGCCGGCCACCATCGCCGCCCTCCGCTCACCACTGGAGTCTGTCGGGATCATCACCACTCCGGCCGCACGAGCCGATTGCCCGCTTCGTCGCGACCGACATCATAGATATGCATCTGGTCGAGCCACCGCAGCAACTCGTGGGGTTCGAACAGCTTCGGCACCCCTTCGCCCGGCTCGAGATGGGCAAAGAACAATTCCGCCTGGCCCTGCACCTTGTCGCCCACCGTGCTGGTCACCTTCGTCAGTGAACCGGTCGGTTTCAGGTCAAGGATCTCGGCACGAAAACGGATCGAATCGCCCGGCACGGCATCGAATTGAAACTCTGCCTGAGCCACCTTCGCGAGCACGACCCGTCGATTGTAGTCGATCGCATCGGCCACAAGCAGGCCCGCGGTCTGCGCCATGCCTTCCACGATCAGCGAGTTTGGCATCAGTGCCGCACCAGGAAAGTGGTCGTGCATGTGCTCCTCTGCGAGAGACACATTCTTGACGGCAGTGGCGTGACGGGCCCGCACGAACTCGTCGAACCTGTCGATCCAAAACCAGCGCATAGGAGGGAAGGCCGGCAGCGAGGCCGTGTTTCCTGGGGACGTGACAGCAGAAAATTCAGGCAGCCAGCTTGCTCTGCACGTAGCGAACCATGTCCTCGACGGTGAGGGTGTTCGCAAAGTTCTGCACGCTGGGATTCTGCTCGAACTTGGCGAGATCGGCGAAAGGCATCCGCGACTTGAGCGTCGCGATGCCCTTCGCGTTCACCTTGCCGTCGACGACATACTCGGAGCTGGAGAGAACGTCTTCTGGAAAGAGTTCCCCGCGGGAGATCTTGATGCCAAACGCCTTCTCGAGGCGGAAGACGATGTCGAGGAAGTCGATCGACTCGGCACCGAGATCGCCCACCATGGTCGCGTTCGGGGAGACATCCTCCTCGTCGACGCCCAGTGCGTCTACGAGTGCAGACCTGACCTTTTCGAAAATTTCATCGCGCGACGGCATCGACGTGGCACCTTGCAAACGGGGAGAAAAAACCTAACCGACATTCGAAGGTTTTAGTGTCGGCCCGCCTTCAAGGGAACCCGAATCCTATTTTTTTGGATTCCACGGCCAAAACCGGCAGGAGACTCGGCCGTGAAAGGCCTGCGAAAATCCACCAGGGCACGAAAATACCCGCAGACCGGCCGTCATCACTCACGTACCGGCCGCGGCCGGGGATGCCAGCAGACCGGAATCACTGGCCCCTGAAACGCCAGAACCTGAAACACCAGAACCCTGCGCCTGCATGGCACTCGGGCCGCCATAGGCGACCCGCCGGCCGCCGTCCAACTGCCGGGACGCCGGGTGGAGAATCGACCAGAGCTTCCTCATCTCCGCCCGCACGCGGGTGTCGACCGCGTCACCGTAGGGAATCCGGTCGGCCATGTTGTAGCGCTCCAGCACCAACCGGGCAGTGAGACTGGTGCGTTCTCCCACCTTCCCACTTGCCTTGACCTTCACGAATGGTCCGTCCTGCGACTGGATCTCAGCCGTGACGGTGAGCACCTTGCCCGGCTCGACGAAATCGCCGTATTTCACGTTCCTGGCCTCCCGCAGCACCACGATGCTGTGGGCAAAATCCTCGCCCAAGCGGATGGCCCAGGCGGCCGCCTGCGTCATCGATTCCAGCATCAGCACGCCGGGCATGACCGGAAAGCAGGGAAAATGGTCGGCCAGATATTCCTCGGAGAGGGAGAGCGTCTTGATAGCCGTGATGCTCTTACCGGGCTCGATGGCCGTGACACGATCAAGCAGAGTGAAACGCATGGCGACTCCATTCAAATCCTCGATGCACGCAGTATAGGAAATCAGCGCTGGCCCACAACCGCCGGGAATACGCCGCACAATCGTTTTCACAAAACTGCCACGCTGACAGCCGCTCCAGACCGCACAGCCCCGAAGTTCTGCCACGCCACAGCCGGAGCCGTGGCCAGTCGGGGTTAAAGTCTTGTTTTTTGCGGCATTCCCCGCTTGTCGGCCATTCGGCCGCATCCGCCTTCCGGTTCGGCACGCTCTTTGCATTTCTCGTTTCGCGTGTCGGTGATTTGTTTGCAGGTGATTTGTTTTTGTCCGCCTTCGCTGCGAATGATTCAGCAGTTCAGCGTGCTGCGCGACAACAGGCGTCACACCGCAGAGCTGCATCGTTCCAGGGATGGCGGGCGAAACATCGTGCCACTGGGTTCCATGCCTCAGTTTTCCATACCTCAGACGTTCTGAGGTTTATCTGAGGCTCTGCCTGAGACTCTGTCTGAGTTTCTTGGTTCTTCCTTTGCCCTTCCCTTCCCGAGGAGCATGTCATGCCCATGTATCGACCGATGTCTGGAGCGGGTTTTGCATACCCGCTGGATGAACTGCGCGACGAGTTGGACCGGTTGTGGACCTCCCTCACAGCGGCCCCGCCGCTGCATGGATGGGGCGTTCGGCCCGGCTCCGACGTCTTTCCGGCCGTCAACCTCAGCGAGAGCGACGACTGCATCACCGTTGAAGCCGAACTGCCCGGACTCGAAGCCGGCGATGTTGATATCGCTGTGAGCGGCGAGGAACTCGTATTGAAGGGAGCCCGGCCGGAGCCGCACCGTCCCACTGAGCCCGCGGCCGCCAAGCCCACGACCGCTGAAACCGGCGATCCAGCCGGGCAAAGCACATCCGGGCAAGGCAACGGGGAGCGGCACAAGGCCGTCACCTGGCATCGCCGGGAACGGGGCACGGGCAGCTTCGAACGGCGGCTCACGCTGCCTGTCGCCGTGGATGCCAGCCGCGTCGAAGCCAAACTCGTCGACGGCGTGCTCACCATCACCTGCCCGAAGGCCCCTGAACGTCAGCCTCACAAGGTGAAGGTCCGGGCCGGGTAATGCTGCGGCACGGCTGAATCCCACGCCGTGGCCTGTCACCAAGTCAGGCCACGGCGTCCACCGATCGACAGACGGTATCCCAACAACCCCTTCCGATAGGAGCATTCCCATGGTCACACCCACCCAAACCGCCCCACAAGCAGCCAACCAACCGCGGCCCGAACAGCCCGCCCAGCAGCCGAAGGCCGCAGCGGCCCCCGGCCTCACCTACCAGCCCAACGTCGACGTCTGCGACTGTGGTGCCGAAGTGATGCTGGTCACCGACATGCCGGGGGCGTCGGCGGAGAGCATGAACGTCTCCTTCGAGGACGGCGTGCTGTCGGTGCATGCGAAGGTGCCGCAGCGGTCCCTGCCGGGCCGGCAACTCGTGCAGGAATACGGAATCGGCGACTACCGTCGCTCGTTCCGGCTGGGCGAGGGCTTCGATGCGTCGCAGATCTCCGCCGAGTACCGCAAGGGCGTGCTCACGATCCACGTGCCACGGCTGGCGGCGGTGCGGCCACGGAAGATCGAGGTGCGGCCCGCCTGACCGTCGTGCGGTGCGACCACAGAAAACGTGAAGAACGATGGTGTCGAGTGTTTTGCGAGTGAACAGTCTCAACTGAAAAGAAAAGGGGACGATCCATGAGTCTGATACCTTTTCGCATGAAGCGGTCGAGCGGCATGGAGCCTGCCACCCTGACGACGATGGCCGATTTCCGCAACGAGATGAACCGTCTCTTCGAGGGCTTCTTCAGCCGTCCGCTGACGGGGCCGTCGTGGTTCGAGACGGGCGAACCCAGCCAGTGGATGCCCGCGATCGATCTCTCGGAGAGTGGCGAGGAGATCCACGTGCGGGCCGAACTGCCCGGCATCGACCCGAAGGACGTCGATGTCAGCGTCTCGGAAGACCGGCTGGTGATCTCGGGCGAGAAGAAGTCGGCGACGCAGAAGACGACCGACGGCTGGACGCACCGTGAGAGCCACTTTGGCAGCTTCAGCCGCGCGATCCCGCTGCCGGAGGCGGTCGACCCCGCGAAGGTGACGGCCCGTTACGACAAGGGCGTGCTCACCGTCGAACTGACGAAGTCGCCGTCGAGCACCTCGCGGAAGGTGCCGGTGCTCACGTAAGAAACGGCCGCTTGTCGCGTCATGTCGGCCAACGTCAAGGTATGCTGGGGGCCACGGGAGGAATCGCCTTCCGTGGCCCTCAGCTCTTTCATCTGCGACCCTCCGATGCCACTCGTGCTTTCGCCAATCGCCGCGGCCGACGAAGGCCCGCTCTCGATCGAATTCGAGGGCGTTGTGCCCGACCGGCTACTCGATCTCGACGCCGCAGCCGTCGCCCGTTTCCAGGTGCTGGCCGACGGCCGTCCCTGTCCGCTCGGCGACCTGTTCACGATTCATGGCGATGCCGCCGATGGCCGGATCGAGTGCGTCGGCGATTTCTCCCGCGTGCATCGGCTCGGCGCCGGCATGCAACAGGGCGAGATCACGGTGCGAGGCAGCGCCGGCCGCCACGCAGCCGCGGCGATGGCGGGAGGCAGGCTGACCGTCAACGGTGACGCCGGCGACTGGCTGGCTGCCGGGATGACGGGCGGCGAGGTGCTTGTGGAGGGCAATGCCGGCGACAACGCCGCGGCGGCACTCCCCGGTGATGATCTCGGCGTCCGCGGCGGGCTGATCACGATCAACGGCGACGTCGGCTGCCTGGCCGGGGCGAGAATGCGGCGGGGCCTGCTCGGCATCGGTGGCTCCTGCGGCGAGGCGGCCGCCTTCGAAATGCGGGCCGGCACGGTGCTCGTGGCTGGTCGGGTGGGCCGGCGGCCCGGCGTGGGGATGCGGCGGGGCTCGCTCATTGCCCTGTCGGCCATGCCGGACGTACCGCCCACCTTTTCCCGTGGCGCATCCTGGTCGCCCACCGTTCTCCCGCTCTTGGCAGCCCGGCTGGCCCGGGCTGGATTCAGGGCCACCGCAGGCCGGCCGGCCGACGCCTTCGGCGGCGTCTGGCAGCAGTGGCATGGCGATCTCCTGACCGGCGGCCGGGGCGAGATTTTCCACCGACTCTGCCCCTGAGCCCAAAAATTGCGGATTTCCGTAACCCCGCTTCCGAGACGGTCGATTCTCCGTTATTCTTTGGGACTCTCGTTCCGAACCTCAGAAGACAGCAACTATGCCCACGATCAGCCAGCTCGTCCGCAGCCGCCGCCGGCCCAAGCGGAAGTTTTCCAAGTCGCCCGTGCTCGACCGCTGCCCGCAGAAGCGCGGCGTCTGTCTGCAGGTTCGAACGATGACGCCCAAGAAGCCGAATTCGGCTCTTCGGAAGATCGCCCGCGTGCGGCTGTCGAATCAGAAGGAAGTCACCGTCTACATCCCGGGTGAAGGCCACAACCTGCAGGAGCACTCGATTGTGCTCATCCGCGGCGGCCGTGTTCGCGACCTCCCCGGTGTTCGCTACCACATCATTCGCGGTGCGCTCGACACGCTGGGCGTGCAGGGTCGGAAGCAGTCCCGCAGTCTCTACGGTGCAAAGAAGGGTTGATAAGCAATCATGGGAAGAATCACATCGAGCCGCGAGCAACTCCGTCCCGATCCGCGTTTTGGATCGCTGTTGGCCAGCAAGTTCGTTAACTGCCTGATGGAAGACGGCAAGAAGAGCGTCGCCCAAAACATCTTCTACAAGGCGATGGACATCGTCTCCGAGAAGATTACCGACGCCGAGCCGATCGAGATCTTCAACCGCGCCATCGAAAACATCAAACCTTCGGTCGAAGTTCGGTCGAAGCGTGTCGGTGGTGCTGCCTACCAGGTGCCGATGCAGGTCAGCCGCAACCGTCAGCAGTCGCTGGCGATCCGCTGGCTGCTCCTGTCGGTGCGTGAGAAGAAGGGCCGGGGAACGCACGAGAAACTCGCCGAAGAAATCGTCGCCGCCTACAAGCGCGAGGGTGCTGCGGTGACCAAGCGTGACAACGTGCACCGCATGGCCGACGCCAACAAGGCGTTCGCGCACTTCGCCTGGTAAGGCGTGAGGCATGGATCCTGCCGCGTCGCATCTGCTCGGTCAGCTGATCCGGGGCCGGTCCGTTGCCTCGCTGGCCACGCTCCATGAGGGTCTGCCGTTCGCGTCGATGGTGCCCTACGCCGTCTGGCACGACGACGCCGACGAACGTCTGCTGTTCGTCACGCACGTCAGCCGGCTCTCGGCTCACACCCGCGACATGCTCGAGTCGCCGCAGGTCTGCCTGATGATCACGGCGCCGGAGGCCACGAGCGTCTCCGAGCCGGTGCTGCCACAGGCGTTGCCGCGGGTGTCGATCCCGGCCGTCGCCACGTTCATCGATCGGGAGCATGCCGACTATTCATCGCTTGCGCGGGCGTATCTCGAAAAGTTCCCCTTCGCAGCCGACTGGTTCCAACTCGGCGACTTTTCGATCGTGGCGTTCACGCCGGCGGGTTCAGCCCGCTTCATCGCTGGCTTCGCCCGCGCGATGACGGTGTCGACCGCGCAGCTGCAGGCCGCCGTCGGCGGTGGCGGACAGGCCTAACGCTCACTCTCGAGAAGGGAAAGAAGGCCGACACGCCGAGTTGCTTGAGGTTGTTGCTACAACTGCTGCAACGGGCCGACTCCCGGGCCGCCTGCACCGCCGGCAGGAGCAGCCCCACGAGCGTGCCGATGATCGCGATCACGACCAAGAGCTCCACGAGCGTGAACCCCGCACGCCGCTTCACGACCGCCTGCACGAACCCCTGCGGACTCCGGCCAAGCGATCTCGAGACGCGGCCTCGCAACCGCGGCCATGAATAGAAACATGAACAGAAACATGAGCATGAACTGGTGCTGGTGCGCATGATTCCGGTGCTCCGCAAAAAAATGACAGCCGATCAGGATGCGTGGCCATGCCCCGCTGGCCGACGACACCACCCTACCCTAGGGGGAGTCTATTTTTTTTTGTGCCACCGGCCGCAAGGACCGTGATTTACGCGATCACAACAATCTTTTACGTTTTGAGGATCACAAGCAGCGATCCTTCTCAGGAACATGCTGCCCCGCTTGCGATTGACCGTTCGCGTTCTTGACTCGACAGTGAATCATTTGTACACTATTGGAACTGAGGCTGAAGTAGGTTTCATTTCGATGCACGAGAGTCGATTCCAATGACCGCAATCGAAATTCTCCGTGAACTGGCCGCATTGACTCCGTCGGAACGTCGCGAGATCGCGCAGCGACTTGCTGAAATGGAAGGCGGCGCGGTCGATCTGAGCCGTCGCGGCATCGACACCCATGCTGCCGCCGAGTTGCGTGGCAGTCTGCAGCAGTTCGCAGAGGATTGGAATAGCCCGGAAATGAGCGTCTACGATGACTACGATGCCGCCAAAGCAACGCTGTAACCGTGGCGATGTCGTCCTGGTGCTCTTTCCGCATTCCGATCTCAAGAGTGCAAAAACGAGGCCGGCGATTGTGGTGCAAGCCGACGATCTCCGAGCCGACTTGCCGCAAGTGATCGTGGCCATGATCAGCGGCAGAGTGTTTCGTGCCGGTCATCCCAGCCGCGTCGTCGTTCGACATGACGCGCCCGAATGGCAATCCTCTGGCCTGTTGGGCGACTCGGTCGTGATGACTGACAACCTCGCAACCGTTGCCGAGGCAGCCATCGACCGGGTGATCGGCACACTACCGATGCACGCAATCAATCAGTCGCTTCGTCACACGCTGGGGCTCTGACCGCCGACGATAGCCAGCCCTCAGAACCGGGCTATTTGCAAATAAAGCGATCACGGCGGACTCAGCTGCCCGCTACCGCACCCGCACCCGCATCGGCAGCATCATGAGCGGCCGGCCCGACGAGAACTGCACCAGCGCGTCGGCCTCGGCAGCCAGCCCTTCGAGCCCAGGCACGCCGGCCATTCGGGCCAGCAGCGCCGCCCGCACGAGGGCTTCGCGGGCGAAGCTCGAGCCCGTGGCAGTTCCGGCACTGGCAAGCCGCGCTACCGGGGCCGCGTCGCCGGCCATGCCGAAGAGATCGTCGAAGAGGCCACGCGGCTCAGGGAGGAGCACCCGCTCGATCGCCTCGTCTGCACCGATCCCAGCCAGTTTCTTCGCCTCGTCGATGGCATCGTCAAGCGTACCGAGACGATCCACCAGTCCGAGATCCTTTGCCATCCGCCCGGTGAAGACCCGGCCCTCGGCGAGCTTGCCAATGGTCTCCATGTCGAGCTTGCGGCCAGAGGCAACCTTCGACGTGAACAGCCGGTAGACGTCCTTCATCGTCGCCAGAAACACCTCCCGCTCCTGCTCGGTAAAGGGCGTTTGCATCGAGAGCCAACCGGCATTGCGGCCCTTGGCCACGACGTCGGTATGCACGCCATATTTCTCGAGCGCCTTGCCGACGGCGATCTTGCCGCCGACCACGCCAATCGATCCCGTGAGCGTGCCCGGGGCTGCCACGATCTTGTCGGCCGCCACCGCTACGTAATAACCGCCGCTGGCCGCGGTGTCCCCAAGGCTTGCCACCACCGGCTTCGTGGTTCGCTCGGCCTCCCGCCAGATCAGATCGCTGGCGAGCGCCGACCCGCCTGGCGAATCGATCCGCAGCACGATCGCCGCCACCTTCTCGTCTTTCGCCGCATCCCGAATCGCCTCGATGACGCTGTCGGATCCGGCCGAACCTCCGGCGAGCAGTTCATCCTTGCCCTTCCCTTCCTTGATCTCACCCGTGAGATAGATGATGGCGATCTGCTTGTCTTTCCCGGCAGCCGCAGCCTGCTTCTGGCCCGACAGCAGTTCGACGAGCTTCACGAGCCCACCGATGCCGGAAAAGTCGTTGTCCATTTTCTGTTCGGCGTAGTCACGGGAGATCTTCGGCTCGTCAAGTTTCAGCCGACCGGCCAGGCCGCTGATCACCTCGTCCTCATAGGCCACAGCGTCGATGAGCTTGGCCTTGACCGCCGCCTCGGGGGTGAACACACCGGTATCGATCAGCGTGCGGACCTGCTCCGCGGGCAGCTTCCGATCGGCGGCGACCCGCTCGACGAGCTGCTCGTAGAGATCCCCGACAAACTGCTCATATTGGGCGCGGAGCTGCGGGCTCATGCTCGTCCGTGTGAGCGGCTCACCCGCCCCCTTGAACTCTCCCACCTGCAGGATCTCAGCGTCGACGCCGAGCTTGTCGAGCATCGCCTTGAAGAAGGTCACCTCGGTCCGCACGCCCGTGATCTCGAGCGTGGCTGCCGGCGGCATCGCCACCGTGTCGCACGCCGACGCGACGACGTAGTGCACGGGATCCGCTCCGATGAGGTGTGCGGCCACCGGCTTGCCCGCCTTGCGGATCCGGCCGATCGCCGCCCGCAGTTCTTCGGCCCGCCCGCGACCGATGGCCGGCGACTCGATCGACAGCACCACCCCCTTCACCCGCGTGTCGGCGGCAGCCTTGTCGAGCCGCTCGATGAGACGGTGCAGGTGGGGCGACACATCTGCCAAGAGCCCGCCCTGGCCGACGCCGTCGGGAATCGATCCGGCCAGAGTGATTTGGGCGATCACCGGCGACTTCTTCTTGGCCTGCTTCTCCGTGGCCTTGGCGTCTTTGTCATCTTTGTCATCTTTGGCATCCTTGTCGGCCACCTTGGCCTTTGGCTCGGCGGTTGCCGTCTGCCCGTGGACAGCCGTTAGCGGCAGAGCGGCCATGGCCAACAGCAGGACCGTCAGACAGCCCGCACTGGAAATACAAGCACGGCGGACAGTTCCAACAGGGCTCGGAAGGCCAAAAAAGTGATGCATGGTGGTGCCACTCCCAAAAAGACGTGCCAGAGGACTTGAAAATGAACGGCCGTATAGTAAGATACTGGCGTCCACACGAGGAAACGACCGATCACTCCGTCGTCTCGCGGACTTCTCAACAACCGCGTCGATCATACACCACCGCAAGATACAACACCTGAAGGAAGGCGTCGCCACGCTCGACACACATGTCCAAAACCCCCGCCAGCAAAACGTCATCGAAGAAGGCCTCTTCTCCTCGCTCAGCTGCAGGCAAATCGGCCGGAAAGCGGCCCGTCGCCTCGGCTGCGGCCCTGCGGAGTGTGGCCTCGCTCCAAAACGGCCTGCTCGGTAGTAGCCTGCTTGGCAATAAGGTCTTGGGGCGAACCGTAGACACCGGCACCGAAGGTGACGACGCTCCGACCGAGCGACAGATGGAGATTTATGCCTTCATTCGCGACAAGATCCACTCCCGCGGCTACGGCCCCACGGTCCGCGAGATCGGCACAGCGTTTAAGATCCGCTCACCCAACGGCGTGGTCTGCCACCTCAAGGCGCTCGAGCGCAAAGGGCTGATCACCCGTGGCAAGAACATGTCGCGGGCAATCGAACTTGTCGCCGAACCGGCGCATATCAGGGGCCTGCCGCTGGCAGGCTGGGTGGCGGCCGGCACGCTGCGTCCGGCAGAGGAACAGAGCGAGCGGATCGACTTCGAAAGCCTGTTCAAGCGGGACAACCACTTCGTGCTCAAAGTGATGGGTGATTCGATGATCGACGCTCAGATTGCCGATGGCGACTGGGTGGTGATCCAGAAGAAGCAGACCGCGCATTCCGGCGACATCGTGGTGGCCCAGACGGAAGACGGCGAGGCGACGCTCAAGCAGTGGTTCCCGGAGCGCGACCGTATCCGTCTGCAGCCTGCGAATCCCTCGATGAAGCCGATCTACGTGAAAAACGCACGGGTGCTCGGCGTGCTCGTCGGCGTGGTCCGCAAGACGGGATGACCAAAATCCAGCAGGATCCCCCGGCTTACGCCGGGGGATCGTATGGGACGGACGGTCGCCGGCGAACGTACGAACGATCCCCCGGCTTGCGCCGGGGGCTTGTATGCGCTCATGCAAGCCCTGAGCGTAAGCGACGGGATGACCAGATATAGATGTCGCGTCACGCCACCGGTGCCGCTTCCTGCAGTTGATGCAGCTTGTTGTAGAGCGTCTTGAGGCTGATACCGAGTTCTTCGGCGGTCTTCGCCTTGTTGCCGTGGTTGCGTTCGAGTCCCTCGAGGATCGCTCGCATCTCCAGGTCGCGGAGGCTTTCCGGCTTGCGTGGCGGGGAGATCGCGACGGACGTCGCGACCGAACCGCCCGGGGCCTCAGTTGCCGTTCCCGCAACGGTTTTCGCGGGAGCTGCGGCCCTGGGAATCCCCACCCCGAGCCGCGCGGGAAGATGCTCGACCAAGAGCGGCAGTTCATCACAGAGCACCAGCGCGTGCTCGATTACGTTGGCCAATTCACGGATGTTCCCCGGCCAGCGATGGTGGGTGATCGCCTCGAATACTTCCTGCACGGCGACTGCGGCATCGGGCGGGGTCTGCGGCCTCGCTTTGTGCACAAAATGCCGCACGAGTGCGGGAATGTCGTCGATCCGCTCACGCAGTGGTGGAATGGCGATCTCGAACGTGTTGATTCGAAACAGCAGGTCTTCGCGAAACTCTCCGGCACCCACCATCTCCTCCAGGGAGCGATGCGTGGCGCAGACGACTCGCACATCGACCGTGATCGGCTGGTTGTCGCCCACGCGGCGGATCTCGCCGCTCTCCAGCGCCCGCAGCAGCCTTGATTGCAACTGCTTGGGGAGTTCACCAATCTCGTCCAGGAAAAGCGTGCCGCCGTCGGCCACCTCAAAGAGCCCCGCCCGGTGCTCATCGGCACCGGTGAAGGCACCCTTGCGATGGCCAAACAGTTCGCTTTCCACCAGGTGCTCGGGCAGCGCGCCGCAATTGACCGCCACGAGCGGCCCCGCAGCCCGAGGGCTGCCTTCGTGGATCGCCCTGGCCACCAGCTCCTTGCCGGTGCCTGTCTCGCCTCGGATGAGCACGTTTGAGTCACTCGCCGCGACGCGGGCGACCAGTCGCCGCACCCGTTCCAAGCCGGGCGAAGCGCCCACGAGCTGGCCCGTCCCCTCGGCCCGACGAACCCGGCGTTCAAGCGCCCGCAGTCGGCTCGTCAGTTCCCGCTTCTTCCGCACCCGCTCGAGGACGGCCTGGATCTCGGCCAGTTTGCAAGGCTTGGTGAGGTAGTCGAAGACTCCCTGCCGGACCGCCGTCACCGCGCTCTCGAGCGACGACTTCCCGGTGATGATCACCGTCTCCGTGTCGGCCGACGTCTCCCGCACGCGTGCGATCACGTCCAACCCACCCACGCCGGGCATGTCGAGATCGACGATCACGCAGTCGTAGGAGGTGCGTTCGAGTGCGGCCAGCGCCGTGCGACCGTCGGGACAGACCGTCGCCTCGTGGCCCAGCCGCGGCAATTCGATCCGCATCAGTTCCTGGATCGAGGTCTCGTCGTCGGCAAACAGGATTCGCATCGGCCTGACGTGCTGCTTCATGGCAATCCTCCCGAATGTGCGTTAGGCGGCATGGGCGTCTGGGGCCGATCCATGCAACACGGCGACATCGCCCACGGCCGCCACTGGCAGCGTGACGCGAAACGTCGAGCCCTGCTCCTCGCCGGCGCTCGCGGCCGTGATCCTGCCGCCATGGTCGGCGACGATGCGATGCACGATCGAAAGACCGAGGCCCGTTCCCTGCCCCGAACGGCGACGGGTGAAGAACGGCTCAAAGAGATGCTCGAGGACCTCTTCCGTCATGCCACAACCGTCGTCCGTGATCGTCAGCAGCGCCTCGGTGCCGCTCCGCCGCACACCCACGCGAACATGGCCCGACTCACCGATCGAGTCGAGCGCGTTGACGAGCAGGTTGAGGACGACCTGCTTGATCTCCTGCGGATTGACCATCACCAACACGTCCGGTCCCTCGTCGATCTCGATCGAGCGACCAGCAAACCGGCCGACATGCCGGAGCATGTCGGCCACGTCGGCGACGAGCGCCATCATCGCGGTCGCCTGCCGTCGCACCTCGCCCAGTCGCGAAAAGTCGAGGAGCTTCTCGGTGATCCCCTTGCAGCGAAAAGCCTCGGTTTGGATGAGCTCCAGATAGCGTTTCACGATCTGCGCATCGGCGTCGTCTGGAGCCAGCCCATCCAGCCGGCTCTCCAGCGACTCGGCGCACATGGCGATCGATGCCAGCGGATTGTTGATCTCGTGGGCGACGCCGGCCGCCAAAAATCCGACGCTCGCCAGCTGTTCGCTCCGGATCACCTCGCGGGTGCGAAACTGCACCTGCCGGTCGAGGTCGTCGCGAATCTCCTCAAACCGTTCCGTCATGTCGTTGAGCGCGGCGGCCAACTCCGCCATCTCGTCGCTGGAGTCGAGCTTGAGCCGGAAGCCGAAATCGCCCGCGGCCACCCGGCGTGAACCGTTGCCGAGCAGCCGCAGCGGCCGAAAAACCCATCGATAGCTGAGCGCGCCAAGCGCCGCCAAGAGCGTTGCGGCCGCCAGAGCCGAGGCCCATGTGGTGACGATCAACGTGCGGTAGCCGCTGCGAACCTCGTGCGAAAGATCATGGAGACGCTCCTGCAGAAACGTGGGCAGTGCGGCGGAGAGCGCCGCCAACTGGTCCAGGTGCGGACTGCTGTCGAGCAACCGGCCCCGCTGCCACGGCACGCTGCCCTCGTCCTCTCCATCGTCGCCCGCCGCCGGCGGTGCCGGCGCGACGATCGTGTCGATGGTGTCGAGGCAGGTCGCGATCGCGGCGGCCGTTTCCCGCTCGCGGCTCCGATCGCCGAAGGGGAACGGCATGTTGTCCAGTTCGCCCTCGGCCAACTCTTCACAGTAGCGGTCAAGCGACCAGCGGGCGCGGGCGATCTGACCGGTGAACGTATCCGCGAACAGCGGCTCCTCGTCGTCCTCGGCATCATCCTCATCATCAGCTGGTGGAGGGGGAACCGCCTCGCCAACCAGCCCGAACTCAGCCTCGCCCGAAAGCGCCCGCGCGTGAGCCAGACGCAGACTGCCAACGCTGGCGTTCAAGTCGCTGGCGCGTGGCAGCTCAGCCGCCCGGCAGCTCAACGATCGCACCAGCCGCCGATAGGAATAGACACCGAGAAAGCTGCTGGCCGACAGCACGGCCACCATGATGCCGACGAGCGTGCCGCCGAGCAGCAGCTTGTTGCGAATGGGGCGTCGCTTGATCACGTCAGAATTCCCTACTGGCAGACTGCGGTGGCGGGGGAACGTAGCAAAAGCCCCGCTTCGCCAGAAGGGCGACTTCGTCCCGTGAAAAGCGGGCACCGGCATACTGCGGGCCGGGATCGGCGGTGCAACTCGCTGGAACGGCGGGCTCCCCGAACACCGAAGCGAGCTTAGGACGCCTCGGCGGAGCCGTCGCACCATCATCCCCAACGTCGTCGCCGAGCCGTCCGCGAGCGCAGCGTGTTCGGGGAGCCCGCCCGGCGGCGCAACCCGCATCCCCTACACCAGGCCGAACCGCTTCCGCAGGAACCACTCGGTGCACATGAACGCCGCCAGCAGGAGGAACATCGGCCACTTGTCCCAGGCCGCGAACGACCATTCCTCCGTGGTCTCGAAGGCCGCCGGTTTCTTGGCGATCTCGTCGAAGATGCCCGGCAGTTCCTCGGGCAGCCGCACGCCCCCTCCGGTCGCCTCGGCCAACTGTCGCATCAGCCGCGGATTGGCCCGTGGATTGGCCAGCTCCAGATCCTGTCGCACGACCGTGAATCGGGCGGCGCGTTCCAGCGGAGTCAGATCCCCTGGCCGCGACGCTTTCACCACCAGCTTCCAATCGCCCGGGTCGCTGAAGTCAGAGGCCGTGCCGGTGAACGTCTCGCCCCGCCTCGCAATGCGGACGGGCCGTGGGAGGCCGGACGGTGAAACAGCGAACGCCTCGACCGCGACGTCGGTCACAGCCGTGCCATCGGCCTTCGTCAGGCCGGCATCGAATGCGAGTGGAACGCCGGGCGAAATTCGCCGCTGCGCCAGACGGATCCAGAGTGCATCCTGTTCGGAGTCGTCGTGCTTGGCGAGCCAGAGCACCAGTTGCCGCCAGAAGCGCCGATGCTGCTCGACCGCGCCCTGCATCGCCCATCGCCAGGTCGAGTCGCCGGCGAACGCCAGCACGCGGCCGTCGCCGTATTCGCGACCGACGAGCAGCGGCCGGCCGTCAGCCGTCACGGCAAGCGGCTTGGCCGTGGGCACGAGCCGACCGAGATCGTTTGCGCCCTCGAGCGGCGGAAGGGCCTGCCAGACCGCACGCGAGTCCTGCTCGCTCTTTCCCTGCCGCAGGATCGACACGCCGCCAAAGCGTGTGTCGGGAAGCATCTGCAGCGGCCCCTTGAGATGAAGGCTCTCACGCACCGGCTCGTCGAACGACTGCCGTGCGAGACGATCAGGCTCGAACGGCAGCGCCGGTGCGAGTGCAGAACTGCCCCAGCCTCCGGCCTCGAACGCATGAAAACCGCCGAGCATGCCGATGCCGGCACCGGCCTGCACCTTACGGAGGATCTTCTGCAGATCGTCGCGCCGTACCGCCGCGGAGTCGAGGTCTCCGATCAGGAAGACGTTGTAATCGCCCGACAACTGCCGGCTGATATCAACAGGCCAAGTGTCGCGACGGCCTGAATCGATCCAGCGGAAATCGACCTGCATATCGGGGCTGGCCGCGAGCACGCGGCGCAAAAACCGCTGCTCGACCCTGAGACTCCCTTCCAGGTAGAGCACCCGCAGACCGCCGTCGACCACCTCTACGAACGTCGAAAGTTCGTTGTTGGTGACCACCACTTCCCCCTCCTGCCGCTCGACGACGAGCGACAGCTTCCGTTCGCCCAGGCTCTGCGGCGTCCAGGCGAGGCGGACCGCCTCCTCGACCTCTGCACCTCCTTTCACGGTGGTGCGGGCCACCTCCTCCATGCCGCCGGTCTCGTTCTCGGCCAACAGCTTCACCACGGCATCCCGGTCTGCCAGCCCCTCCAGTCGCACGCGGCCGGCGACCTCCAACTGGTTCTTGAGGTAGACAGTCTCGCCGACCGACAGGTTCACGATCGCTGCATCTCGGCCCTGCCCCGCCCCGAGCTGCTGCCCGAACGTGACGCTCCACAGCGGCACACCGGCGTCACCAACGGCACGCGCGGCCGTCTGCGGCGGCTCGTCGCGCGGCGGATAGGCGTGCTGGGCGCCGTCGCTGAGCACGATCACACCGGCAAGCTGCCGACCGGCACCAGCCCGCACCGCCTCGGCAATGGCCGCACCGATCGCCGTCTGATCGGAGGTCTTGCCGGCCTGCCAGGCTGCGAGCGGAAACGGATTGCCTGACGCCGCGGCCACGGGACTCAATTCGCGATCGAATGCATACGTTGCGATGTCGAAATCGCCGCTCACCACCAGGGCCTCGGCAGCCGGCCGTGCCGCCGTTAGCGCCGCAGTCAACGCATCCCAGCGGCTCTGGCCATTGGGACCGTCCGCCACGGTCATGCTCTTCGAGGCATCGGCGAGCACCACCACGGTGCCCTGCTGCCGCGCCTGCCGAGTCGAGACGAAGGTCGGCCTCAGCATGCAGAGCACGATCGCAAGAAACGCACCGAGCCGCAGAAGCACGAGCAACAGCACGCGACCGTTGGACACACGGGAGCGGTCGGGTGGCACGGCCAGCAGCACGGCCATGAGCGCGACCGTGACCAGCACCACGAGGAGCCACGAGCCCACAGGGTCAAAGTGAACTGCCACCCGTTGCAATGACGTGACCGCGATCATGCGCCGGCCTCCTGCTCAACGCCTTCCGGCAGGGGCGGCGGCTCACCGGCCGACCGGCTGGCCCGTGCCGCAGACCGTGTCACTGCGGCTCCCGCCTTCACGTCGGCTGCAGTCGCTTCCTCGGCCGCCGCTGCAAACTCAGCCGCCGTACTTGCACCGGCCGCGATTTCCTCTCGCGGCGCATAGAAGCGGTTAGCCACGATCCAATCGGCCGCCATGACCAGGGCGGTGAGCAGGATGATCCAGCCGAAGAGTTCGGCACCGACGCGTTCCAGGTTGACGTCTCGCACAAGCTCCGCCTCGGTCCGCGCGATTCTCTGGCCTTGCCCCCATACCGTGGCAAGACTGTCGGCATTGAGACGGGTGAAATCCGTGGCGGTGGGATCGAGGCTGGCGCTAAACCCGGTCAGCAGGCCCCCCACCGCACCGCCGGCACGGACCGAATAATTGCCGGGAAGCTGCGTGGCAGTGACCGTCAGCGCACCGCGGGCCTGATCGATGGCGACGGGAAACTCATCCCCGCTCGGCGGCCGCACAAACGCGGCCGGCACATCGGGGCGTGCCACGTGCAGGCTGGCTGGCCGGCCGGCCACGACATTCAGGTCATCGGTCGTGTCGATCGCCCGCAGGAGCGTCTCGTTGGCGAGCATCACGAACGGCCAGGGCTCGAAGCCTGTCGCAAGGGTGTTCCACGCGTCCGGATCATCGGCTGACTGCGAGACGGGTGTGGTCACAGTCACCACCATCCCCTGCCCAAGCGTGTGCTCGATCACCGCGGGCAGTCCGTTGCGGTAGGCCGCCACGACATTGGCCGTCGCGTCTGCGTCGGCGCCAGCGGGCGCGGCGCGACTCGTCTCGAATTCCCAGTGCCTCGCCACCGGAAAATCCTGCCACGGCACGGCATCGCCAACCCGGCGGAACGCCGCGAGCATGGGATGGTCGAGCGCTGCAGGAGCCAGATAGTTGTCGCCACCGGCTGCCCGCCAAACCCTCACGATGCCGCCGCCGAGCACCCGCTGCGAGGCTTCACTGTTGAACCGCGACGCATCGCCTGCCTTGGGACCGAGCCACACCACCAGACCGCGGCCCGTAGCCACCCACTGACTGAGCAGGTCCCAGGTCGCAGGCGGCAGCGGCGGCGGATCGACGAGGACGATGCCGCGATAGTCGTCCCAGGCCAGCGACGCCAACTCCGCCACGTCGGCGACCGTGACCGTGAAGGCCGCCTGGCCCGCCTTGGCAAGCGTCATCGGCGCGATGGCCTGCGACAGGAACAGGCCCGTGCGCGATGCCGGGGCCGGCGCTGCCACGAGCACGCGGGCCGCAGCCCCCACCTCGACGGTGAAGCACCGTGCGTTGTCGGCCTCGAGGTCATCGGTGCCATCGATCACCACGCAGCCCTGTCGAACACCTGGCTCGAGACCCGTGATCTCGAAATCGATCTGACCACCGGCACCCTCCTTCCACGCGCCCGGCTTCACGGCTCGCCTCATCGAGCGACCGTCGGCACCGACCATCTCCACCGCCACTGCCCGAACGGCATCGGTACCGACGCGACTGGTCGCGACTGTGAGCCCGAGCGGCGAGCCGGCGGGAATTCTGTCACTGGAGAGCTCGACCGCATCGATCGCAAAATTACGGGCCGACGTCGCGCCCACGTCAACGACGAGCAGGCTCGTGTCGGGATGCGACGCGGCGAGGTCGAGCGGTGGAGCGTTATCCCAGGCCCCGCGCGAGCAGTCGGTGAAGAGATAGATCTCGCGCCGCGGTATTCCCGAGCCGTCCAAGAGCCGGAGGCCGGCAGCGAGCGACTGCGCGAGCGATGCCGCCGGCGTGGTGGCGGCGAGTCGGTCGATCCGGGCCGCGGCCGCCGCGATCGTGGGGGAAAACGCCGCTGCACCGCCCGACGTATCGAGCACGGCAACCTTGCTCCCCGTCGGCAGTTTCTGGAAAAGCACTCTGGCCATGGCAGCGGCCTGCTCAAGCCGCGTGCGATTGCCTTCCCGCAGGAGCATCCGCGGCGCCGTGTCGAAGATGAATGCCGCCGCCACCGGCCCCTCGCCATCGGCCAGCCAGCCGGCACCACGGAGCACCGGCCGGGCCAGAGCGAACGCCAGCAGGGCCAGCGCCGCCATTCGCAGGAGGAGCAGAAACAGGTGGCTGAGGCGGAGCCGTCGGCGGTTTGCGACCGCCTTCTGCCGCAAAAACCGCAGTGCCGGAAACTCCCGCTTCACCGGCTTTCGCCGCATGATGAGATGGAGCACCAGCGGCACGGCGACCAGCGCCGCGCCACCCAGCAGCATCGGTGTCAGAAACGAGAGGCCCATGTTCGCCTATCACTAAAACCGGTTTCGGCGGCTGGAGAGATATCCCAGCAGGGCTCGGTCGAACTGCATGCTCGTGTCGAGCGGTACGTAATCGATACCGGCATGAAAGCAGGTCTTGCGATAGTCCTCCCGAAACGCCTCCACGCCCGCGACATACTGCTTGCGGGCCGCATCGGCATCGACCACCAGACGGTCGAGCGACTCGGGTTCCGTGAACTCCACCATTCCCTCGAACGGGAAGCGGACCTCCGCCTCGTCGAGCACGTGGAAGAGGATCACGTCGTGCCCCCGATGACGCAGCCGCAAAAGGGCGTCGCGAACCGGCTCCGGATCCGCCAGCAGGTCGCTGAACACCATCACGAGCGAGCGGTGCCGGAGCATCGCAGCCACCTGCACCAGGCTGCGGGCGATGTCGGTCTTGCCGGAGGGCTTCACCTTCGCAAGCACCGACAGCACCTGCGCGATCTGCGACCGCTTCGAGCGGGCCGGCAGGCTGGCATGGAGCTTCTCGTCAAACACCATCAGGCCGCAGGGATCCTGCTGGTGGATCATCAGCCAGCAGAGGGCCGCGGCCAGCGAGATCGAGTAGTCGAGCTTCGTGAGTTCCTGCCGGTAGGTGTAGGCCATCGAGGCGCTCGTATCGACCACCAGATACCCGGTGATGTTGGTTTCGGCCTCAAACTTCTTGACGTAGTGCTTGTCGGTCTTGGCGTAGACCAGCCAGTCGATGTCCTTGGGATCATCGCCGGAGGTGTATTTACGATGCTCACTGAACTCGACGGAAAACCCCTGGTAGGGGCTGGCGTGGAGACCCTGCAGGAAGCCTCGCACGATGAACTGGGCGCGGAGATCAAGCCTCGCGATCTGCCGCACCACCTCCGGCTTCAGGTATTCCTCGACCGCCCGCACCATGGGATCGCTCCGGTCACTTCACCAGCTTTGGAATCTCGGGCTCCGGAATCTCGCGGACCAGCCGCTCGATGATCGACTCGCTGGTGAGGCCGTCGGCCTGCGCCTGAAAGTTGGTGGCGATGCGGTGCCGCAGCACCGGCACGGCGATCCGCCGGATGTCCTCCAGCGACACGCTGAACCGCCCGTCCATCGCGGCCATCGCCTTGCCGCCCTGGATGAGAAACTGTCCCGCCCGCGGCCCCGCGCCCCAGTCGACCAGCTCCGTCACGTAGGACGGTGCCTGCGGATCCTTGGGACGCGTCGCCCGCACGAGCCGGGCCACGTATTTCACAACGTATTCGCTCACGGCCACGCTGCCGACGAGCTTCTGGATGTTGACGATCGCCCGACCCGACAGCACCTTCCGCACCTCGGGCTTCTCGGCCCGCGTCGTCGCCATCAGGATCTGCTCCTCCTCGCTGGCCGTGGGATACCCAACCTTGATGTTGAACATGAAGCGGTCGAGCTGCGCCTCAGGCAGCGGATACGTCCCCTCCTGCTCGATCGGATTCTGCGTGGCGATCGTGAAGAACGGGTCGGGCAGGGAGTAGGTCTCCTGACCGACGGAAACCTCCCGCTCCTGCATCGCTTGCAGGAGCGCCGCCTGGGTCTTGGGCGGAGTGCGATTGATCTCGTCGGCGAGCAGGATGTTGGTGAAGATCGGCCCTTCGACGAAGCGAAACCGCCGCCGGCCGGCCTCGTCCTCCTCGAGCACGTTGGTGCCGGTGATGTCGGAGGGCATCAGGTCAGGCGTGAACTGAACCCGCTTGAAGCCGACGTCGAGGATACGGGCCAGCGTCGACACCATCAGCGTTTTGGCCAGTCCCGGCACGCCCTCCAGCAGGCAGTGCCCGCGGGTGAAGATGGCGGCGAAGAGCTGCTCGATGACTTCGTTCTGGCCGACGATCACCTTCTGCAGTTCCTCCTGCATCAGCTTCCGATGCTGGGCGAACTCCTGCAGAATCTCATCGAGGGTCTTGGGGCGGGCGGCGGTGGACACTCCTGTGATCCCTCCGGTTGTGAACCTGGCGTGCGCGTGGGGCGGCACAATACCTCAGTATCCGCCCCAGCACCGAAACCAGCAAACGTCCATCGTTCTACCAGCCGCTTTTCCACATGCCGTCGTCCAAGGTCGATCTGTGCCCATGGGAGAAAACCGGTACGATGGATTCAGGCCTTCACGAAAGGGTGTGACTTGACTTTTCCGGCACGAATCTACGAGCGATGCAGCGATGCGTTGGTGCGACTCCTGCTCGTCGCCGTGCTCTGCCTGACAGCGCCACATGGTAGGGCGGCCGACCCGGCGCCGGTCTCGCCCGAGAAGATCCAGAGGGCCATCGATAAGGCCTGCGACTGGCTGATCCGTGAGCAGGAGGCGAACGGCTCCTGGGAGTGCTCGATGCGCACGGAGGAGACGCGGGTGGGCGCCACGTCGCTGGTCATGCTGGCACTGGCCAATGCGGGCGTCGACCGCAGCCATCTCGCCATTCAGCGTGGCCTCGACTGGCTGCGGCGACAGAAGCCCGACGAGACCTATTCCGTCTCCCTGCAGACGCTCGTGCTGGCGATGCTCTCACCCGACGCCGACCGCGCCATCCTCGAGCGCAACGTCGAATGGCTGGAGAAGGCGCAGGTGCCGCAGGGGCCGGCGACAGGCTCCTGGTCGTATGGCACCAACAAGGGAACCGGCGACAACTCCAACGCCCAGTTCGCCCTGCTCGCACTCCACGAGGCCGACAAGGCCGGCGTCCGCGTCCGCCGCGAGGTCTGGGCCCGGGCGCAGCAATACTGGGCCTCATGCGCCAACCCCGACGGCTCGTGGGGCTACACCATCGGCAACGCGGCCGGGTCGGGCAGCATGACCTGCGCGGGCATCGCCAGCATCTGGATCACCTCGGAGCACATCGGCACGCCCGACGCGCGGGCCGCCGCTGAGAGCGTCTCCTGCTGCGGCGGCGGGTCTTCGCCGAAGGTCCTCGAACGCGGCCTGCAGTGGCTCGGCCGCCGGTTTTCCGTCGTGGAAAATCCGGGCACCGGTGGCCAGACGTGGCTCTACTACTACCTCTACGGTCTCGAACGGGTGGGGCGGTTCACGGCGAGGCGGTTCATCGGTGAATCGGACTGGTACTTGGAGGGCGCTCGCATGTTCGTCGCCACTCAGGACGGCCTGACGGGGGCCTTCCGCGGCGGTCGGATCGAGGATCCGACCGTGGCCACCAGCTTCGCGCTGTTGTTTCTGGCCAAGGGCCGCCGGCCGGTGCTCGTGGCCAAGAGCCGTCATGGCCCCGACGACGACTGGAACCGCCACGGCCACGACATCGCCCATCTCGTGGAGCACGTGGAGTCGCGCTGGCGTAACGACCATCCCGCCGGGCTGTCGTGGCACATCCTCGACACGCCGTCCGCCTCGCTCGACGACCTACTGCAGGCGCCTGTGTTCTGGCTGTCGGGTCGTGATGCGTTCAACCTCGGACCGGATGCGGGTGGCCGCCTGCGTCGCTACATCGACGAGGGGGGCTTCGTGTTTGCCGAAGCCTGCTGCCCGTCGAGTGGCGAATTCGATGGGCGGCTCCGGCGGCTCGTCGGCGAAATCTTTCCAGAGCCGGAATACCAACTCCACCTTCTGCCTCCGGAGCACCCGGCGTGGCACGCCGAGGAGATCGTGCCGCCAGAACTCCATCGGCCGCTGCTGGGCGTCGATTACGGCTGCCGCACCTGCCTCATCTATGCTCCACCGACGGATGCGCAGGCGAAGGATGCCGCGATGCCGAGCCTCTCCTGCCTGTGGGAACTGGGCGGCGCGTCGAGCCGAAGCCTGCCAGAGGGTGTCCGCCGCGAGGTGGATGCGGCATTGGCCATCGGCACAAACGTGATTGCCTACGCCACCAACCGCGAACTGAAACGCAAAGATGAGCTGTTCGTGCTCGACCGCGCGGTGCCCCGCGAGCCCGATCGACTGGAGCGGGGCCAGATCGCCATCGCCAAGCTGAAGCACTCCGGCATGTGCGACGCGGCCCCCGCGGCACTGGCCAACATCCTCCGCGCCGCGGCCCGTGAACTGGGCGTCCGCGTCGACGACACGCCGAGCCAGATCGATCCCGCAGATCCATCCCTGTTCAACTACCACCTCGTGTTCATGCACGGTCGCCAGGGCTTCACCTACGACGGACAGCGACGGGAACGGCTGCTGCAATTCCTGGAGCGGGGTGGCACGCTGCTGGCCGACAGTGTCTGCGCCTCGCCTGCGTTCACGACGGCCTTCCGCGCCGAGATCGCCGCGACACTTCCGACCCGGAAGCTCGAGGAGATTCCGGCGGACGACCCCATCTACACGGCGGCCACCTACGGCGGCTATGACATCCGCACCGTGACGCTCCGTGAACCGGCCGGCGGTGATGGCCCGATGAACGTGCGAAAGAGACAGGTGCCGCCGAAACTCGAGGGTGTGCGGATCGGGGATCGGTGGGCGGTGATCTTCTCCCCCTACGATCTCTCCTGCGCGCTCGAAAAGCAGAACTCGCTCGAGTGCACCGGCTACAGTCGGGACGACGCCGAGAAGATCGCACTCAACGTGCTGCTGTATTCACTCAATCAGTAGCGTCACTCGATCCCGTCGCTCACGCTCAGGGCTTGTATGCACAGATGACGTGAATCCCATACAAGCCCCCGGCGCAAGCCGGGGGATACCGCTCCCATACAAGCCCCCGGCGCAAGCCGGGGGACACCGCTCCCATACAAGCCCCCGGCGCAAGCCGGGGGACACCGCTCCCATACAAGCCCCCGGCGCAAGCCGGGGGACACCGCTCCCATACAAGCCCCCGGCGCAAGCCGGGGGATACTACGGGAAACCTCACTGGTCGGAATCGCTGCTACTGCCGCCAGTGAGGTAGCTCGCGTAATAGAGCAGCGTGAGCACGCTCTGGAGCGTGCCTGCGACGTATGTCCAGGCCGCGGCGTTGAGCACGCTGTTCACCGACGACATCGACCCGGCCGGCACGATGCCGAGGTCTACGAGCTGCGCCTTCGCACGGTTGCTCGCATCGATTTCGACGGGCAGGTTCACCAGCTGGAAGAAGACCGTCGCCCCGAAGAGCGCGATGCCCAGCCAGGCCACCGGCTTGAGTGCCATCGCCAGCCCGATCATGAACACGATCAGTCCGAAGCCGCTGCCGAAGTTTGCCACGCCGACAGCGGCGTTGCGAATCGTCATCATCGAATAGCCCTGATGATCCTGCAGTGCGTGGCCCGCCTCATGGGCGGCGATGCCCACGGCCGCCAACGACCGGCTGCCGTAGACATTCTGCGAGAGGCGGAGCACCTTCGTCTGAGGGTCGTAGTGGTCGGTGAGCTGCCCCGGCACCGACTCGATCTCCACATCGGTAGCGCCAGCCGAGTCGAGAATGTGCCTGGCGGCTGCCGCGCCAGTGAGTGGCGCCGGCTCCTGGGAAGCCGCAGCAAACGACGAATGCACCCGCCACTGGGCCCACATCGCCAGCAGCATGGCCGGGGCAATCGCGAGCATGTACATCGGATCAAAGTAGAAAAACGGCATGTTTTCTCGGCAGCTCCTCAAAAGCGGGGCCGTGGCCCCGAAACGTCGAACCCGAAAGTATTCTAGCAGCGGTGCCGGTCAGCGACCGGCACTCCCCTCCCCCTCGCCACACCTTCTGTATTGTCCATGGCATCCTTCTACGCAGTTGCCCGACCTCCTGTTCGCAGCCGATTTGACAGGGGATTTTCCTGGTCTCTGGCCACGGCCGGCCTGCTGCTTGGCCTGCTGACAGGCTGCGGGCAGCCGACCACCGTCGCCACGGCGGACGGCAGGCCGGACACTGGCGATGCCGCGGCCACCCGAATCGACCGGCGACCGCTCTGCCAGCGAATCGACGCGGTGCTGGCCCACGCGCGAGACAACCGCCGGCTGGATGCGTCGGTGCACGGTGCCTGGCAGGTCGTGCACGGCATCCTGGCATTTGGCCGAGACTTCCCGCTCCGACACGACGGCACCGATTCGGCCGCGCTCGACTACCTGCTCGACGGCGGTCGGCTCACCGGCTGGAACCTCCGAACGGGTTCGCCTGGTGTCATCGCCTTGCTGGAGGAAGGCAGCAACACCGGCCAGGGCCATCCCGATCAGTGGCTGGGCTACCTGTCGCAGTGCGGACGGCACGGGATCCCTCGTGACACGAAGTTCGTGGTCGGGAAGAAGACGTTCACCGTAAACGATCTGCTCACGCAGGCGCAGGCCGACATCCGTCCCGGTAAGGAGGCGACCTGGACCCTGATGGCACTCTCCGCCTACCTGCCCACTGATGCCACATGGACGGCCAGCGACGGCACGAAATGGAACACAGAGCGGGTCGTGGAGATGGAAGCCGATGCCGACATCGTCACGAGCGCCTGCGGCGGCGCCCACCGCCTCTACGGACTGGTCGCTGCCCTGAAAAAATACCGTGCCGCCACCGGCCACACACCGGAACAGTTCTCCGGCGGCTGGGCGGCGGCGCAGGAGGTGATCGACGAGTGCGTCGACCGCGCCAGGCGATTCCAGCAGGCTGACGGCAGTTTTTCGATCCATTCTTTCGAGCGGCCCGGCACGTCGGCTGACGTGTTCGCCAGGCTGTCGGCGACGGGCCATATCTTCGAGGTACTCAGTCTGGCGCTCGATGACGAACAGTTGGCTGAGCCCTGGGTGACGCGAGCGGCCGAGCGGCTGGTCACCCTGCTCGAACAGACCTCGGACGTGGATGTTGAGTGCGGTGCCCTCTACCACGCCGCCCACGGACTGCTTCTATACAGTGACCGGGTCTGCGGCTCTACTGAGTAAAGGTTCTCCATTATCCGTGGGGATTTTTTCCGGGGAGTCACCCGACTCGTGCACGGCCTTATTTTCTTCTACCTTCAGAAGTTCGCCGACGTCGCGGCGACCGGCAGCACCTCCTGGAAGGGAGTCAGGGCGAGCACGGCCACGTCGGCCGCCAAGTTCCTGCCGTCGGGGGTGTATCCCGATGCCGATGCTGTGGCGATCCTGACGACGATCGCAGAGACAACTGGCCGGCCCCTGCCCACGATCCTCGAGGAGTTCGGCGAGTTCCTGGCGCCGCATCTCGTGAAGGTGGCGGGCTCGGTCGTCGATCCCGCGTGGCGCACGCTCGACCTCATCGAACATACCGAGGCGATCATCCACACCATGGTCCGCTCCACGACCCCCGGTGCCGCCCCACCGGTGCTGGAAACGGTGCGGCAGAGCCCCGATGAACTGCATCTGATCTACAGTTCCGCACGGCGTCTGTGCCCGCTGGCCGTCGGCCTGATGCGAGGCATCGCAGCCCACTACAGGGAAACGATCCGTATCGAAGAGCCGAGCTGTCTCCTGCGAGGCGACCCGTTCTGCTCGTTCGTCGTCGAGCACGTCGCCACAGACACCCACGCGCCGCGGTCACCGCTGACCGAGACGCTCATGTTCACTCCGACGGTGGAACGCGCGGCGGACCAGCCGACGGGAGGTGCGAGTCCGACTGCGACCTTCGTCAACGACGCCGACCGAGACGTGCTGCCGATGTCGATCGGAGAGTACAAGGTGCTCGCGATGATCGGTCGGGGCGCCATGGGGCAGGTCTATCTGGCCGAGGATGATCGCCTCGACCGCCGGGTGGCGATCAAGGTGATGCACCCCTCTCGGGCGAGCGATCCAGCCTCACGGCAGCGGTTCATCCGCGAGAGCCGGGCGACCGCCGCCATCGAGCACCCGCACGTGGTCACGATCCATCAGGTAGGCGAGCACCGTCAGGGTGGCGACCAGGCTGGTCTGCCCTTCATTGTCATGCAGTGCCTCCACGGCGACACGCTCGCCAAATACCGTGCCGCGGTGGGCACCGTGCCGCTGACGGAGATCCTCCGGATCGGACGCGAGATCGCCGAGGGACTCGCGGCGGCTCATCGCCGGGGCCTCGTCCACCGCGACATCAAACCCGAGAACATCATCCTCGAGGGTCCGACGCGGGAGGTAAAGATCATCGACTTCGGGCTTGTCTGTGATCTGGGTGACGATCCTGCCAAGGCCCACGTGACGGTGGACGGCGCGGTAGTGGGCACGCCGGCCTACATGGCGCCCGAAAGGATTAGCGACCGTCCAGTGGATGCCCGCACCGATCTCTTCGGGCTCGGCGTGATGCTCTATGAACTGCTTGCCGATCGGCTGCCCTTCACCGGCACATCGATGATGGCGATGCTGGCCTCGATCGCCCGTGGCTCGCCGGTGCCACTCCGCAGCGCGGCCCCCGAGACGCCTGAAGATGTGTCCGATCTCGTGATGCGAATGATCGCCCACGAGCCTGCCGATCGCCCGGCCACCGCAAGGGCCGTGGCCGACGCGATCGCGGCAATCGAGAAGCAGCTGGCCAGCTCGTAAACGCTCCGGGCTTGCGGCTCCTTCCCCCAATAAAAACCCCCGGCGTAAGCCGGGGGATATGCCCGGGGGATGGATCGTTGACCAACGCCGCCACATCCCATCGCTCACGCTCCGGGCTTTTATGGAACGCGGCGTCCCCCAAATAAAAGCCCCCGGCGCAAGCCGGGGGATGAAGCCGGGGGATGAAGCCGGGGGATGAAGCCGGGGGATGAAGCCGGGGGATGAAGCCGGGGGATTCCGCGCGGACGCGGCGAACGTGCCGTCATCCGCCGGCCTTCATCGCCTCGAGCTGCGAGTGGACGGCGTCGGACAAGACATGGATGTCGCCATGCCAGTCGATGGTGCTGGCGGTCTGCGCGGCGAGGTCCTTGAGCTGCGCGGTGCCCGCGGCAAACTCGTCGCTGCCGATCACGAGCGCCACGCGAAATCCCTTCTTGGCCGCCATCTTCAACTGGTTTCCGACCCGCTTCGCTTCGGGGTAAAACTCCACCGCCATGCCGTCAGCCCGCAGCCGGGCCGCGATGCGGATGTAGTCGGCCAGATGGGCCTCGTCGAAGTGCACGAGAAACACCTCGGCCGATGTCTCTTTCAGATCGAGTCGGCCGAGCTCCTCAAGGCCCGCGAGCAATCGGTCGATGCCGAGCGACGCCCCCACGCCCGGCAGCGACTGCTTCGTGTAGAGCCCCGCGAGATTGTCGTAGCGACCGCCGGAGCAGATGCTGCCAAGGGCCGGCAGGTCGTCGAGAAAACTCTCCAGCACGATGCCCGTGTAGTAATCGAGTCCTCGGGCGATCGATGGATCGATCACCACCCGCCCGTCCGGCACGCCCGCCTGCCGCACGCCGTCGAGGAGGCTCCGCAGGGCGGCCACACCAGTCCGCCCGGTTTCAGAAGAGCCGACGAGCCCATCGAGGGCGGCCAAGACGGTCGCCGGATCGCCGGAAAGTTGCGCCATACCGAGCAGCTTGGCTCGCACGTCGGCCGACACGCCGTGGGCCTCCAGTTCCGCCGCCACCGCTTCTGGCGTCGCCTTGCCGAGCTTGTCGAGCGACCGCAGCACGTCGGTCGAGCGGTCGGCAACGCCGCACTCGTGCAGGATGCCGGAGAGCACGCGGCGGTCGTTGACGCGGATCGTGAAGCCGCCGATGCCGATCGCGGCGAGCAGGTCGTGCACGACGAGCACCGTCTCGAGGTCGGCCACGGGGCTCGTGGTGCCGATCGTGTCGAAGTCGCACTGCATGAACTCGCGATACCGGCCCCGCTGCGTGTTTTCGCCGCGCCACACCGGCGCCATGTGATACCGCTTGAAGGGCGTGCCAAGCACCCCGATGTGCTGGGCGCAGAACCGGGCGAAGGGCACGGTGAGGTCAAACCTCAGGCCCACGTCGCGGCCGCCATGGTCCTTGAAGCGATAGAGCTGCTTGTCAGTCTCCTCGCTCCCCTTGCCGGTGAGGATCTCGAGGTATTCGAGCGCCGGCGTGTCGATCGGCGCGAAGCCGTAGGAGCGATAGACGCGGCGGGCAATGTCGAGAATTTTCTCTCGGGCCAACGCCTGTGCAGGCAGATGGTCGCGAAAGCCCTTGAGCGTGCGGGGTTCGATGAGGCTGCGGGATTCGGTCACGTCGCGATGGTGTCCTGTTTTTGTGGTGATGACACGCCGAGAGTGTAGCATCGTACCGCCTTGTTCCGTTCCCCGCCTCGCGAGCACCCGACCGATGAAAGCCGTCGTCACGATCTTCCAGTTCCGCAGGGCGGTGCTGCCCTATCTCTTCATGCGGTACTGCTATCCAGTGATGAAGCAGGCCTTCCCGGGGTCGCTCGACGTCTGGATTATCCAGGACACGGGCCTGGCGAAAGGGAACATCCACACGAGCGCCAAGGTCTACTCCGACGCAAAGCGGCATCTCATCGCACAATGGACCGACGAGGGCCGGTATGCCGGAGCCACGATCGTGCGGCACGACGAGCCGCTTGATCCGCGGTATCCCCAACTGCTGCCGTCGTACCGCATCGGCATGGAAATCGCCCTGCGAGAGCGAGCAGATTTCCATCTCTGGCTGGAGGATGACGCAATCGTACTCGACCGCGAGTGCGGCGAGTGGGCGGACCTGCTCGCGGGCAGGGATGCCGGCGTCTACCAACTCGTGCAGAACATCTGCCCGGCTTTCTTCGTGAGCACGCCGCCGTTTGACACGCGGCTCCTGCCGCTCGTTCGCGACCGGAATATCGACGGCATTCATCAGCCGTTCGACGACACGCAAGGATGGCGACCAAGTGTCGGGGAGATCGAGTACTACACCACATGGGCATGCAAGACGGATCGCGCCCTCCTGAATCCAGCTAGTGTCGCCCGGGTCCACCGCCGTCCCGAATCACACGAACTCGTGCAGTTCGTCAGGAAAATAGCCCCGCACGAGGTGGGACTGCTGAACATTGATTTCCCATGGATCACGGCGAAGTCGCGGCTCTACGGGATGGCCCTGCGGCTCACGGGATTGAAACCGTAAGCCGGTCGACGCACAGCACGCGACGATCAGCCAGCCAACTCAAGCCTGGGCGAGCCGCGCGTGCGTGTCAGTCCAGCCCACCAATGGCAGACCTGTGAAAGTCTCGATGTTCCAGAGAACTCTCCCCATGCCGGGCATGCGGCTCAGAAACGAGCGGTCGCCGCACGTTCGCACCAGGGCGAAGTTCCGATCGTAGGTAGCGGCGGTGGCCACGCGGTCCATCCAGCCGTCGGCGGGCAGGTCAGCACCGAAAAGCCCCGACGAATCAAGCTGAAACCGGTGCTCACAGTCGTTGCCCTCGCGCGATGGGCTCGGAACTTTCTGCCAGGGCACTTGCGACTGCGGCACGATTTGAAACGCGTCGTAACCGAGAGAGACGAGCAGTTCGAGTTCAGAGTGCGCCCGGCTGACGTCGATCCGCTCCAACTCGCAGCTTAGGAAATCAGGCCGCTCGGCGACATGCCTGAGCGACTCCAGGCAGAAGTGGTCTGAACCCTCGATGTCGATCTTCATGGAATGGGGAACGCCCAGGGTCCGCAGGCAGCCGACAAAATCGACTGCCGCCACCGATACCCGACGAGTGGTGTCGCCGCGTTTCGCGAAGCGGTTCGCCAACGATTCGTCGGTGCTGCCCACCGCATCCAACACATCGTTCACGTAGAACGTGACCTCGCGTCTCCCGGCGACCCACTCGGCAGGGCTGATGATGGCGCCTTCCACCATGGTGAAACGGCCCGCCAGTGCCGCGTCGGCAAACATCGCACGGCCCTTCTCGGCCAGCCGCGGATGCGCCTCGAAGGCGACCACTCGAAAGCCCTTTTTCAGATAGAAGGCCGTGTCTTCGCCGTGGTGAAAACCGACGTCGTAGATGAGGTCCGCGTGTTTGGCCATCTGAATTCCTCAATGTCCGGCGGTACGGCGCGAACGTACCCTATGAGGCCAGTCAGTCCAATCATGCTTCGGACACGTGTTGACGCTCGCCACGGGCTGATCGGCAGAGGGTAAACTTGCCTTCATGGACTCCGAATCTGCGAAGCCAGACTTTCTACCACACGTCGCAGTGGTCATCTGCACCCGCCACCGGCCTCCGTCCGTGGTGGACACGGTCCGCTCTGCGCTCGCGTCTCGGCCGGCGGCCTCGCGCGTGGTCGTCGTCGATCAGGCTGACGCCGACACAGCCGATCCACTGGCTGAGTTCGACGGGTTGGCTCGGTTCGTGCGGATTCGTCACGACGCCGTCGGGCTTTCCCGCGGCCGCAACGTCGGGACTGCGGCAGCCGTGGCGGCCGGAGCGACGATCGTCGCCTACACCGACGACGACTGCGTCGCGGATCCTTTGTGGCTGAGCGGGTTCGATGCGGCGTTCGCCGGTGCCGACGACGTGGCCGCTGTTTTCGGAACCGTGCACGCAGCCCCCTATGACCGTACGGCAGGCATCATTCCCGCCTACGAGGTCCGCGAGGCCGCCGTCCTGCGAGGACTCGCAAACAAGGCCCGGGCCGAGGGCATCGGCGCCTGCATGGCCGTTCGCGTCGATGCATGGCAGCGGCTCGATGGATTCGACGACTGGCTCGGGGCGGGCGCGTCGCTTGCGTCCGGCGAAGATACCGACCTGATCGTCCGACTACTGCACGCGGGCTTCGCCGTGGCGGAAACCCCCGCCGCAAAGGTGATCCACCACGGCTTTCGCGACTGGCCATCATGCCGGCCACTCGTCGCCGGATACATGCAGGGAATCGGGGCCGTCAATGCAAAGATGATCCGTCTGGCAGGAATCGGGGGCCTCGCTCCGCTCGCGACGCTCGGCCGTCGCTGGCTGACCGGTCGGCCAGTGGTCGACCTCAACCATCTCCCGCCCCGCTGGTTCCGGCTCCGCCGGTTTCTCGAGGGTGCGACGACCGGCTGGAAGCTGCCGATCGATCGGCGGTCTGGCAGGTTTCTCCCGGTTCACGGCCCGGCCGACCTCACGCCCCCGACGCCGAGCCACGGCTGACAAACCGCTCAAACCGTGCCGACGTCCGCATGATCCCGCTGTCGATGAGCGGCTGTGTGCCTGCCCACCGACGACTTCCGGCATAGAGAACATCGAGCGTCTTGCGATCGCCAAGCGCCCGGGCGTAGCTGTGATACTCAGACGCGCCGTTCCAGTGTTCGCCTCGGGCCATCTCCACGGCGACCCGCTCGTGAAAGTCGGCTAGATACTTGAAGTGCAGGTGCACCGCCCTCAGGTCCGAGCATCGCGCCCCGATGATGGCATGGTTGCCAGAGGATAGCCTGACACCGGGTCCGTTATGAAAGAGGGCGATCTTGTTCAGGATCACCCGCGTCTGAAGCACCCGGCGTCGAAATCCGCCATCGAGCCGATCCTGGGCCCGGTCGAGCAGTACGCGGCACGCGACACGGATGCCATCCGAGTCGTAGTAGGGACACAGGTCTAAGAGGCTGCCGACGGCCTCTTTCGGCGGACAGAGCGTCGCCGCGTACATGTCGAGCATGACCGAGGCCATCGCACTGAAGCCATTCGCTTCGTGATACGCGATCACGTCCCTCAGGCCGCGGTCTGGATATCCGGGATAAACGAGCAGCTCGTCGGCGTCGGCCGCGAGGCACCAGCGGCCCGCGGCGTGGCGCTCCAATAGCGTTTCGATCCATGCCCAGCCGCAGCCGGCCGCAGCGAACGACTGCGACGTGCGGTAGAGCGAGACATCTGGCTGCTGCTCGAGCCACTCGGCCGTGCCGTCCTCGGAGCCGTTGTCAACGATGGCGAAGTGGTCGATACCGATACGGCGATAGTGATCGACGAACTGTGCGATCCGAATCATCTCATCGCGAACGCAGGCGACCAGCACGATCGCTTCGGGAGCCAGATCAGGGAGCCGTGCTGGCGCAGCGTCGAAACGGACGATGACGTTCTTCGGGGCGGCGACATACACAGGCCGCAGGCGCACCGGCAACGTGATCATGCAGCCTCCTAGAACCGACGCGAGCGCCGACGCCGCACGGTCTGCTACGCCAGCACCGGGAGGAGCGCGGGCTTCTTGCTGCGGATCGACTTGCCGCGGTTTTTCTTCTTGCGGCCGTCGCCGACTTCCATGCCGCCCGGGCCGAGCACCGCGTCCATGTATTCCTCGACCTGCTCGGCCGTCTCGAAATACTGGTCGTAGACCCAGTCGTCTTCGTATTCACAGTCCTTGGTCGTGTATTCCCGGCAGATCTGCGGACGCGTCTCGTAGATGCCACAGCGGTGGTCGTCCTGCAGGTGCTTGCAGACGGTGTGCACGCAGACATACCAGTCGCCATCCTCGGTGAAGACAGTGGCGTGGTCGTGGAGGAGGAACCAGCGGATGTATTCAAACTCTTCCCGCGTGGTCGGCGTCTCAAGCGGCAGCGCGAAATAGCGGCAGCACTTGGCCGTGCAGTATTCGCAGAGCACCTTGTCTTTCGACACGGTGTCGCGCTTCGGCTTGACGGGCAGCTTGGGGAGGACGATATCGGCGATCGACATGGGAATAGGCTCCGGGGACGCCACGGCCAGCAGCGGGCTGGAACCGAGGGGCACGTGCGTGGAAGGTCCGCCACTGAGCGAGGTTTTACGGTTCGTGCCGCGGCTTGTCCACGGTCTGCCCGGGATTTCCCGCGGTCAGACCGACCAGAGGACCGCGAGCCGCGAGCGGCGGATACGGGCATCATGCGTGGCCAGCGGGAGGCCCGCCGCCCTGGCCGCGGCCACGATCAGCCGATCGGCCGGATCCTGGTGAAACGTCGATGGAAGACGCGTCATTTCCGCGACCACCCCTGGAGTGATCGAGTGCAGTTCAACCGTGGCCGGTGAGGCGGCAATCCGAAGCCATTCCGCCAGATCGTCGTCGAGCCGCAGCCGCCCCAGCTGCACGAGCAATGCCACTTCCCAGAGACTGATATCGCAGAGCCTGGGCCGACTGCCGCTCGGCAGGTCATCCAATGCCGCGCGTTCCCGCTTGGAGAGCCGAGGATCCCCGATCATCCACCAGACCCAGACATGCGTATCGAGAAGCGGCGGCTTCGTCATCCCAATGCTCTATAGTGCGGTGCTTTTTTGTTGCAGGGCCTTGTCATTGCAGTGCTTCGATGTCTGCCTCGTCGACAACGCTCGCGAATGGATCACCGCTGAACTCGCCCTTGCCGCGGAGGGCAATCCACGGTTTTTCCTCGCGTGCAGGAACGAGCCGTGCCACGGGCCGACCCCGCTTGAGGATGACAAGTTCCTCACCTGTGCGACTGACTTGATCGAGCAGTCGCAGACATTGCGCCTTGAAAAGCGAAGCGGTGATCTTCATATGACCACTGTACATGACCAGTGTACATACTGTCAAGGCTTGCCGCTGGCTAACCCCACCATCCGACGCAGAGCAAGGACGTGACAACACCGCGACGCCCTTGTTGGACACCACAGTCGCGCGGCGGCAGCGCGGCCGCCGGTTTCCCGTATACTCCGACGGGACATTTTCCGAAGGGAGTCGAACCGTGCCGAAATGCTGGCGAATTCTGCCGCACGACCGGGTATTGGTGGAGTCGATCGAAAGGTCGGCCGGGGTCTCCGCGGTCGCCGCGAGATTGCTGGCGGCACGCGGACTGACCGATCCCCCGTCGGTACGATCGTTTCTCGGCGGCACGATGGCCGACCTCCGCGATCCCGACCTGTTGCCCGGCATCCCGGCAGCGGCCGACCGACTGCTGGCGGCCGCGCGGGCCGGCCGGCCGATCGTGGTCTACGGTGACTACGATGCCGACGGCATGTGCGCCACCGCGATCCTGATGAGTTGCCTCGAGGCGATCGACGCGAAGGTGAACTGGTATGTGCCCGACCGGTTCGAGGAAGGCTACGGACTCAACGCCGAGGCGCTCGAGACGCTCGCCGCCCGGGGTGCCCAGGTCGTGGTCACGGTCGACTGCGGTATCGCCAGCGTGGCCGAGGCATCACGAGCGCGGGAGCTCGGGCTGGAACTCATCATCACCGATCATCACAACTTTGCCGACACGCTTCCGGACGCCGACGTACTCGTTCATCCGCGTCTCCCGGGGGCGAACTATCCCTTCGGCGAACTCTGCGGTGCGGGCGTGGCCTTCAAGCTGGCCTGGGCGATCGCCACGCGAGCGTCGGGCGCGAAGCAGGTCACGCCGCGACTGCGCGAGATGCTGCTGAAGTCGATCGGCTATGCGGCGCTCGGCACGGTGGCCGACGTCGTGCCGCTGCTCGACGAGAACCGCATCTATGTGAAGCATGGTCTCGAGTGCCTGCGGAAGCGTGGCGGAGCGGGCATCGAACGGCTCTTGGAGCTGGCCAAGCTGCATGAGAAGTCGCAGCTCGACAGTGAAGACATCGCGTTTCGTCTGGCGCCCAGGCTCAACGCGGCCGGCCGACTGGGGCAGGCCGCCTGCGGCATCGAGCTCTTGACCACGAGCGACAGAGCGCGAGCCGTGCAGCTGGCCGACTATGTCCACGAGCTCAACGCCCGCCGCGAGACGGAGGAGCGGAGCATCCAGTTGGCCGCGTCGAAGCAGGCGAAGGAGCAGTTCGATCCCGAGGGCGACCCGGCCCTCGTGCTTGCCGATCGCGGCTGGCATGCCGGCGTGATCGGGATCGTGGCAGGACGGCTGGCGGAGCGGTGGCATCGGCCGATCGTGATGATCTCACGCGACGAGCATCAGGGCCGGCCTGCGATCGGCAGCGTGCGGAGCGTGCCAGGGTTCGATGTGCACGAGGCACTCGTCTCCTGCCGCGAGCATCTGCTCACTTGCGGCGGCCACGCTGCCGCGGCGGGCCTGCGGATCGAAGACGGCAGGATCGAAGCCTTCCGCGCGGCATTCCTAGCCGCGGTGGGCCAGCGCATGCCGGCGAGCCTGCGGCTGCCGCAGATCACGCTCGACGGCGAAACGACGCTCGCCGGCCTCACGCTCGACACAGTTCAGCAGCTCGAACGACTGGCGCCGTTTGGTCAGAGCAATCGGCGGCCGATCCTTTGTGCCTCTGGCGTGCGTCTGGTCGAGCCGCCGCGGACGATCGGCGGTGGCGCGAGGCACATCTCCATGAACCTCACGCAGCATGGCGCAAAGGCGCGTGGCGTGGCCTTCGGCGGCGCGGACTGGCTGCCGCATCTGCCCGCGCCGGGCCAGCCCTTTCACGTGGCGTTCAAGCCGAAGATCAACGAGTTCCGCGGTCGTCGCACCGCCGAGATGGAGATCATCGACTGGCGGCCAGAGGGCATCGACGTGGGCATTGAACTGCCGCTGCCGACTGTTCAGTAGTTCTGCACGCGATGCTATAATCTGAACAGGTTTCCATCACCCTTAAGCGACGTCGGTTCCATCATGATCCAGAAACTCAGCAGGCATGGCGACGATCTGGTTCTTGTGTTCAATCGTGAGATGCTGGCTTCTTTCGGTATCGATGAAGAAACACCTCTCCAGGTTTCTGTCACAGGCACGACCGTCAACGTGACACCGCAACTCGCCGACGACGCCCCATCCGCAGATCGCAAGGCCCGCTTCGAGAGGGCTTTGGAGTCAACGCTCACAAGGTATGAGAAAACGCTTCGCAAGCTTGCGGAGTGAGCCTGTGGAAATCACGTTTCTGTCGCTGGCTGAAGTGGTCGCTATTCACGAGGAACAGATTCGCCGATTCGGTGGATCGTTTGGTATTCGTGACCAAGGGCTTCTTGAGGCCGCCATCAACATGCCGCAAGCGTCCTTTGGTGGGCAGTTCCTGCATGAGGATTTGCAAGGCATGGCTGCTGCCTATCTATTTCATCTCGTTGCCAATCATCCATTCATCGACGGGAACAAGCGGGTTGGTGCTGCTTCCGCAGACGTGTTTCTGGGAATGAATGGGTGGCAACTCACGGCCGATCAGGACACGTACGCTGACTTTGTGCTCGATATTGCCGCCAGCCGACGGGAGAAGAATGATGCCTTGGAATTTTTCCGCCGCCATGCGGTGCAAATGCCTAAATGACCGTGATCTGGGCACGGGCTACCTCGCATTCCGGTCAGTAGCGTTTACCAAACGAGGCATTCTCCTCCTCCTTGCCATCGTTCTCTCGGTTCCCAGCGCCGCCGCCCGCGGCGACGACTGGCCGCAGTGGATGGGGCCTGCGCGGGATGGCGTCTGGCGGGAGACCGGGCTCGTCAAGTCGATTCCGTCGACCGGCCTGCCGGTGAAATGGCGAGCCGAGGTGAAGGGTGGCTACTCCGGGCCGGCCGTGGCCGATGGCCGCGTCTATCTGATGGACTACGAACGCCGCGAGGGGGAGGTTGCCAATGCGCCCAACGACCGCAACGCTCTCGCCGGCCGTGAACGGGTGCTCTGCCTCGATGCGGCCACCGGCAAGCTGCTCTGGAAACACGACTACGAATGCCCCTACGCGATCTCCTATGCCTCGGGGCCGCGGTGCACGCCGACCGTCGCCGATGGCAAGGTCTACACGCTCGGCGCCGAGGGGAATCTCTTCTGCCTCGATGCAGCCACCGGCCGAGTGATCTGGGCGAAAGATTTCAAGAAAGACTATTCCGCTCCGACGCCGCTGTGGGGCTTCTGCGGCCATCCGCTCGTCGACGGCAACCGGCTTGTCTGCCTGGTGGGTGGCGAGGGGAGCGTGGCGGTGGCCTTCGACAAAGACACCGGCCGTGAACTCTGGCGGGCTCTCTCGGCGAGTGAGTCGGGCTATTGTCCGCCGTCGATCATCGAGTCGGGCGGCGTGCGGCAACTGGTGATCTGGGATGCCGACAAGCTCAACGCGCTCGATCCGGCAACGGGCACGGTGTTCTGGTCGCAGCCGCTCAAGCCCTCCTACGGCATGTCGATCATGGCGCCGCGTGTGGCGGCCACGACGCAGGGGCAGGTGCTCTTTGCCAGCGGGATCGGCCGTGTCGGCGCCCTCTACACGCTCGCCGCCGACAAGCCCGGCGCGACCGTCGCCTGGCGGGGTGACCCGAAGTCGGCTGTCTACTGCGCCAACAGCACACCCTTCATCGCCGGCGAAACACTCTACGGTTGCGACTGCGAGACGGGCTTCCTGACGGCGGTCGATCTGGCCACGGGCAAGCGGCTGTGGGAGACGGGCGAGCCGACACTCGGCAACCGTCGCGGCCGGCACGGCACGGCGTTTCTCGTGCGGCAGGGCAACGCCGCCGGGGACGATCGCGCCTGGCTCTTCAGTGAGACGGGCGATCTCATCCTGGCCCGGCTCACGCCGGCCGCCTACGAGGAACTGGGCCGCGTGCACCTCGTGGCCCCCACCAATGAGTGCTTCGGTCGGGAGGTGGTCTGGAGCCATCCAGCGTTTGCCGGCCGCTGCATTTTCGTGCGAAACGACCGGGAGTTGGTCTGCGTCTCACTGGCGGAATGAGAACAGCGAACCCCACGATTCTCACCGGAAAAAGTCCCCTGCTCCGTCATTTTACGGCTTGCCGGGGGTTTTCATGGCCTGTCTGGCAGCGGCGTTGTCCTGCGGGGGCCGGGCGGGTAATCTTCAAACCTCTCCCACGTGCGAAGAACGAATTCTTTGAAGTTCATCGGTCGCACCCATCGGGGCGTAGCTCAGCCTGGCTAGAGCGCTACGTTCGGGACGTAGAGGTCGCACGTTCGAATCGTGTCGCCCCGACTTGCTTCGTATAACCGATCGGGTCTCGCCGGTTGACGAGGCGGTTTTAAATCGACCGCCGAGTGTGGCGTGCCGCCCCGCGACACGCTGCTCGGTTCGGTCGATTTGCCCTTCCGATTGGAATGGGCTTTTTTGCCGCCGACGGAGCGTTCTGCCTCGCTTCAGCCGGGCGTTCTCCTTCTCACTATCCTTCAGCCGCTTTGCCTGGTCGATCCGCAGCCCACCGAACTTCTTCTTCCAAGGGAGTAGGTCTGCTCCGTCACGCCGATCTTCTTGACCGCCTCCTGACGGAATGGGCGCTAGCCCCGACCGAATCGACCGAGCATACTCTATGGCAATCGTCGTGGAGCAAGCCGGTTCAGACCGAGGCAGCGTTTGGACTCTTCTCCACCGATGCAAACGGCACGACCATGGCTGCCCCAACACGAACGGACATTGTCGTTTCGATCTTCCTCGTCCTGCTTGCCGCCCTGGTGCCACCCCTGCACCTGCGGCACACCGCGGCGGCGGAAGCGGAGGTGCTGACGACGGCCGCGGCCATCGCCAGGTCGGTCGTCGCGGAAACCGACGAGCCGCCACCCGTCAGGCTCGAAGCGGTGGTGACGCATCGCGACACCGAAGGCACCATCTTTCTGGAAGACGCCACCGGCAGCACGTTCATCCTTCGTGCCACGAAAAACCCCCGATTTCCGAGGGGCGAGCGGGTCCGCGTCGAGGGTGTCGTGTACCGCGGTCTGTTCATCAACGGCATTCTTCCATCACGGATCGAGCCCTTCGGCCCGGGGGCCCGCCTCGAGCCCCGCCCGATCGCGCCGCAGATCATGGCGACCGGTTCGCTTCACTACGCGTTAGTCTCGCTCGAAGGTGTCGGCCGGGGCTGGCGGCCGATGGGCAAGGACACCGCCATGCTGCTCGTGAACGTCGCCGGCAGCGTCGTGGAGGCTCGGTTCGAGCGGGCCCCCGCCGATGAGGAACGCGGGGCCTGGATCGGAGCCCGGCTTCGCCTCGACGGCATCGCGGCCGGCGAGATCAACGACCGCCGTCAGCTCATCCGGCCGTATCTGCTGGTCGCAGATCGCCGCGATGTCACGGTGCTCGCCCCGGCCCCCGCCGACCCATTCGCCCTGCCGGAGACGGCCTTCTCCGCACTCGGACGCGGTGAACTCCACGAGGGCCTGCAGCTCGTGTCGGGCATCGCCTCGTCCCCGCCGCGGAACGGGCGCCTGTTTCTCACCACCGGCGACAAGGGCCTGTGCGCGCTGCTCGACGCGGCGACGGCGAATGCTGCCGCGTCGATCAGGGTCGGAGACCGGATCGAGGCGGTCGGCTTCGCCGACGCAGGGCCCTTTGCCGCGAGGCTGGCCGAGGCTCACGTGCGAGTGACCGCGACCGGCGAGGCCGTCGGCCCGCTACGCCCCAGCGTCCAGGAGCTTCGCGAAGGCTGCGACGCGCAGTGTATTCAGGTCGAGATGCCGGTCATCGAGCGGGAGGATCGCGCGGGGGGAACCTTGCTCGTGGCCGATCTGGAGGGCCTGACGATGCAGGTCATCGCCCCGGGGACGCTCGCGGCCGGGATCGTCCCCGCCGCGACGATTCGCGTGACGGCCCCCTGTCTCGTCACCAGCACGCGTGATGTTGCCTACCGGCTCAAGGCCGCCGGCTACGCCCTCTACCCGGTCACGTCCGACGACGTGGTCCTCCTCGCCAGCCCCTCCTGGTGGACCGGCCGCCGCCTGGCACTCGCGTTGGCAGCCAGCCTGGCCGCCGGTGCCGTCGGCCTTGCCTGGGTCGTCCTGCTCCGCCGGCAGGTGCGGAGGCAACTGGCGTTGATCGAGGAGAAGATTCAATCCGAGGCCATCGCCGAGGAACGGCGGCGGATCGCCCGCGAGTTTCACGACTCGCTCGAGCAGGATCTGGCCGGGCTCGCGCTCCGCATCGATTCCGCCGCCGGCAGCACCGCCGATACCGAGGTTCGCAGCATGATGGAACGGCAGCGGCAGATTCTCGCCCGTCTGCAGGATGAAACGCGTCAGTATGTCTGGGATCTCCGCGAGCCGGCCCGCCTGCGGGGCAGCCTCGCCGATCGCGCGGAGGTGATGCTCGCCGACCTGCGGGAACTCACGAGCACGCCGATCGAACTGTCGTCCACGGGTCCGCTGCCAGAGTTTCCGCCCGAGACGACCCACCACCTGCTGCGGATACTCCGCGAGTCGGTGAACAACGCGGCCCATCACGCGCATGCGGGGCGGATCAGCGTCACTCTCGGCGCGGAGGCGGGCAGTTTCACGGCCACCGTCACGGACGACGGCGACGGGTTTGACATGGCCAACGACGGCGGCCCAGCCGGCCATTTTGGTCTCCGCGGCCTGGCCGAGCGGGCCCGGCGGATCGGCGCCGACGTGGCGGTCCAGAGCCGACCAGACGCCGGCACAACCGTCACCATGCGGCTGCCCGTTCCACCACGAGCCACAGCAATGGCCCCAGAAGGACTGGCACAAGTGCCAATGGGCGACGGCGTGCAACCGTCGCCATAGTGAGGTTTGAGAAGGCCGAAGCCGCGGGTTGATACGTGCACCTATGCGATTGCTGCTGGTCGACGACCATCCCGTGTTTCTCGAAGGACTCGCCGAGGCGCTCGCGCGGCAGGCCGACTTCACGATCGCAGGCACGGCGACCAGCGGCGACGAGGCGGTGAAGGCCTGTGGCCGGCTCGCGCCCGATCTCGTGCTCCTCGACCTCGCGATGCGCGGGCTCGACGGCCTCGCCACGCTCGGTCGGCTGCGGCAGCTGCAGCCGACGCCGAGGGTGCTCATGCTCACCTCCTCCGACGACGCCGCCGATGCGGTCGCCGCGCTCCACGCCGGGTCTGCCGGCTACGTCACGAAATCGGCCCGCTACGACGAACTCGTGGCGGCCATCCGCGAGGCCGCGGCCGGCGGATGCCCCGTCGGGGAGGCGGTGGCCCGACGCATCGCCGCCCGCCAGAAGCATGAGCCACTCACATCGCGGGAGCGGGAGGTGCTCGTGCTACTGGCCGAGGGTCTCACCTACGAGGCGATCGGCGAGCGGCTGGGGATCGCGAAGCGGACGGCCCGGGCCCACGTCGTGGCACTCCAAGAGAAGTTCGACGCGGCCAACAACGCCCAGGTGGTCGCCCGCGGCTACGCACGCGGCCTGCTGCGGCCAGAGGGGAGTTGAGGCCACCGTGTCGTCAGCCCACCCGGAGGCCGTTCGTGTTACTCGGGCGGGCATTGGCACAAGTGCCAGTGGCGGGGGCGGAGCAGGTATTTTACACCTACAATCTGGAGGGGTTCTGGCTAGAACGTCGGCCGACGGCCCCTGCTCGATGTTTTCCTGCTCAAGATTTTTCATCCTCTTCGTGTGGGGCCGTCTCATGAAGCCGTTTTCGCTGAAAACGGGTTTCAACTATGTAGGGGTTTGTCAAGCCGGCTTGCTTCACTCGATCATGGCGTACCTCCTCGGGAGCCGGTGGGCTCGTGGAGCGCAGGCCCTTCCACAGCCGGAGCGGAATGAGTCCACCGGCGGGCCCTTGCTGGGGATTGTTGGTTGGGTTTCGACCTCGAAGCGGCCTCGAAGAGGCCATTCAACTATTCGGGTTCGCGAGGACATGCCCCGGTCCCATGAGATCACGTACGGGAGGATCGGCGCCCATTCACTTTCACGGGATCTGACCGTTGAGGCCGTGTCCCATAAAACCAGTCGAGCTGCCGAGCCCCGCTTTCCGCTTCGAGGTCCCGTAATCACTCAATCGTCAGGCCGCGACTGGTTCGCGGGCCTTGTACGGTTCGTCCTTTCTGACAAGCGTCCACATCAGGACGAGGATCTTGCGGGCGATGGCCACGGCGGCCGCCTTCTTGCCCGCGGTCTTGGATATCTTGAGCCACGTCTTCTTGAAGCCGGCATCGCAGCGGATGGCCGTCCAGGCCGCCTGCTGCAGGGTCCATCGGAGATCGGGGGAGCCTGTCTTGCAGATGCGACCGAGGCGGTTCTTGTCAGCCGAGGCGTAGCCGGTGGGCGTGAGGCCGGCGTAACGGCCGATCGCCTTGCCGTCGGGGAACCGGCTGAAGTCGCCGATCTCGGCGATCGCCACGGCGGCCGTGACGAGGCCGACGCCGGGGATCGACTCGAGAATGGTTCGCAGGCGTCGGAACTCCTCCGCGCGCATCAGCTCGATGATCCGGCGATCGATCGCGGAGCGATCCTGCTCGATCTCGACGAGCCGACGCTGATGCTGCCAGAGCACCAACAAGTCGTCGGCCTCGATGCGTTCGACGCTCGCCAACAGGTATCGCTGCAGGCCGGCGGCATCCATGCGAGCCGGTCCAGGCCGATTGAGCCGGTTCATGATCGACTTCACCCGGTGCAGAGCCTTGGCGTGATCACGAGACAGTCCGACACGATGACGCGTCAAGTCACGGACACGCTGGATGTACCCTGGCGGTGCCCAGGCCATCGGAAGTCGGCCGGTCATCAAGAGCTCGGCGACGTTCAAGGCATCCTCCTTGTCGGTCTTGATGCGCCGGCCCGCCAACGCCCGGCAGCCGCGGGCATCGGCCAGGACAACCTGATCGACGATCGGTTCCGCTTCCGTCCACAACCAACGGTAGAATCCCACCGTCTCGATCGCCACCACGCTCGGCCGCGGCAGGTCCGCGAGGAACTCGCGGACCTTCTCCCGGGCGACGCAACTGATCTTTCGGTACGCCAACTCGCGATCCTTCGCAACGATCGTGCACGCCGTCAGCGTGTCCTTGTGAAGGTCGATGCCAACGAAACAGGCCGCATCACTTCGAGCGATCATCGTGAACTCCATGTGGGGGGGAAACGGTCTAGGCAACTAAGAGGGTATGCGAACGCATGCCCTCGACCCCTACATGGTTTCACATTGGTGGAACTTTTGGTGGTGATCGCCATCATCGGCACTCTCGTCGGCCTGCTGCTGCCTGCCGTTCAGGCTGCCCGCGAATCGGCCCGGCAGAGCGCCTGCACCAACAATCTGAAGCAGATCGGGCTGGCCATCCACAACTACACCGATGCCCGCCGCAGCCTGCCACTGGGGAGCAATCTGCCTACGACGGTCGAGGATAACGCTTATGGCCATAGCTTTGTCGTCTTCATTCTTCCATTCCTCGAAGAGCAGTCGCTCTACGACGGCTTCAGACTCACCCGACGATACGATGTCTCGCCGAACAGGGAAAACAGCCTGAAAAGCACCGTCCAGGCGTTGCTCTGCCCCAGTTCGCAGGTCCGCCTGTCGCCCGCCAGTGAACTCGGCACCGCTGCCTCGACGACTCACTACGTCGGCATCATGGGCCCCAATGACTTCACGAACGTCTATGCGCGAGAAACGGCAGCCGATGGCTCCAACTTTGGCCGCACCGCGATCCAAGGAGTCTTGCTCCGCAATCGCCCGGTCGCGCTGAAGGACATCACGGATGGCCTTTCGAAAACGCTCCTGGTTGGAGAACTCTCTTGGAACAATGCCAACGCACACCGCGTATGGAATAGAGGCTGCAACCACTATGGCAGTAATAATGCGGCATGTTCGGGCATCAAGAACATCCGCTATGGCTTCCGCTCCTATCGCTATGACTTCAGCGGTGGTAATACGGCCTTCAACGACGTCAGCCTTGGCAGCGAGCATCCAGGCGGCACGATGGTGCTCTTTTGCGATGGCTCGGTCCGCGCGTTTGCCGACACGACGCCGACCGATCTTTTGTACAGGCTTGCCAGCCGCAATCATGGCGAAACGGTCCAGGTGGATTGATGCTCGGCCGCTTCGTGCTCGGCATCGCCTGCTCTCTCCTGCTCGTTGGCTGCGGCAGCCACGGCCCGACGACCTACCGTATGCGTGGGGCCGTCACATGTGACGGCCAACCGGCTGCCGTCGGCCGCATCGACTTCGTGCCCGATGCCAGTCGCGGCAACTCCGCGATGGCCGGCTTCGCGAGCATCACGAACGGCACTTACGACACGGCTGCGGGCGGAATCGGATCGGTCGGTGGCCCGATGATCGTGACCGTGGCTGGATCGCTTCCGCAGTCACCAGCGGGCGACACGGCAATCGCCCGCAAAACCGTCTTCGAGCACACCTTCACGGCGGACCTACCCCGCGAAGCGTCCACGCTCGACATCGCCGTGCCGGCCTCCGCAGGCCGCAAGGTGCAACTCGAAGGCCCGAACCCCTGACGAGGTTCGCCCGACGGGCCCTTTCCCCGGCACAGCGGTTTCGGCACTTGGCAGAAGTGCCGATAGAGATGCGTCAGCCTCTTTGTCGATACTATAATGCAGCGTGGACTATGGAGACAGGTGAACCCCGCACCCTCGGGCTGAGCCTGTAGCTCGACCGCAAGCATTTATCCGGGAGCACTGAGCATGCGAGGACTCTGCAGCAACACGCGGCCGCTCGTCACCCGGCGCGACATGCTCACCCGTTCGGCTCTCGGGATCGGTGGCCTGGGCCTGGCAACTCTCCTGCAAGACGCCGGCTACGCCGGGGACGTGGCAATCGATCCGGCCGCCCCGCTGGCGGCTCGCTCCCCCCACTTCACTCCCCGGGCTCGGCGGGTGATCCAGATCTTCTGCGAGGGAGGGCCGTCGCAGGTCGATTCCTTCGATCCCAAGCCCGCGCTCCAGAAGTATCACGGCAAGTCGGCCGACGAGGCGATCAAGGACTACCAGAAGACGGCCGGAGACGTCGCCGCGGGCATGGGTCGGCTTTCGGGAAAACTCAGCGGCTCGCCATTCGCGTTCTCCCGGCATGGCGAATGCGGCATGGAGATCAGCGAGCTCTTTCCGCGGCTGGCCGAGCATGCCGACAAGCTCTGTGTCGTCCGCTCGATGCACACCAATAGTTCGGTGCACGAACTGGCCCAGGTCCGGATGAACACCGGCGACTTCGCCAGCATCCGCCCGAGCGTGGGTGCCTGGACGGTGTATGGCCTGGGCACCGAGAACGCCAACCTCCCCGCCTTCGTGGCCCTCTCGCAGAACGGCTCGGCCGCGGGTGGCGATCGCCAGTGGGGCAACGCCTTCCTGCCGGCGTGGGCCAGCGGCACCGGCATTCCCACCCGCGACTTCGCCGTGGCGAAGATGATCGAGCACGTCCGCAGCGGCAGCATGTCGCTGCGGGAGCAGCGGCGGCAGCTCGACCTGATGCGATCGATGCACCAGCGATTTCTCGAGCGGAAGCCGGAGGCGGCGATCGTGGAGGGCCGCGTGCAGGCCTTCGAGACCGCCTTCCGCATGCAGGTCGACGCGAGCGACGCCTTCGACCTGGCCCGCGAGCCCAAGCGGCTGCGGGCCCGCTACGGCGACTCGTTCATGGGCAAGCAGTGCCTGCTGGCCCGGCGGCTCGTGGAAAGTGGCGTGCGATTCGTGCAGCTCTGGCATAACGGCTGGGACACACACGACAAAAATGACGAGCAGCACCGCAAGCTGGCCGAGGCCTGCGACGGCCCGGTGGCGACGCTCCTGGCCGACCTCTCCGAGCGGGGCATGCTCGATGACACGCTTGTGATTTGGGGGGGCGAGTTCGGCCGCACGCCCACCACCGACACCAGCGGCGATGTCTCGAAGAAGCAGGGCAAGGACTACGGCCGCGACCACAACGCCGGCGGCTTCACGATCTGGATGGCCGGCGGCGGCACGAAGGGGGGCACGGTCTACGGCACCACCGACGACTTCGGGGCCCTGGCCGTCGAAAACCCCGTGGACGTCCACGACCTCCACGCCACGATCCTGCACCTGCTCGGCTTCGATCACGAACGGCTCACGTTCCGCTACGCCGGCCGCGACTTCCGCCTCACCGACGTCCACGGCCACGTGGTTCGCGACCTGCTCACCTGACGGAGGCTCCGATGCGAACCTGGCTTCACGGCTGTGCGACGCGTCGCGGCCCGCTCGTCACGGCGGCCGCCGCCGGACTGATGCTGTTTGTCGGACGGTCATCGCCCGCAGCCGAGCCGCCCGCCGCCGATGCCGCGGGGGTCGCGTTCTTCGAGTCGAAGGTGCGACCGCTGCTCGTCGAGCGGTGCTACGACTGCCACGCAGCCGACACCGACCAGAAGGGCAGCCTGCAGCTCGACACCGCAGCCGGCATGAAAAAAGGGGGCGACACCGGTCCAGCCCTCGTGCCGGGCGATCCTGAGAAGTCGCTGTTCATCAAGGCCGTGCGGTATCACGACAAAAACTTCCAGATGCCCCCGGACGGCCGCCTCGCCGACGAGGAGATCGCCGTTCTGGAGGAATGGGTGCGGATGGGCGCCCCCGATCCGCGGGACGGCCGGCCCGCCCCCACGCAGATCGAGGAGCTGCTCAGCCGGGCCGCCGACCACTGGGCCTTCCAGCCGCTCACCTCGTCGGGAGCCGCCTCGCTCGACGAGCTCGCCGGCACGGTCAATGCCCCCGAGGCCGACCGCCGC
>JBILKZ010000238.1:0-3844 GCA_044376405.1 Pirellulales bacterium
AGCCGGTCGGAGGCACGCGCAGGAGCCGGTGAATTCTGCGACTCACGAGCGATTCCCCTACCGCCCAACAGCCTCCTGTAGCAGAATCCGCCGGCGACGAGCATGCCGCAGCCGGCGAACCAATTCGGCCAACCTGAACGCTGCCCCGCTGCACCCCCGACTTTCAATTTTCATGCCACACGATCTTGTCTCCGACTTCCAGGCCCGCGGCCTGATTCACCAGTCGACCGACGCCACCCGGCTGCGCGAGTGGCTCTCCACGCCCGGCCGTCGTGTCTACGCCGGCTTCGATCCGACGGCCGACAGCCTGCACGTGGGGCATCTGGTGGCACTCGTGCTGCTCCGCCGCGTGGCTCACGCCGGCCACGAACCGGTGGCCCTGATCGGCGGCGCGACCGGGATGATCGGCGACCCGAGCGGCCGCAGCGAAGAACGCAACCTCCTCTCTCCCGACGAACTGGCGGCCAACATCGCCGGGGTCGAACGGCAGATCCGGGCCATCCTCAGCGACGCAGGCCATGGCGTCCGCGGAGTTGCGTCCGTCACCCCGCACCATGTTGTGAACAATGCCGACTGGATGCGGGGCGTCGGCTACCTCGAATTCCTCCGCGATGTCGGCAAGCACGTGCCGCTCTCGCAGATGCTCGGTAAGGACTCGGTGAAGAGCCGTCTCGAGCGTGACGGCGGCCTCTCCTACACCGAGTTTAGCTACATGCTGCTGCAGGCCTGGGACTTCGTGCACCTCTCCGACGCGCTCGACTGCCGCGTGCAGATCGGTGGCAGCGACCAGTGGGGCAACATCACCGCTGGCATCGAACTCGGTCGCCGGCTCCGCTCCCGCGAGCTGCATGGCATGACATGCCCGCTGCTGACGAAGTCAGACGGCACGAAGATGGGGAAGACGGCCTCCGGTGCGATCTGGCTCGATCCCCGCCGCACGAGCCCATACCGCTTCTATCAATACTGGATCAACCTCGACGACGACGACGCGGGCCGCTGCTTGGCCCGGCTCACGCCCCTCTCGCTCGATGAACTCGCCGATCTCGACGCCAAGCGAGCCGCCAATCCGGCTGCTCGCGACTCGCAGAAGCGTCTGGCCGAGGAGTTGACGCGACTCGTGCACGGCGATGCGGGCCTCTCTGCCGCCCGGCAGGCCACGGAGATTTTCTTCGGCGCCGAAATCAGCCAGCTCGACGACGGCCAACTGGCCGAGATTTTCGCCGACGTGCCCAGCCGGGAATTCGCCCGTTCGTCACTCGACGGTGAGGGCCTGCAACTCGTCGAGGCCCTCACGGACACAGGCCTCGCCCAGAGCCGCGGCGCGGCCCGCCGCACCATCGAGCAGGGCGGGGCCTACGTCAACAACCGACGGATCTCCGACGTCGCTTATCGGCTCACCGCGAAGGACCTGGCAGGCGCCGCCACGCTCGTGCTGCGGTCAGGAAAAAAGTCCTACGCGATCGCCCGCTTCACGTGACGGCACGGTATGTGCGGGTGCCCCGTATTCCACGCCTTCATCCCCCGGCTTCATCCCCCGGCTTGCGCCGGGGGCTTGTATGGGAAGGTTCATACAAGCCCGGAGCGTCAGCGATGGGATTCCCCGCAACATGCGAAAAGAGCTGCGTACCCTGTTCGTTTGCCGTTGACGAGCCATAAAGCGAAAGCCTATTCCTCTGCGTCATCGACAAGCGGAGCCAGCTTCAAATGCGAACCCAGTGCAGCCCGGCGGTGTTTTTGTTTCTCGCGGGCGTACTGTCTGCCCTGCCGGGCACAGTCACCCGCGCCGACGAGCCCGTTGGCGGTGCTCAGGTGATCTCGCTCGAAGACCAGCTCAAGACAGGCCTCAAGGCGAGGCGGCCCGAGGAGACGGAATTCATCGAAGAGGTGGCCCGGCTCGTCAACACCGGAAAACTGCCCCGCAAGCTGGTCGATTCCACCTTCATGTGGGCCCTGCGGCGTCGGACCAGCTACCCATTCCCGGCCTTCGAGCGAGCCCTGCGGCTGCAGGCGGATCAGCTGAACGTCGATCTGTAACCAATCTGGAAAACGGGATCAGACGCGGTCCCGGTGTCCCCCGGCTTGCGCCGGGGGCTTTTATTCCGACGGTCGCAGACCGCTATCTGTCTCATGCGGCGGCGGGGCTGATTCGTTTGGATTTCGCCACTTTACGCCGGCCCGTGGTGCCGCGCGGGAATCGCCGCGGCTTCCGTGCATAGCATTGCATGGATACGAGTTGGGCACGCATGAAGCCGCGTGACCACAGCCTCATTCATGGACGACGGCCTGTTCCGATCGCATCGTCGCTGACGGTCGCTGCGATCGGCAACCGGAGATGTGACGACCATGAATCGGCTTCGACGGATGAGGCGATCGCTCCACGCGTGGCGGCTTCACGTTGAGCCACTGGAGCCCCGGCACCTGCTCGCCGGCGTCTCGCCGTTCGTGCTCGCCCAGTCGATCGAGCAGATCATCTGGCAGGGCCAGCCGACCGACGTGCGTGAGGGCTATTGGAACGGTAAGTTCGAGTCGGCCACGCCCTATGGTCTGCCGGCGATCCCGGCATCGCTTTTGCCGGTGACATGGACGACCACCTCGCTGGGTGAGGGTTTCTTCTCACTCGTGGCCCCCGGTGCCGACCCGCAACTGGTCGTTGACTGGGCCAGCCAAACACCCGGGGTGTTGGCGATCGAGCCCGACTTCATCATCGACGCGCCCCCCGCCACCGGCGCGGTGATCGCGACCCCTGGCACCGGGACATCGTCTGTCCCCAACGACCCCGGCTACCCGCTGCAGTGGGCCCCTCCGATCATGCAGGCGGCGACAGCCTGGAACGTCACCACCGGTGCCCGGATCGTCGTGGTGGCGGTCCTCGATTCGGGGCTCGACCTCTCGCATCCCGATCTGATCGCCAACACGTGGAAAAACCCCCGGGAACTGGCCACCAACGGTATCGACGACGAGAAGAATGGCTTCATCGACGATGTCTACGGCTGGAACTTCCTCACCAACACGAACAACGTTCAGGACGACTACGGCCATGGCACCCACGTCTCCGGGATCATCGGCGCGGTGGGCAACAACGGCGTGGGAATCACCGGCCTCGGCTGGACCGTGGCGCTGATGCCGTTGAAGATCCTGGGCGACAATGGCATCGGCACCGTCTCCGCGGCGCTGGCCGCCATGAGCTACGTGACGATGATGCGTCGCGACTTCGAGACCAACATCGTGGTCTCGAACAACTCCTGGGGGGCTTCCACATCGGCGTCGGTGGTGATGCGGGACGCCATCGCCGCCATGGGAGACGTCGGCATCACCTTCGTCGCCGCCGCCGGCAACAACTCCTCCAACAACGACGTCGTGCCCCGCTATCCCAGCGGTTACGACGTGCCCAACGTCATCTCCGTCGCCGCCAGCGACCAAGCCGACAGTCTCTCCAGTTTTTCCAACTACGGCGCGACCACGGTCGACCTCGCCGCCCCGGGCAGCCTGATCTACTCGACGCTCTCCGACGGCCAATACGGCTACCTTTCGGGCACATCGATGGCCGCCCCGCAGGTCACGGGTGCCATCGCGCTGCTGAATGCCGGGAAGCCCGGCCTCACGGTGGCTCAGACCCGCGCCGCAATTCTCGGCTCGACCGACACCATCCCAAGCATGGTGGGCCTGACGGTCACCGGCGGCCGCCTCAATATCGACGGCGCCATGAAGTCGCTCGGACTGACGCCCGTGGTACCCCCGATTCCGCCGCCGCCAGCGCCGCCGCCGACGCCTGCCGAGCAGCCTTTCACCGACAACTTCAACCAGCCCAACAGTCCGGCGCTCTCCGGGTTTTGGGGCACCCGCA
>JBILKZ010000032.1:0-32945 GCA_044376405.1 Pirellulales bacterium
CTTCCTGGTCTCGGTGATGCCGCCGGCATGGGATGGGTCGGGCTGCAGGATGTCGACATAGCCCTCCTGCAGGATCTTCTTGAAATCCCACCGCGAGTAGAGCCGCTCGCCGAGTGCGATCGGCGTGTTCGCCATCATCGCGATCTCCTTGAGTGCCTCCGAGTGTTCGCTGAGCACTGGCTCCTCGATGAACATCAGCCGATAGGGCTCCAGCTCCTTCACAAGCACCTTGGCCATCGGCTTGTGCACGCGGCCGTGGAAGTCGACGCCGATGCCGAAGTGCGGGCCGACCGCGTCGCGGATGGCGGCGACATTGGCGATCGCCCGGTCGACCTTGTCGTAGGTGTCGATGAACTGCAGCTCCTCGCAGGCATTCATCTTGATGGCGGTGAATCCGAGCCGCGCGCGTTCCTTGGCCTGGGCGGCGGTCTCGGCCGGCCGGTCGCCGCCGATCCAGGAATAGACACGAATCCGATCGCGGACATGGCCCCCGAGGAGCGCGTGCACCGGCACGCCGAGCGCCTTGCCCTTGATGTCCCAGAGCGCCTGATCGATGCCAGCCAGCGCGCTCATGTGAATCCCGCCGCCGCGGTAGAACCCGCCGCGGTAGAGCACCGTCCAGTGGTCCTCGATGTTCCGCGGGTCCTTGCCGATGAGATAGTCGGCGAGTTCATCGACCGCCGCCGCGACAGTGTGGGCGCGACCTTCGAGCACGGGCTCACCCCAGCCGGCGATGCCTTCGTCGGTCTCGATCTTCAGGAAGCACCAGCGGGGCGGAACGATGGAGGTCGTGAGCTTCGTGATCTTCATGCGGAAGACTTCCGTCGTGTGGGATTGTCTGGCGGCGCTGACGTCGGCCACCCTCCTCAGAGCACCAGCATACGGACTTGCTCCTGGACCACCATGCGTCGCCGTAGCTGCCGTACGCGGTCAGCCGCCGTGGTACCAGCATGCTGGCAGCGGAACGGTGGCAAGCGGCGTGTTGTCACGGTCGAGCGGACATGGAAAGTCACTCCGGGGCACCGGATTCACCAGGCGATCACGGCGTTGAAAGGTGAACTCCATGACCGGCGGGATTGCCAGCCCGCCCTTGCAAAGCATGCCGCCCCCGTTGTTGGGATGGATGTGAACGCACGCGTGCGTCTGGATGAGTTTGTCAAAAACTGGGCGTGCGATCCGAAAAAAGGGCTCGCTCCAGAGATGATCGAGGAAGTGGAATTCAACGACGATGATCCTGAATCTTCGCAGCAGCGCATCCGACGCCGACAGAAACACCTCGTATTCGCAACCCTCCACGTCGATCTGCAGCAGCAGGTCGGATGTGGACTCCGGGAGGGATGCCGCCACCCATGCATCCAACGTCATGAAGTCGTCGTCCGTCGTCGCCCCGACAAACTTCTTCGTGAACGTGAACAGCTCATGCCGGCACGCCGGGCCATCCACCGATTTGTCCGCCAGAAACACCTTCATGCCCCGCTCGGCGCAATCCATCTCGAATCCGGAAATGTCACAGACACCGGGCGAGAAGCAGGCCTCGATGCCCGCGAGATCATCCGGAATGACGTAGCCGCCATCCCCCTCCGGGCCGAGCCGGATCAGTTCGTGGCCGCCTGCGACCGGATGGAGCCTGCCAATGACTCGTTGGACCCGGTCCCGGCTGGTCTGCCACGTAGGAAAAGCCCCCAACAGGCCCATGACATGAACGAACACGGAGCGGCGGAGGGGGTACATGTTGGGACTATAATCGGGCCACGCGGGGTGCGAGTCAATCTCGAGCCGCACAGGTACCATCGCCAGGAATGCTCCGTGAAACAATGGGTCCGCGATCTCGCTTCCGTGAAGTGGAACCGGGGAAAATACTCCCAGTCCTACCAAGACATCCTTCTCGAGCGGATTTTTGAGCAGATCGGCGTGCGCAACGCGCCGCCGTTCTGCGTCGAGTTTGGGTTTAACGATGCGTCGCTCACGGGAGGCAGCGGCTCCAACGTCGCGAATTTCGTCCTGAATCATGGCTGGCGATGCCTGCTCCTCGACGGGGACCACGACAACCCGTCGATCAATCTGTATCGGCACTTTCTCACTGCCGACAACATCTGCGACGTGTTCGCCGAGCATGGCGTGCCGGCCGAGCCGGAATACATCTCGATCGACGTCGACTCCACCGACCTCTGGTTATTTCGCTCGTTGCTCACCCGCTACAAAGCGATGGTCTATACCGTCGAGTACAACAGTTGTTTCCCGCTGGACCGAGCCATCACCTTCCCCGACGACGCGACGGAGGGGTGGCAGGGCGACCGCGGCTACGGAGCATCGCTGAGGGCCCTGCAGATGGTCGCTGCCGAAGGCGGCTATTCACTCCTCTGGGTCGTACCGCCAGCGGATACAACCCCAACCGGCCCCACCATCCGCATCATTCGGCAGCCGAATGCCGGGCCGTCAGCCGCCCGTAACCGTGGTGTCGCGGAAGCCCGCGGGGAACTCATCGCCCTCACCGACGATGACTGCCTGCCCACGCCCACGTGGCTCGAGTCGCTCGTCGCCGCCCACCGGCAGTGCCCCGACTCGCTCGTGGGCGGCATCACCTTCAATGGCCTCACGGATGACGTCTTCGCCACGACCAGCCAGATGATCGTCGACTTGGTCTACGAGCACTTCAACGCCGACGAGGCATCCGCCTACTTTCTGGCGAGCAATAACATCCTCTGCAGCCGCGTTGCCTACTCCGAACTCGGCGGCTTCGACACCTCGTTTCCGCGGGCCGGCGCCGAGGATCGCGACTTCTGTGACCGCTGGCGGGCCAGCGGCCGGCCGCTGCGACTCGTGCCTACGGCCCGCATCGAGCACCGCCACGCCCAGAATCTGAATCAGTTTCTCGGACTGCACTATTGCTATGGTCGTGGTGCCTATCGCTACCAGGACAAGCGACGGGAACGTGGATCAGGAACCATGGCACAAGACATGAACTTCCACGGCAGTCTGCTGCGCCGCCTGCCGAGGCATCTGCGGACACATCGCGGACTGTTTCGGAAGGTTCAGATCACCACCGCGATCGTGCTCTGGCAGGTGGCCAATGCGGCAGGGTTTTTCCATGAGGCGGTCGCGCAACTGTTCGCCGGCAAGACGGCCGGGAAGTAACCCAGGAAGGAACCCAGCGCGTCGGCTCACTGCGGTCTTCTCAGCATGCCCCCGCGGCACCTGCCGCAGCGTCGAGGGGCGAGGCTAGCGGCTGCGGCCGGCCCCGCTGCCAGCCGATGTGAGCACGCCAGTCGGCGCGAGTGTCGGGAAAGTCGTTGCGAAAATGGACGCCGCGGGTCTCTTGCCGCTCGATCGCCCCTCGGATCATCAGCCGCGCCACCTCGAGCATGTTTTGCAGCTGCCAGCCCTGCGGCTCGGCAAACTGGCGCGGCAACACATAGCGACACCAGCCCTCGACCGTTTCGAGCGCCTCCGCGAGGGAGCCTCCCTCGCGTTCCACGCCGACGTGCCGCCACATCAGCGCCCGCAGTGAGTTGCGGATGTCAGCGAGGTCGAGGACGCCGTTGTTCTCCGTCATCGCCCCAGTGCCATTGCAATCGATGGCCCGCGGATTCCCGATCGCCGGCACCCGAAACTCGTGCCCGTCGCCGTCCTCGCCGAGAATCTCCACACTGGCCGTCTCCCCCGCCCGGGCGCCGTAGACGAGGCCTTCGAGCAGGCTGTTGCTCGCCAGTCGATTCGCTCCGTGCAGTCCGCTGGAGGTCACCTCGCCAGCCGCGAACAAGCCGGGGATGGTCGTGCGACCGTGGGCGTCGACGGTCACGCCACCGATCATGTAGTGGGCACCGGGCCGCACCGGGATCCGATCCCGCGTGAGATCGAGACCGAACTTCCCGCAGATCTCGGCCATGCCGGGAAACCGCCGCCGCACCGTCTGCGGATCGAGGTGGGAAAGGTCGAGAAAGACGTTGGCCTGATGCGTGCGGTGCATGACGACCGTGATCGCTCTGGCGACGACATCGCGCGGCGCGAGCTCTGCCCGCGGATCGAAGTCGGGCATGAACCGGCGGCCGTCGCGATCGACCAGCCATGCGCCCGCGCCGCGAACGGCCTCGGTGATCAGGCTGCGGGCACCGCCGGCGATGTAGAGCACCGTGGGATGAAACTGCATGAACTCCATGTCGCGCAACTCAGCGCCGGCCCGCCATGCCAGCGCCATCCCATCGCCGCTGGCGCCGGGCGGATTCGTCGATTCGCGGTAGAGCTGCCCGGCGCCCCCCGTGGCGAGGATCGTGCGCCGGGCCCAGACGAGCGTCTTGCCATGCGCGGGATTCCAGACGAGCGCCCCGCGACACGACCCTTCGTGGGTGACCAGATCGACCGTGAAGGTCTCGGGCCAGACCTCGAGATTCTCCAGTTCCCTTGCTCGCTCGATCACCGCCCGCATCACCTCGCGGCCCGTGGCGTCGCCCAGGGCGTGCACGATGCGATGATGGCTGTGGCCTCCCTCGCGGCCCAATTCCAGGCTGCCATTATGGGAATCGAACCGCGTGCCCCAGGCGATCAGTTCGGCGATCCGGGCCGGAGCCTCACGGACGACGGAGTCGACCACGTCGTCGTGACAGAGCCCACCGCCGGCGGTGAGCGTGTCGGCGACATGATTGTCGAAGCGGTCCTCAGGATCGACGACGCTGGCAATGCCTCCCTGCGCCCATTGGCTCGACGAACTCTGCAGGTCGTCCTTCGTGACCACCGTCACCGACAGCCGCGGATCAACGGCCAGCGCGGCTCGCAGCCCAGCCAGACCACCGCCGAGAATGAGCACGTCGGTGAAACAATGCGGCACCCGCTTCGGTCCAAATGCCGCGAGGTAACGAGGACCTTCGAACAGCTGGCCTGTCTGGCTCGTCTGCGTCATTCGGCCCCGCCACCCTTTTTGTCACTGGCGTCCTGTTCGCCGCTCGTTCCCTGCATGAATGCCTTGAACCGTTCGCGATAGTCGCTTGGTGGCCGGCTGCGGCGACCCTCGGCCTGGCCGCCCTTCGCATCGGCTGGCACGTCGCGGGAGTTTTGCACGCCCGCCGGCCGCAGGCCCAGGCTGCGAAGCACCCGCTCGAACTCTCCCCGCTTTTGCACGTCGGGACTTTCCGACTGCCGCCGCATCGCCTCCCAGCGCTCGAGAAACGCACGGGCCTGATCGCGACTCCATCCGAGTTCGTCGAGGACATCAGTCCGCCCCGACTCCACGGTTTTGCGGAGGTGTTCGAGGGCGAGGTCGGCCGCGTTGCGCGCGTTTTCCAACTCCTGTGACCCCCATTCCGTCTCTCGGGAAGGCGGCGGCCCCTGAGCGGCTGCTCCGCCTATCGGCGTGCCTGCTCCTTCAGACCGCCCGCCACCGCCCACGGGGCTCGACTGGCCCGCTCCTTCAGGCGGCGGCCCCGCCGCCTGCTGGCCGCTCGGCTTGCCGCCGGCCTCACCCTCTTGCTTGGGGTCACCCTGTGGCTGCGCTGCTCCCTCACCAGCTGGACCAGCCATTGGCTTCCCACCTTTTTCCGAACCGCCTTGCTCGGCACCCTGTCCCTGCTGACCCTGTCCCTGCTGACCCTGTCCCTGTTGACCCTGTCCCTGTTGACCCTGTCCCTGTTGACCCTGTCCCTGCTGACCCTGTCCCTGCTGACCCTGTCCCTGCTGACCTTGTCCCTGCTGACCCTGTCCCTGCTGACCCTGTCCCTGCTGACCCTGTCCCTGCTGACCTTGTCCCTGCTGACCTTGTCCCTGCTGACCTTGTCCCGGTTGACCTTGTCCCTGCTGACCTTGGCCCGGTTGACCCTGTCCCTGCTCGCGCGCATCTCCCTGGCGTTCGCCTGAATTCTGGTCTCCGTTCTTCTCGCCATCAGTTCCTGCCTGCGGCTCACCATCCGCCGACATACCCTCACCAGGGTTGCGCTCGCCCGGCTTTCCTGTTGGGTTTTGACCTGCGGGCTTCCCCTCGTTCGACGAGTTCTCGCCAGCCTTGCTGCCGCTGCCTCTCTCGTTCGCACCATCGCCGTCGGGCTTTGTCTTGCCCGACTTCATTCCGTCAGATGGGTTGCCCCCGGCCTGCCGACGATGATCGAGAATCCTCTCCATCGCCTCGCCGTCATTGGTGCCGTCGGAAGCCACCGTAGGTCGGGGCTGCTGCTGACCACCTCCCTGCTGTCCGCCACCACGCTGGCCCTCGGCCTGCCCGCCCTGCGAGTTTTCTCCCCCACCACGCTTCCCTGCATTGCTTTTCCCCGGCCGATCGCCACCCGCTTGTTGTGCTGAGCCTGTCTTGCCGGCTTGCTGGCCGCCCGTTCCTTGTCCACCTGTTCCCTGCGCTCCATCGGCTTGTTCGCCGTCAGGCTGCTTCCCGCTGCCGCTCTTCCCCTGCCCGCCACGGCCCTGTCCAGTTCCACTCGCGCCACCGGCTTCGCTTCCCTGCCCTTGCGATGATCCTTGCTGCTTGTTGTCGCCGGGTTGCGACTGCTTGCCACCCTGCTGACTGCCGCCGGCGGCGCCGCCCTGCTGCCCGGGCTGGGGTTCGCCCTGCTCGCCACTGTTCTGCTGCGGGGAGTTCTGCTGGGGCGTCTTCTGCTGCGACTTATTCTGCTGGCCACCGCCAGACTGCTCAGGCTTCTGGCCGCTCCCGTCGTTCGGACGTTGCTCGCCGGCTGCCTCGGGCTTACCGCCCGCCGGCTGTTCGCCCACCGGATTTTTGCCCTGCCCGTCCTGCTGCTTCTCCCCATCAGCCCCCTTCGACATGCCTTGACCGTCTGCTGTGCCTGAGGGTGAGCCGTCGCCACTGTCGTTGCCCTGTCCGTCGCTGCCACTCGGCTCGCCGTCGTCGTCCGACTCTCCATCGCTGCTCCCACCGGCGTCTTTTGGATCACCTTGGCGACGGCCTGGATCCCGTTCCCCCGACCGCGGCGGCGCCTTTTCCGGCTGCCGCGGCGACGCGGAGGCATCGATCTGCAGCAGCTTCCACGGCGTGTGCGTCACGTTCGGCTGGTTGGGCCGCGTGTCCACGGCCACGCCCCTGTATTCAAGCGCGCTGCCAGCCCCCGCACCGAGCCGCTCCGGCACGACTTGGAGCACGCCGTTGAACGCGGTCCGCCGCTCGCTCCCCGGCAGCACGATCTCGGGCTGGGCCGCACCGCCCTGCACCCGGGTCTCGATACCGACACGAGCCAGACCAAAATCGGGATCGAGCGCCCGCACCCGCAGCGTCACGGGCGCCCCTGGCGGCACGCGGGCCGGCGATTCCTGCGGCTCCTCGATGGAAATCTCGGGGGCCAGATCGGCCAGCACCTCGATCCTGTGTTCGAGCTTTTCAGTCTCCATTTGCTCCCTGCCAGCCAGCGCCGTCCCACGCGGCTGGAACACCAGCCTGTACGACGCATGCTCGGCTGCCGTGCGTTCGGGATTCATCTGCAGCACGAACGAGCCACTTGCCCGCGCCAGATCGCTCGCCCCCACCTTGAGTTTCAGGTCACGGCTGCCATCACACCCAAAGTCGATCCATGCCGACTCCAGCGGCTGGTTGCTCTCGGCGGTGATCACGACACGCGTGCCCTCGACGGCCCGCAGGTCGCCCTGCCACGCCACCGTCTCTCGCTCGCGTTGCATATATGCAGGAAACTCGTACCGCACCTCGCGGACCAGAAGGGTTGGCGAATCGACCAACGCCACGCGGATCGGCTCGCTCCTCCCGTCGCCGGCTTGCATCGTAAACGCCACCGACTGATCGAGCCCCCGGGTCGCATCGGGCAGCACGGCTGCATACCGCTGCCCGGCGGCCGTTTCACCGCCAACCCGTGTCATCTCCACTCGCCACGGCACCGCCGCACCATCGACGGCGCCACTGTCGAGCAAGGGCGTGACGACGATCACCGGCTGCTCGTCGCGTCGCAGACCGAGGATCGCACTGCTCACGAACAGTTGCCGGCCGCGGACCAACGTGGCCCCGCCGGCATCGACCTTGATGCTTCTGGGATCGTTCGGATCGCTGCCATCAGCGCCGCCGGCTGCCGCGTCACGATCAGCGACGGGCCCGACGACAGCCGCCTCTTCTCCTGGCATCCGCCACTGCAATCGGGGCGGTTCGAATCTCACCCTCGTCGGCGCCGCCACGCGGGCCCAGGGCGCGAGCAGCCGCGCCGTGGTGGTGAGCATGCTCTTCGGGGCCGCCAGCGAGTAGAGACACGCCAGACCCACGAGCACCGCCAACGCATAGGCCAGCCGCACCGCCTGAGAACGATCGATGACAGACTCGGTCGGCACGGCGGAGAGCCGCTTGGCCGCCCGCCGGCCGAGCGACCTCACGACCGTGGCGGCATTGCCCTCCGGATGCGCCTTGACCAGCACGGTATTGACGAGATCGTTGTGGAGTTCGGGATGTTCCTTCTCGATCACCCTCGCCGCGTAGACGAGATTGACGCGATACCGCAGCAGCGGCAGGATCCACCGGACGCCCGCCGCAATGATCGCCGCAAGCCCCATCAGGAGCCACGTCCACCGTGCCCAGCGGGGAAGGCCGCCTGCGACAATCCAGTGCTCCAGCAGAATCCCACTGGCGATCCAGAGCAGCGTCGCCACCCCGGCCCCCAGCAGAAACGTGGTGAGCGCAACCCCCTTGTAGTCGGCGCTGGCCGCGGCGAGCCGCCTGGCGAGGTAGCGTTCCGACTTGGAGTCGGCCTCGCCGTCGTCGCCCCACGCGCCAACGGCAAGCGGCTCAGAGGTTGGGTGTGAAGCCGTGGACATGATGTCGATTATATCGGCAGCTTTGCCGATCCGCCCGCTCCGCGTTGACGGGCGTCGGAAAAGCCGCCTAAGGTAAGCCTCGCCGTGCCGTCGAACGACGGCACGGCCGGAAAAGGAACCCCACATGACCCTGCTCCCCGACGCCGAGGCTTTCAAGCGTCTGGTGGACGGCACGGCACACGGCATGGGCCCGATGCTGGCACGCCTCGCCCTGGCCGGGTTCGCGGTCCCCTACGGCCTGGTGATCGGCTGCCGCAATGCCGCGTACGATCATGGTCTCCTGCTCGTCACCCAGGGGCAGATTCCAGTCATTTCGGTGGGCAACCTCACGCTCGGCGGCACCGGCAAGACGCCCCTGGTGGCATGGCTGGCGCGGGCAGTGGCGGCCCGCGGCCGGCGGCCCGCCATCGTGAGCCGCGGCTACGGGGCAGCCCGCGGTGAACGCAGCGACGAGGCGGCCGAACTGGCCATCCTGCTGCCGACCGTGCCGCACGTGGCCGACCGCGATCGAATCGCCGGAGTCCGCACCGCCGCAGCCGCCGGGGCGGAAGTGGCGCTGCTCGACGACGGCTTCCAGCACCGTCGCCTCGCCCGCGACCTCGACATCGTGGCCGTGGATGCCACCGACCCCTATGGTTGTGGCCATCTCTTTCCCCGCGGACTGCTGCGGGAACCGCTCTCCGGGCTCGCCCGCGCGCAGGCCGTGGTCCTGACGCGGGCGGCATCGGTCGATGCCCGACGTCGGAGCGAGATTCGCCGCGTTTTCACAAAGGCCTGCCGGGGTGGCCTGCCGCCTGTCTGGTTGGAGGCCGCACATCGACCGGTGCAGCTGCGATCGGCAACGTCAGACACGCAGCCACTCGAGCGACTGAGAGCCGCCCGGATCGCCGCCTTCGCAGGGATTGGCAACCCATCTGCATTCCGTACATCACTTGAGAACCTCGGTGCCGACCTGGCCGGCTTTCGCCCGTTCCCCGATCACCACGCCTACACGGCCACCGATCTGCATGCGCTCCACGATTGGGCAGCCGGCCTGCATGCCGATCTGGTCGTGACCACGCTCAAGGATCTCGTCAAGCTGCGCGTCGACCGGCTGGGCGACATTCCGCTGTTCGCGCTGGAGATCGCGCTGGAGATCCTCCCGGGTGGCGACTCCTCCGACCGTCTGGAATCGCTGCTGGATTCGGTGGTGGCCAAGGCAGCAGAAAGGCTGGCCCACCCATGAACGGAGATTCGCCCATCCAGTCACCTGCCGCGACGTTCGCTGATTCCGCGACTTCCGCCCGCGACATCGCGTTGATCGTCAACACGTTTCAGAAGCCCCGCCACCTGGCGCTTGTGCTCGCGTCGATCGCGGCTCAGACCGGCGTCGATGGTCGATTCGAGGTGATCATCAGCGACGATGGTTCGACCGACGGCACGGCGGCGCTCGTCCGCGACTTCGCCGCCCAGGCCAGCTTTCCCGTCCGATTCACGTCGCAGCCCCACGACGGCTTCCGTCTGGCCCGCACCCGCAACGCCGGCGCCCGAGTCACCGCGAGCGACTATCTGCTCTTTCTCGATGGCGACTGTATTTTGCCCCGCGATCACGTGGCCGCCTACCTCGAACGTCGCAGCCCCGGCCGGGCGCTGCTGGGCTATTGCGCCCGACTCCCGGAAGACACGAGCGCACGACTCGACACGACGACCATCGCCAGCACCGATCTCGCCGCGCTGGCTCCCGCCTCCGAACGGCAACTGCTCGCGAAACGCTTCCGCAAGGCATGGTGGCATGCGACGCTCCGCCACCCGTCGAAGCCGCGGCTTGCAGGCGGCAACTGTGGGATGTGGCGGCGCGACTTCGAGGCGGTGAACGGCTGCGACGAGCGGTTCGTCGGGTGGGGACAGGAGGACGACGATCTCGGCCTGCGGCTCCGCGCTGCGGGCGTGCGGCTACAGTCGATCCTCGACCGCACCTGGTCACTGCATGTCTGGCACCCGGTCGACACGTCGGCTACGCCCCGCTGGCGGGATGGCGTGAACGTGCCCTACTTTCTCCGCCGCGGGCGTCTCAATCGCTGCCGTCACGGACTGCTTGAACGCTCGACACACAATCTGACCTGGGGGCTGCCGGCCGATGCAGCCGAGACACCGCTGGGCCGGGATGTTCTCGCCCTGCTCGCAGACGCTCCGCAGGCGGCGGCGGGCAAACCCTGCGAGGTGGAGGTCGTGCTGCGACCAGGCCGTGGTCGGTTCGAGCGAAAGGCGGAATGCCGCCTGCTCCTGATCGAGGGCGACGCCGAGGCCTCGCTCCGCCGCCGGGCCGATCAGATCCACGAACTGGAGGCGGCCACTGCCGACCGGTCGGCCCAGTTGGCCCGGATCCTCGCCTCTTGCGGATGAACCCTTGCGAATGAAACCTGGCGGCTGACGCCCGCCCGCTCTACTTCTTCTTCTCGTTGTGGAGCGTGTGCTTCCGCAGCCGCGGCGAATACTTCTTCACCTTGAGTTTCTCTCCGCCCGACTTGCGGCGCAGGGTGTAGTTTTGGTCGCCCGTCTCCGCGCAGACGAGATGGATTACTTCGAGTCTCTTTTTGCCCTTGGCCATGACCTAATCCTTCCGAAATTCCTGGGACGTGGGACTGCGGATCGTACTCCTCGACCGGCCGCGCCGCCAGCCAGAGGCGGAGAGCAGGGCGGAACCGGGCATTTTTCGCCCGGGAAGGCACCATGGGAGCACGGGGAAACCTCGGAATTCCGACCAGCGTTTGCGGCCCCAACGGCCGACACGATACTATAAAGACTCGTGGCCGGATGGGATCGATCCCAGCAGAGGTCACAAACAGCGGTCGATGGTCAGCGATCTCAAGTCAACATAGCCATGGCAAGCCCTCCTCCTCCTGATTCGGGCACTCCAGCCCAAGGCACTCCAGCCCAGAGCGGGCGGGCTCCCGCTGCGCCAGCCAAGCCCGCAACGGCGACCGGAGCGAAGGCCGGCCCGGTGATTCCCAAGCCAACTGCTCCCTCCGCATCAGCCTCCGCACCACAAACTTCTGCGCAGCCAGCAGCGGTGGCTGAGATCACTGCCCCACGGCGTTCGCTCGCTGGCGGATTGCTCAAGCAGACGCCCGCCTGGGCGATCAGCATGCTCGTGCACGTGATCGTGCTGCTCTCAATGGCGCTGGTCGTCAACGAGGTGCCCAAGCTGGAAGCCCCGCGGATGATCACGGCCAGTGCGCCAGAGGTCGAGGAAAACTTCGAGGAGTTCGAGGAGGAGATGCCTCAGGAGGATCCGGGGCCGCAGCAGGAACTCACCGACATGGTCGCGTTGCCTGAATCGGCCAACGTCGACACCGTGCAGGTCGTCTCAACGGCCGACGATCTCGATGCCGCGCCGATTTCCGTCGAACTGACCGACTTCGGTTCCGAATCGGTCGCCGCGAGCGACCTGCTCTCGAGCGTCGGCGCCGTGGGCGGCAAGACAGCTGGCGGTCTCGGCGGCCGCACCGACACGAAGATGCGGCAGCAGCTCATCCAGACCGGTGGCGGCAGCAGCCAGAGCGAAGCCGCCGTGGAGTCGGGCATCAAATGGATCATTCAACATCAGATGCCCGACGGGGGCTGGTCATTCAATCTCAGCGCCTGTCCCAGTTGCAATGGCCAATGCACACATGGCGTGGACAAGGGCTTTGGAGCGGATCGCTGTGGTGCCACATCGATGGCCCTCCTCCCCTTCCTCGGCCGTGGCTACACGCACAAGGAAGGCCCCTACAAGAAGCAGATCGAGGCCGGAATCGGCTTCCTTGCGGCGATGACCATGAAGGGACAGGGCAAGGCCTACGCCGCGGGAGGCAACATGTATTCGCAGGGCCTGGCGGGCATCGTGCTCTCCGAGAGCTACGCGATGACGCAGGACCGCCGCCTGCAACTGCCCGCGCAGGCGGCCCTCAACTACATCATGGCGGCTCAGGATCCGGCGGGTGGCGGCTGGCGATACGCTCCCAAGCAGGCAGGCGACACCTCGGCCGTGGGCTGGCAGTTGATGGCGCTCAAGAGTGGCCACATGGCATTCCTGCAGGTGTCGCCACTCACGATCAAAAAGTCGGTGGAGTTTCTCAACAGCGTGCAGCAGGACGACGGCGCCACCTACGGCTACGCCGAGCCAGGCAACGGCCCCGCCACCTCCGCAGTCGGCCTGCTCTGCAGGATGTACCTGGGTTGGAAGAAGGATCACCCGGCTCTCCAACGCGGTGTCGACCGGCTCGCCAAGATGGGACCGAGCAAGGACCTCTACTTCGACTACTACGCCACGCAGATCCTGCACCACATGGAAGGCGATCGATGGGTGAGCTGGAACACCCGCATGCGTGACATGCTCGTGAAAGAGCAGGCGAAGAAGGGGCACGAAGCGGGCAGTTGGTACGACGGTGTCGATGGCGGCCACGGAGCGCATGCTGCCGGCCGGCTCTACTGCACGTCGCTGGCCACGATGATCCTCGAGGTCTACTACCGCCACCTGCCGATCTACCGCCAGGGGAGCGTTGACGAGGATTTCAAGGAGTAGGCCACGGCCTGCTTGCCCTGCGCTGCCGATCCCTGCCGTTCGTGTTCAGCCGCGTGCTGGATTTGGCCGATACCCCATTTGTGGGTCTGATGGGGATCGCCGTCTGCGCGGCCGACGGGCCCTGCCGCGACGGCACGCTTTCCCCAATCGGAAAAGTCTGCCGCGAGGTTGTCTCGATGGAACCCGACTCGATTGAATTCTCGCCGCTTGCGGCCACGGAACCGGACGCCGCGCCATGGGTCGACCGGGTAGTGCGGAGCCCGGTCGTGCGGTCAGGCTACCTGAGTCTGGCGGTGCACCTGCTCCTCTGCATCCTGCTGGCGGTTTTCGCCTTTGAAAAGAAGCCGTCCCCTCGGCTCCGCCCGCTGGTGTTGTCCATGCGAGAGCAGCCGCAGGACGATGCGGCCGGCGATCAGGCGGTTGCCGTGGATATCGGTGCGGCTGACGAGGCTGCCGGCAGCGAGGCGATCGCCGCGGCCCGGGCAGCGGCTGCCGTCGACCCACTGCTGGTGGACGAGCCGCCCCTCGTGGCCATGGCTGCGATCGATTCCCTGCCGACCAGCGATGCCGTTGGCGCAGAAGCGATCCCGGAGGCTGAACCGTCGGATCAGGTGTTCGCCCTGCCACAGGGAGCAGGTCCGATTGCACTGCCGGTCTCTGCCCGCGGCGGCCCGGCCCGCCCGGCGGCATCGGAACGTGCCACCGCCCGTGCCGCCATCGGCGGGGGCCCGCCTGATGGCAAGCCCTTCGCATCGCGAACCGGCGCCGGCCGCTCCGCATCGGTCCGCGGTCGTGGCGGCAGTACGGCCAGCGAGGCGGCCGTCGAACGGGGGCTGGATTGGCTGGCGCTGCATCAGGCCGTCGACGGCTCCTGGCAGTTCGATTTGAGCGGCTGTCGTTGCAACGGCGCCTGTCGCGATCCGGGCTCGCTCACGAGTTCCACGGCCAGCACTGCGATCGCGCTCTTGCCCTTTCTCGGCGCCGGACACACCCATGTCGATGGCCGACATCAGGAGACGGTGTCTCGTGGCATCTACTACCTGATCAGTCGGATGCAGCGCACGCCGCGCGGCGGCGATTTCTGCGAGGGCAACATGTATGGCCACGGCGTGACGACGCTGGCCCTGGCCGAGGCGCTCGGCATGACGAAAGACGACATGCTCGTGCCGCCTGTGCGGGATGCGATCCGGTTCATCGAGACGGCCCAAGACATGCACAGCGGCGGCTGGCGCTACCTGCCGGGCCAGGCCGGCGACATCACCGTCACCGCCTGGCAGCTGTCGGCGCTGAAAAGTGCGCAGCTCGCCGGCCTCGAGGCTCCCTCGCCGACGATCGACGGCGTGCGACGGTTTCTCGACCGCGTGCAGACTCTGAATGGCGCGGCCTACGGCTACCGCAGCCCGTCCGCCAAGCCCTGCACATCGGCGATCGGCCTGCTCTGCCGGATGTATACCGGCTGGGGAGCGGAGCAGGAGCCGCTCAACCGCGGCCTCACGACGCTCGCAAAACCCGGCCCAGCACCCGAAGCCATCTACCAGAACTTTTATCTCTCCCAGGCGCTCCTGCAGTTCAACCATCCGGTCTGGCCTCGCTGGAACATGAAGAACCGCGACCAACTCATCGCGCAGCAGGCGCGTGTTGCCCACGAGTCTGGCAGCTGGTTTTTCGCAGATCACGACACGGCCCCGGGCGGTCGGCTCGCCCACACGGCGTTGGCGATCCTCACGCTCGAGGTCTACTACCGCCTGCTGCCGATCTACCAGCAAGAGGCGGTCGAGTCGGAGTTTTAAGGCGCCCCGCATTCCCTTGCTTGCGCTGCCCTCCGCCGGTGCTGCGCTTCGCATCCTGCGAAGCAGACGTCAACGCAGCCGGGATCGGCGGAAGCTCGAGGAGCTTTTGGATTTTTCGACCTTCTGGGGAATGCGCTGCCGTAGGTCGTGGAAGGAGACTGGGGCCACGGCCCAAGGCCTGAGTGCCACTGCGACGAGACTTCTGCCGATCCCGGCGGCGCAGCACCGTCCCGGCGGTGCAGCACCATTGACCGTGCCGCTACGCTTCTCCACTGATCGGGTCTACACTACCGGCGGAGAAAGTCGCATGCGTCTGGTCACCTATTCCTGGTTGGCGGTTGTCCTTGCCATCGCCTGCGCGGCGATCGGCTGGCTCGGGCTCGCCGGCTGGATGGCCGCGGCTGTGCTGCTGGCCAGCGTGGCCATGCACGTGGCCGGCAACGCCATCGGTACACGGCTCCGCGAGGCGACCGACCGCGATCTGGCCAGGCCCCGCGGACTATTGCCCGACGCCCACACAGCGGTGCCGCACCTGCCCTCGCCATCCCCCTCTCAGCTCCAGCGCCGTTCCAGTCTGGGCCGCCTGGTACCGATCTCGGCCGGGATCGGCGCGGTCTGTGGCGGCACGGCCGGCACGCTCGCACTCATGTGGCTCACCGCCAGTTCGCCCGCAGGAGCCCTGCTGGGCGGTGGCTCGTCGGCCGTGATGGGTGGCCTGCTGGGATTCCTGGGGGCGAGTTTCGTGGAAATCGTGAGAACGAGCCTGAGAGAGTCGCTCGCTGCGGAACGCCCGGCTACCCCGCCAGCGGACGGCATGGCGGCCCCCTCGCACCGGCGAACGTAAGCCCATTCCTGCGGCTGCGCATCAGGATGGAACCGCGTCCCGCGGCGTGGTACAACTCCGCGGGTCGCCACGCTCGCGACGCATTCCCGATCACCCAGACTCCGGAGTTTTCCGATGGCCAAGCCGCATCGCACCCTTAAAAAAGCCAACCATGGCTCCCGGCCCGCCAACAGCAAGGCCCGCAAGGCCAAGCGGAAGCACATTCGTACCTGAGACGGATCGGAGGGCGAACGCAGTGGCCCCGCGCGACTACATCATCCATCCGAGCGAATACGACCTCGATCACGTCATCGCCGACATCCACGAGATCCGCCGCTGGAACATGCAGCGGTTCGAGATGGAGCAGTTGACGGCGATCGTGCACGAGGATCAGTCCCGTGGTCTGTGCGTGGGCTACAAGGACATCACCCGCGACGAGTTTTGGGTGCGTGGCCATTTCCCAGTGATGCCGCTGATGCCCGGCGTCATGATGTGCGAGGCCGCCGCCCAACTCTCCAGCTACTACACCCATCGCTACAACCTGCTCGACGCCAAAGTGATCGGCTTCGGCGGTCTGGAGGAGGTGCGATTCCGCGAGCCGGTGGTGCCCGGCGACCGGCTGGTGATCGCGGTGGAGCGGGTTCGGGTCCGGCCTCGGGCGATGATCGTCTGCCGCTTCCAAGGACTTGTCCGTGATCGAATCGTCGTGGATGGCATGATCAAGGGCGTGCCCCTGCCGGTTGATGCACTCGCCGGCGCCACGGGCACTCCGGCCGAATGAACCTGGCCATGACTTCTGGTCCCCCGGCCATCGCACGCTCCCATGCCCCGCCGCCCACCCCGCAAGCCCGATCCGTCGCTCGACCTCTCCGGTCACCTGCTTGAACTGGCGGCACTGCCCGCGCCGCTCGACCCCCAGAGCCTGTTTCCAAGGCAAGCGCCTATCGAGATGGAAGTGGGCAGCGGCAAGGGGCTGTTTCTCTCCACGGCCGCGGCCGCACGGCCCGACCTGAATTTCCTGGGCGTGGAAATCAGCGGCGGCTATGCGCGGCTCTGCGGCGGTAAGCTCGCCGCCCAGCGGGCCGCCAATGCCCGGATCATTCACGGTGATGCCACCTACCTTGCCAGCAGTCTGCTGCCCGACGCCTGCCTGGCGGCCATCCACGTCTATTTCCCAGACCCGTGGTGGAAAGCCCGCCATCGCAAACGGCGCGTGCTCTCCGACGCCTTTCTCGTCCATGCCGGCCGCGTGCTCATGTCCGGCGGCCAACTGCACATCTGGACCGATGTAGAGGAGTATTTCCACGAGGCCATGGCGGCAGCCCAGGGCACAGGACTCTTCTCCGCGGCCCGCGACGTGGAGGCCCGCCCTGCCGAACACGACCTCGACTACCGCACCCACTTCGAACGCCGTACGCGGCTGGCCGGCGCCCCGGTCTGGCGGGCCTTGCTCGAGCGGTCCACCGCGCCGGCCACGTGCAGCCGCATGGCCGTTCCGCTACCTGGCTGAGGCAGACTCGTAGGTACGGCCGGAGCCGCCGCGGTCTGAGTCACCCCGGCCCGTGTGCGTCAGGGCGATCTCGTAGAGCCGCTCGCCGGCAGGCGTGGGATACTTGCCCGTCAGGCAGGCCTGGCAGAGTTGCGACGGCTCGAATCCGATCGATCGCGCCACCGACTCCACGGGCAGATACCGCAGTGAGTCGGCCCCCAGCCGTGCGGCCATCTCCGCCTGAGCCTCCTCGGTGAGCACGCCCCCGCGGAGAAACTGCGGGGCGAAGAGCTCGTCGATCGTCGACATGTCGATGCCGTAGAAGCAGGGTGCGACGATCGGCGGACAGGCGATCCGAACATGGATCTCCCGAGCGAGCCCCAGCGACCGCATCCGGCCCAGCAGCACCTTCATCGTCGTGCTCCGCACGATCGAATCCTCGACGAGGATCACCCGTTTGCCTTCGAGCACCTCGCGGAGCGGCGTGTATTTCGATTCAGCCTTCTGCCGACGGCTCGAGGCGCCGTCGATGAACGTGCGGCCCGTGTAACGGTTGCGGATCAGACCTTCCACCGACGGGATCGAGAGCCGGTAGGCCATGGCATCGGCGGCCGCCTTGCTCGTGTCGGGAACGGGCACGACGACGGTGTCGGCGTCGATGGGGATCGTCTCCAGACGGGCGAGCTCTTCGCCGAGCTGCTTCCGCGACAAATACACGCTGCGATCGTCCATCGTGCTCGCGACGTTGGCGAAGTAGACCCATTCGAAGAAGCAATGGGCTTGCTTCGGGCTCTCGGCGAACCGTTCGACGCGCACGCTCTCGCCATCGACGATGAGCGCCATGCCCGGCTCGAGCGACCGGATCGACTCGGCCGGAAAGCCGAGGTTGAGCAGGGCAACGCTCTCGCTGGCAGCTGCAATCAGAGGGCCGAGCTGGGCATATTCCATCGGCCGGATGCCGAGCGGATCGCGGGCCACGACCATCCGGCCACAGGCGTCGAGCATGGCGATGTTCCAGGCACCGTCGAATCGCTTCGAGATCGTCGCGAGCAGTTCGATGGGGTCTGGATCGGCGGCGCCCGACAGCTCGTTGCCGATGGCGTGCATGATCACTTCGGTGTCGTTGTCGCGGGCCAGATGGTTTTCATCGTTGGCGAGGATCTCGGCCCGCAGCTCCAGGTAGTTGGCCAGCTGCCCATTGAACCCGAAGGAGAACCACTTCCGCTTCTGGATGTGCGGGCGTTCGAGCGGCTGGGCGTAGCCGCGATCCTCGGCGCCGCAGGTGGCGTAGCGGACGTGGCCGATGGCGGCCCGACCGGTGTGCTGCGCCATCAGAGCCTCGTACTTGCCGCGGTGGCTGAGGCGAAACACCTCGCTGACGCTGCCGACATCCTTGATCGTGGCGAGCAGCTGGCTGCGGTCAGGATTCCAGACGGTCATTCCGGCAGAGAGCTGGCCGCGGTTTTGGATGTCGAGAAGCATCCGCGGCACAAGACGCGACACCTCCTCCGGCCCCTGGGCCGGGCACAGGTGGCTGGGATCGGCGCCATCGCGGCATGGCAGGTGGTAGATGGCTACCAGCCCGCACTCGTGATGCAGTTCGCTCACTCGCACGCCCCGGAAGGTGTTCCGCAGTTGCCCTGCGGTGGCTGGCCGTTTTCGTTTTCCTGATCCCTGGTCCGATGTCCCAGGACGGCACTTGGGCACTATACGCCCTCGGGGCCGCACGCCTCAACCAGCGGCTCGCACGTGCGGCGATTTGCGTCACGCGGCAGTTTTCACAGGCGTCACGGCCGTGGCGGGCCGCCTCTGTGGCCTCCCCTCCCCCGCCAACGGTACGATGGATGTCCAGGGAAACATCTGATTTGCTCCCCCCACCATCGGCCCATGACTGACCAGCTCCGCACGGACCTCGCCGCCTCCGCCACCCTGATCGTCGTCAAGGTCGGCACCCGCGTGCTCACCGGCCCCGACGGACTGCTGGATAATGCGCGGATCGAGGCGCTCGGCCGCCAGTTCGACTCCATCCTGACCCAAGGGCGGCGGGTCGTGCTGGTCAGTTCCGGCGCCGTTGGGGCCGGCATGGGGCGGATGGGCCTGACCAAGCGGCCCCAGGAACTGGCCCATCTGCAGGCCGTGGCGGCGATCGGCCAGAGCTGCCTGATCGAGGCCTACGAGCGGGTGCTCCGCGCCCAGGGCCGGCACGCCGCGCAGGTGCTGCTGGTGGCCGATGATCTCAAGGATCGGGCCCGCTACCTCAACATCCGCAACACGCTCCGCGCGCTGCTCGACTACGGAGCGATCCCGATCATCAACGAGAACGACACGGTCAGCGTGGAGGAACTGCGGACATCCTTCGGCGACAACGACCGCCTGGCAGCGCTCGTGGCCACGCTGCTGGGGGCGCCCCTGCTCGTGCTCCTCTCCGACGTCGAGGGGCTGTTCGACCGTCATCCGTCCGACCCCACCGCGACGAGGCTGCTCACCGTGCCGCGGATCGACGCGGCCGTGGCCGCCCTGGCCAGCGACCGGTTGGGCGGGCTGTCCAAGGGGGGCATGGCGAGCAAGATCGCGGCAGCGGGGATCGTCACCGAGGCTGGAGGCCACTGCATCATCGCCTCCGGAAGAGACGACCACGTGCTCGAACGGATCTGCCGCGGCGAGGCGGCGGGCACGCTCTTCGTGGGCCGGGAAACGACGATGCCCGCCTGGAAGCGGTGGCTGGGCTGGTCGGCTGATGCCCGCGGCAAGGTGTTCGTCGATGCGGGGGCCCGGGAGGCCGTCGTTGCCCGGGGCCGCAGCCTGCTCGCAGCCGGCGTCACCGCGATCGAGGGCTCGTTCACGACGGGCGACGTCGTCTCGCTGGCCACAGCGGACGGCGGAGTGTTCGCCCGCGGGCTCGTGAACTATTCCCTCGATGAACTGCAGCGGATCGCTGGCATCAAGACCGAACAGATCGCCAGCGTGCTGGGATATTGCCCGTATGAGGAAGTGGTGCACCGTGACAATCTTGCCGTGATCAGCCGGAACAGCCGCGATGAGACGGCCCCTCACAACGGCGCTGCCATCCCAAAGTGATACGCCGCCCCGATCGGATCCACGCATGCTGCCGGAAATCCTCCTTGTCTTCGCCCTGATCCTCGCCAATGGCTTCTTCTCGGGGGCAGAGATGGCGATCGTCGCCAGCCGCCGCGGACGCCTCCGCCAACTGGCCGACGCGGGCGACAAGGCAGCGCAGACGGCGCTCCAACTGGCTTCGAGCCCTGACCAGTTTCTTCCCACCGTTCAAATCGGGATCACGCTCGTGGGCACGCTGGCAGCAGCCTACGGCGGTGACAGTCTGGTGAGCGACCTCGCCGAATGGATCACGGCCAACGCCCCGCCGGCCGTGGGTGCCATGGCCAGACCGATCGCCCTGACGGTGTTCGTGGTGCTCCTGTCATTTGTCACGCTCCTGTTCGGCGAACTGGTGCCCAAGCGACTGGCACTGCGACGCGCCGAGGACTTCGCCCGTCTGGCTGCCCCTGCCATGAAGATCTTCTCACAGGTCACCCGGCCGCTCGTATGGCTGATGGGCGCCTCCACGTCGGCGGTGCTGGTCATGCTGGGCGCCCACAAGCAGGATGGGCCAACCGTGTCGGTGGACGACATCGAACACCTTCTCGAGGCGGGCCGCGCGGAGGGCGTCCTCGAGGCCGTGGAGCAGGCGGTGGCGACCGAGGCGCTTCGTCTCGGCGAAAGAGCGGTCCGCGACATCATGCGGCCGCGGATCGACCTCGACGCGCTCGACATCGAAACGCCTCCAGGCGAGGTGCTCGGGGCGATCGCCATGGCCGGCTACTCGCGGCTGCCCGTCTATGAGGGGTCGCTCGATCACATCCTCGGCTACGTGTCGCTCAAGGACGTGCTCCGGCACAACTGGATGGGGTGGCCAATTGAGCTCCGCAGGATCATGCACCGCGCCCTGTTCGTGCCGGAGACGATGCCGCTCGACCGGTTGCTCGAACTCTTCCAGAAGGAAAAAAACCAGCTCGCCATCGTGCTCGACGAATACGGCGGTACCGAGGGGCTTGTGACGCTCGAGGACGTGTTGGAGGAGTTGGTGGGCGAGATCCACGACGAGCATCGCCGCGAGACCTCCGATTTCGTCCAGCGAGAGGACGGCTCATGGCTCGTCGACGGCGGGGCGAGCGTCGAGGATCTTGCCGACAAACTTGGCATCAAGCTCGACGCTGTTCCCCGAGACTATTCGACTGTCTCGGGTATCGTCCTCGCCGAACTCGAGCGGATTCCCGCGACGGGCGACACGCTGCAGTGGCGCGGGCTCTCGATCGAAGTGGTCGACATGGACGGCCGCCGCATCGACAAACTGCTGATTCGCCAGGCCTAGGTCACCAAATCCGTGAGAGGCCGCCCATGGCCCGAGAGCCGGCGTTGCTCGGGCACCGATCCGTCTCAGCGGATTGGTCGGCGCAGGCAGGATGCCGAAGCGGAGGCGATCTGGCTAGCGCAGTCAGCATCGAGTGAGCGAAGGACAGGATGTCCGGAGCGAACATCCGGCGACGGGGCATGGGTAGCCTCGAACCGTCGACCATGCCACGCCCCTTCAGAGACCGCGGATTTCGGCGAACCGCCTACTGCGGAGTCGTGGGGCTCAGGATGTCCTGCAGCGGGAACGATTTGGGGAACGGTTCGTCAAGCTGTTCAAGGAGCTTGCGATACCGATCCACCACCTCGTTGATGTCATCCTTGGTGATCTGGTCGGCGCGGAGCACCGGCGATGCGTCAAGCACCTCCCGCCACGCCGCAAAGGCCTCCTCATAGGCCTGCTTCGCGGGCTGCAGCTTCGCGTTTTCAAAATCTTTCTCGGCCCGCCAGGTCGCTTCGCGTGCCCTGATCGCTGGCTCCGTCACCTCTGTCTCGCAGGTTGCACGCCAGACGTCGAAGTTCACGATTTCCCGATAGCGGTCGATGATGTCGGCCGTTTCCTTCGCCTCCGTATACTTTCGGAGGAGTTCCTTCGCCCGCGGGCGAACATCGGCCGGCGCCTCGGCGACTACCTGCGGCCAATCCATCTGCATGATCTGGGTCGCCGCCTGGGCGTCGGCCTGCTGCGCGTCGGTCCGCTCCAGCGGCGGCACGTCGATCGCCGCCTTCTGGTCGGCCGTCAGCGAGGCCCGCTTCGAATCCTGGATCGCCTTGAAGCGGCCGGGTAGCAATTGCTCGAGTTCGCCCGCCACGCGGTCAGCCCGGGATAGTTCGGCCTCGCGCATGCCCAACCGGACCGGCACCTCCCAGGTGGTGGGGATTTCCCGGACCGAGAACCGTCGCATCTCGTCGCCCGCCAGCTTCCAGCCATCGCGGGCAGCAGCACCAAACGTGCCGTCTTCCTCCAGGGACCGGGCGTAGTTGATCGCCGTCATCATCGGCTCGCTATGGTAGATGAGCGCGGTCGTCTTGAGGGGCGCTCCAGAGTCTGCAAGTTGCTGCCCAGCGAGGTACTTCTCACGAGCTACGAGCCAGTTGTCGCGTTCGGGCAGGGTGCGGCCCGGCCGGTCACGCTCGTGAAAGTCGTCGTCCGCTTTGAACAGCCGACGATACTGCTTCTTCTCGTCGGCCTTGCCGATCTTCTGGCCGATGAACCAGCCCATGCGGCCCAGGAGACGTGGCTCCCGCAGGTTGTACGAAATGCCCTGCCGGAGAAACTCGATGCCCTTCATCACCCAGGCGTAGCGGTCGTGGTAGTCGTCGAATTCAACCGAAATGTTGTAGGAGAGGTTGTGGGCCTGGAAGTCCCAAACCGAATAGAAGTTGGGCTGCAACTTGGTCATCTGCTCGAGCACGGCCGAGAGGTTCGTCCAGTCCTCGACCTTCTTGTAATGGTTGGCCCGATCCCAGAGGAGCGTCACGGCGACGTTCTTGAGCCCAAGCGTTGCCAGTCGCATCGCCTCGCTGGTCGGATCCACCTCGCCGAGATTGGCCTGCGACAGTCCGAACTGCTCCCGGAGTTTGGCAAGCTTGCCCCCTTTGCTCGACGAATCAGCCGGTTGGCTCAGGGCGGAGAGCGGCACCAGAAGCACGGCGATTCCCACCAGCGCCAGGAGCGTGCCCGGCCGTAGGCCAAGCCATGAGGCCGCCGGTTTGCGCCGGCCACCTGCGCCAGATTGGCCGGCCGGAGCGCGGGACGATTCGTGCGCAGAAGGAGTCGGGGTCATGATGCCACCTCGCGAGCCCTGAGACAGAAGGCGCCGGCGATGAAGAACGCCAGCAGATAACCGAGTGTTTCCATGCCGTGTTCGGCCACCAGATCGAAGGGAATGTCGAAACCTCCTGCCACGAAGTCACTTGTGCCAAGTGAACTGAGCGACGGGAAAATTCCAGCCAAGAGCCGCATGGGTGCCAGGAGGAACGTATCGAACGTCTTCATGATCTGTACGGCCGGCGACGGCGCGAGTTCGACCGTGATGCTTTCTTGTGTCACGATCCGGTAGAGGGATTCAATCGGCCCGCCGCCGGGAACGATCGACGAGTCGCCCGTTATCTGGCTCTCAAAGAGCCGCTGGATGAACTCCCGGAACTGGCCGACCATCACCACAGCCAGCGTGGCGAACAGGGCCAGCGGGCCTCCCAAGAACGTGCTGAACATCACGCCCATCGCCGTCACCAGCAGCATTGAGAACAGGATTCCCAGGCAGCTCTTGGCATAGTTGAGGGCAAACGACCCGTCGCCTGCCCGCAGGTAGAAGTCGGCCTGCGCGACGCCGTAATACTGAGCCGGTTCCAGGCACTGCAGGATCACCTCGACCCGGCCATCGGCCACGATATCCTGAAACAGATCGACCTGGCGGGTGCCGCCGTCGGTCGACGTGGAGGCCAGCTTCCGCGGAATGAGCAGCGAATCGATCGTGAATTCTCGGGCGGTAAAGTAGAACGGATCGCTCTGCAGGCCGCTGGCTGGATTGCGAACCCGGACGCTTCCTTTGATCCCCTTCTCGATCGAGCCCTTGTAGGTGCGGAATACCCGCACGATCATCTCGAGCGGCAGACCGTTGGAATACTCCCGCTCCGAGATCCCCTCGAACTTCCAGATCGCGGCGGCGAGGCTGCCGCCCTCGATGTACTGTCGGTAGGTCCACTCAGAACCGACGCTGATGCCCTTCGTGCTGGGCCGACCTTCTCGATCGAGAAACCGCAGCGAGCCGCGGAGTGGGCGGCGGGCCTCGAGGAGGCCCTCGGCGGCCCCGATGGTGTAGCCACCTTCGGACCGCCGCACGGCATGCCGATGCCCTTGCACGTTGTCGGTCCAGCCATTGCCCGCAGCATCAAGTTCGATGCGGTGTCGATGGCCGCGATCAAGGCTCGACCGGCCCTCGAAGCCGGTGACGGTTCCACCCACGTCCTTGCGTTCGATCGTGTCCTCGACGGCGACCGTGTGGCCATGGCTCACACTTCGCACGACAAAACCCCAGCCGATCAGCCCCATGATCGCCAGCAGCACCGTTCCAACGATCGAGAAGCCGAGAATGCGGCCAAGCACGATCTCACCGGTGCGGACAGGCTTGGTGGTGACGGTCTGGATCGCCTTGGCCTTGATGTCGGCCGGCAGGCTGAAGACCGAAAGCACGAGCGTCACCATGCAGACCAGCAGATTGGTGGCCGCGAGGATGAAGCCGAGATAGAGCTTGCCCGGGTTGACACTCTTGGGATCGAGAAACCATCCCGCAAACAATACGATGAGCAGAAACAGGGCCAGTGCGACGAGCACATTGCGACGCAGCGACTCCTGGATCGCAAGCCGCGCCAACGCCCAGATCCGGCGGGGCGACATGCCCGCCAGGTCGACTAGGCCCGTTAAAACGCCCCGGTAGACACGGTCGCCGGCAGCCAGCGGCCCGTACAGCACAGATTGCGTCAGCCATGCCAACGCGGCAGCAAAGACAGCCACCAGACCGCCTGCGAACACGTACCACAGCAGTGCCGGGCCAATCCACGTGGCGAACTTCGGGATTTCCTCTTCCAATACCATGGCTGTGGCTCACCCCTTCTGTTGCTGGGCGCCGTCGGCAGAGGCCTGCCGGGCGCGGCGGCCCGGACGGGCCTGCGTGTCACGAACCACATCGAGGAACAGATCCTCCAGCGTTGTCCGCGGATTACCAATTTCAACGTCCGAACGGCCGTGCCGCGCAAGGACCTCGCGGATTTCCTCCCTGGCCTCGGCAGACAGGCCCTTGGCACGGATCTGCGTGACGTCGGTCACTCGCAACAGGTCTTCGACGCGGCCAAGTTCCTTCAGTTCGCCCTGATGCAGCACCGCGATCCGATCGCAGACGTCTTCCACGTCGGCCAGCAGATGGGAGCAGAGGATCACCGTCTTACCCCGCTGCTTGAGGTCGATGATGAGGTCCTTCATCTCACGGGTGCCGATCGGATCGAGGCCGCTGGTGGGCTCGTCAAGCACCACAAGTTCGGGATCGTTGATGAGCGCCTGTGCCACGCCGATGCGCCTGGTCATGCCCTTGGAATACTCGCGGAGTTGCCGCTTTTTATCGCGGCCCAAGCCGACCATCTCGATGAGCGCGTCGGCCCGCCTCTTCCGCTCTTCCGGTGGCATGTCGAAGAGCCTTCCGTAGAAGTCGAGCGTCTCCTCAGCATCGAGAAACTTGTAGAGATACGACTCCTCAGGGAGATAGCCGATGCGTTCGTTCTTGGACACATCGGTGGCGTCGCGACCGAAAACGAGCGCCTCACCCGAACTCGGAAAGACGAGGCCGAGCAGCAGTTTGATGGTGGTTGTCTTGCCCGAGCCGTTGGGGCCCAGCAGGCCGAAGATTTCGCCCCGCCGGATCTCGAGATCAAGCGGTTTGAGGGCCACCTTCTTGCTGCGGCCCCAGAAGTCGCGATAGGTCTTGGAGAGATTCCTCGCCTCGACGATGACATCGCTCTCGCCGCGATGTGCCGGCGTGGCACCAGGTGCTGTGACTGCGTGCATGACTTGAAACTGCTCCTTATCCGACGCTTTTGTGGTGGTGCGAATGCCTACCCCATGGCCGCGCGTGTGGCGGCCTACCCTGCGACGCAAACACTCTTTGTACCGACTCTAGAAAAACAGTGTAGGGGGCGACGGAAAGCGCATGACTTTCTTACGTTCCGACCGCGTACCGGTTCGTTATCCACGGCCCGGCGGCCATGTGCCACCACGCGATGCCGCCACACGCCGTCAGACCCGCCGATTGACACCGATGCTCAAGGCCCTACAATTAACGCATGCCATTTGAGACTGAGTCTCAATGTCGTGCCCCTGGCGCCCGAGTCCAGAATACGGCCATTATCCAATGAAAAAGCATTCTTCGTGCTCCGTTCTCAAAGCCTTGCCGCACCGACGAGCGGCTTTTCGGAGCGGCTTTACACTCATCGAACTCCTGGTTGTCATCGCAATCATCGGGACCCTCGTGGGCCTGCTCTTGCCCGCCGTTCAGGCCGCCCGCGAGGCCGGCCGGCGGTCGTCGTGCCAAAACAATCTGCGGCAACTGGGAATGGCGCTGCACAATTTTGAAAACGCCCAAAAGGCGTTCCCGCCTTCGGCAGCCTCGACCGGCACTGGCAACGCTCCTTGGTCGGGCCAATCGCTGCTGCTGCCGTATGTCGAAGGCGACACGATTTTCAAGAAGATCGACTTTTCTCAGCCCTATTCCGCCCAGGCGAACAAGGACCTGTTTCCACCCAACGGCGTCGCCGCTCAGCGGGTCGATCTGCTCGTGTGCCCCAGCGAAATCAAGGCCCAGCCCGTTATGGACGCGTCCGTGACTCCGAACGTGCCCAAGTATTTTCCACTCTCCTATGGCTTCTGCACAGGCTCGTATCAGATCTGGGATCCAGCGACAAACCGTGACGGCAATGCCGCGTTTGCCCCCTTCACCAAGCTGCGGCCGAATGCTTTCACGGACGGCTTGAGCAAGACGTTGGCGATGTCAGAGGTGAAGGCTTTTACTCCTCGATCTCAGGATATTTCAGGCCTGACGGCGACGCCGCCGGCATCCGCCGCAGCGGTCGGCTCACTGGTGGATGCCAGCAAATTCGCCGAAACAGGCCATACCGAATGGGTCTGTGGCCGTACGCTGCACACTGGCTTCACGACGACCTTCTCGCCGAACACCGTTGTTCCCTACGTTCACTCCGACGGCCGCCAATATGACGTCGACATCAGTTCGAGTCGCGAAGGCCTCAGTGCAACCACCGCCACCTATGCCGCGGTCACCTCCCGCAGCCATCATGCAGGGGTCGTCTCGTCCGCCCTGATGGACGGCAGCGTTCGCGCGGTCGCCAACAGCATCGACGGCGGTCTGTGGAAGGCACTCTCAACTCGGTCCGGCGGCGAAACCGTGACGGGCGACTACTGAGCCAGAGAGTTTTTCGCGGATGCTTCACTCTGGCCGGAGGGCTGCCGACGCCGGGCATCCTCCGTCGCCACGGCGACGAGGCGATAGGCCGTGACGAGTTCGGCCTGAGAAAAGTAGGGCTCGTCGGGGATACCGCCGGCGTGGTCGATCTTCTCCGCCGCCAGCTTTTCCCACGTCAGTCCGTTGGCGATGTGCCAGGCCGCTGCCTGGGCAACTTTTTGGGAGAGCTCGCCGCGACCCAGGCTCTCAAGAACGAAGGTGAGTTTCGGGTCGCTGGAAAATGCCTCGACTTTGGCGAGCTTATAGGGCATGCGACTCGACGGCTCGTGTTTCCCGTACTCGAAGCAGACCGTCGGCACCCGGAACGTGCGAGACCGCTCGGGCGGGATTGAAAAGGCGCCGCCGCCACCCATGCCCATGCCGCCGCCGCCCATGCCGTTCATGCCCTGACCACCCAACCCGCCCGCTCCGCCGCCGGTCGTCTGGGGTCCGCCGCCGATACCACCAGCGGCAAAGCCGCCCTGGTTACCGCCGCCCATGCCGCCCATGCCGCCCATCTGGGCCAAGACCGGAATGCCGGCGAAGGCGTCCGGCAGCCGCAGTGTCAGCGGTCGCCGCGTGCGATTGGTCACGATGATCTGCGCCGATTTCGCGTCGTTGGGGATGTACTTGAGGCTGACGAGTTGCTGTGCCTCCGCCTCGAAAAGATCGGGAACACCCGACGCCGACGTGGCACTGGCCGACTCGGCCGCGACAGCGGACTGGCTGCTCGCCGACACAATCAGGACACAGGCGAAGAACCCGCCGAACAGGATGCTGGCGACGCGCGACATGACTGCCTCTTTGCACCGAAGGAAGGAAGGGGCGAGGGACTCGCGGATCGGGCGAGCCGGCTCCACCGGGCAAAGCCGACCGGCGACCCACTGCTCCAGTATGCCTTCCGGTTTTGGGCGGGAGAAGTCGCCAGACGCGGCCTGCCTCTGCCGCTGCGGACAGGGCCTGCCGGTCGTGCCGATTGTGCGGAAAAATCAGCGCTTCGAGAACTGTGTGCCGCGACGTGCACCACGAAGGCCGTACTTCTTCCGCTCCTTCATACGCCCGTCGCGGGTGAGCATCCCGCTGTGCCGCAACTGCTCATCCAGTTCGGCATCAAAGGCCTTGAGCGCCCGGGCAATCCCGAGCCGGCACGCGCCCGCCTGACCGGTCGGGCCGCCGCCATCAACCGTGATATCGACGTTCACAGTAGACGCTTTGCCCATCTGCTCGAGGGCACCGGAGACGAGCACGCGGTCCTTGATCGCAGGAAAATAGGATTCAATGGCCCGACCATTCACCGTGATGGCACCAGATCCGGCACGCAGCCGCACGCGAGCCACGGCTGTTTTTCGCCGCCCGGTGGCAATCACCTGGTTGTCAGATCCGCTCTTCTTGCTCGTTTCGACGGCCATCATCATGTTCCTCGGTTCGATGCCTGCACTCGATTGGTTGGACGTGTCTGGTTTGGATGGGGTTTCCGGAGGCCTCGAGATCAGGCGACCCCGATTTCCCTGTTGCCAAGCTTCATGACCTGCGGGTCCTGGGCCTGATGGGGGTGCTCGGAACCGGCATACACCTTCAGTTTGTCGAGCATGACCCGGCCCAGGCGGCTTTTCGGCAGCATGCGGCGAACAGCCTCTTCAACGATCAGTTCGGGCCGCCGATCCCGACGGTGCTCCGCTGTTTCGGTCTTCAGCCCCTGATAGCCGGTGTACCAGCGGTAGAGCTTTTGCTGCCACTTCTTGCCACTGAAACGCACCTTTTCCGCGTTGATGACCACGACGTAGTCGCCGGTATCAACGTGGGGCGTGTAGGTCGGACGATGCTTGCCCATCAGCACCATGGCGATATCGCTGGCCAGGCGGCCCACCACTTTGTCGTTGGCATCGACCAACCACCACCGCTGCTCGATTTCACCCACCTTGGCCATGAACGTCTTCATCTGATGATTCCGTCTGTATCCGCTGCCCAAGGACGAATCCTGTCGGGGCGCCGGGCGTTTTCGTATGTGTTGGGACGGCGAAAAATGCCGTGTTTCAGAGTCCCGAATGCTATCAGCCGGGGAATGGGCCAGCAAGGGGGGGCTGAATCATGTTGTCAGACTCCGATTTTCCTTCCACACTGCAGTGATGCGGCCGAAAAAAGAGGATCTGGCCACCCCCTACCCGGCGTGAGGCCAACGCATGGAATTCAAGATCGACCTCGATGTATTTGCCGGGCCCATGGACCTGCTGCTTTACCTCGTGAAACGCCACGAGGTCGACATCACGCAGGTGCCGCTCGCGAAGATCGCCGAGGAGTTCGTTGCCTACCTCGACGTGCTCGAGGACCTCGCCATCGACCAGGTGGGGGAATTTGTCGAACTCGCGAGCCTGCTCCTGGAAATCAAGGCCCGGGAACTGGTGCCGCGGCCCGAGGAAACTGAGGATCCGGTCGAACCGATCCGCGAGGAGCTCGTCAGTCGGTTGCTCGAGTACAAGCAATACCGCGACGCGGCCGTGCTGCTCGAAGACCGCGCCCGGGAGTGGGAACTCCGGTTTCCCCGCGTCGCCACCGATGAGACCGGTCCGCGTGGCGGGCCGGCAGCCGAGGTCACGATCGGCGACGTGCATGTCTGGGACCTCGTCGGGGCGTTGGCGAGGGTGATGCGGAAGCGGGAGAAACGCCGTCCCCGACAGATCGTCCAGGACGACACCCCGATCGAGGTGCACATCGACCGGGTTGAAACGCTCGTGGCAGAGCAAGGAAGGGTCTCTTTCTCAGAACTCTTCGACGCCGACATGCCGCGGACGCGAATCGTGGGTATCTTTCTGGCGGTGCTGGAACTGGTGCGCCGCGGCAGACTCCGCACGCGGCAGGATCGGATCTTCGACGAGATCTGGCTCGAACCGGCCCCCCCGTCGGTCGTTTCACCCACCGCCACACGGGCAGCCGGGCCAGCCCCGTCCGACCCGCCCAGAGAGACCGCATGATCGAAAACGCACCGGTTCGCAGCTTCGTCCATAAGGGGCTCACCGTCGAGGGTTATTCCCGCGCGGCCGTTCAGAGCTACTGGCGGATTCCCGAACTGAAGCTGGGCTTCGATTTGGGTGGGCAACCGTGGAGCTTCATGGCCACGAGCACGTGGTTCATCACCCATACCCACCTCGATCACATCGCGGCGTTGCCTGTCTATGTCGCCCGGCGACGGATGATGAAGATGGAGCCCCCGACCATCTACCTGCCCGAGACGGCGATCGAGCCGATCGAGAAACTGCTCAAGGCGGTCTCCCGGCTCGACCGCGGCCGACTGCCCTGCACGCTCCTTCCCGCACGGCCCGGCGACGAGATCGAACTCTCGCGGGAGCATGTCGTCACTGTCTCGGGCACCACCCACACCCTGCCGAGCGTGGGCTATGTCGTCTGGGAACGCCGCCGAAAGCTCAAGCACGAATATCACGGACTTCCCGGCGAGAAGATCCGCGACCTGCGGCTCTCCGGCGTCGACGTCACCCACGAGGTGCGGACGCCGCTGGTGGCCTACCTCGGCGACAGTTCGCCAGAGGGGCTCGACCGCTGCCCGGCCATGTATGAGGCGATGATCCTGATCACGGAACTGACTTTCGTCGCCCACAGCCACCGCAAAGAAAAGATCCACAAGTTCGGACACATGCACCTCGACGATCTCCTCGCCCGGAGAGACCGCTTCCACAATGAAGTGGTCATCGCCACCCACTTCTCCACCCGCTACACCGACGACCGCATCCGCCGGATTCTCGGCAAGAAGCTCCCCGACATGCTCGACGGCCGGCTGCAGATGTGGCTGTGAAGACCGAGACGACCGACACCCTGAACGCCGTGGGAACTCCCGCCCTGCCACGTGCGGTCTACGTGCACGTGCCGTTCTGCCGCCACCGCTGCGGCTATTGCGACTTCTCGCTCGTCGCGGGCCGTGACGACCTCGTCGCGGACTATCTCGCGGCCATCCAGAAGGAACTGACGCGGCTGGACTCAGTGCCAGATCGGGGCGCGGGCAATGCGTGTCTGGAGTTGGCCTCGCTCTACCTCGGCGGCGGCACGCCGTCGCACCTCGGGCCGGACGGACTCAAGCGGCTCTTCGACATCCTCCGCACGCGACTGGCGCTCCTGCCGGAGGCCGAGGTCACGATCGAAGCCAATCCGTGTGATGTGACGGAATCACTGGCCGCAGCCGCCGCGGCCTGCGGCACGACCCGCGTGAGCATCGGTGCGCAGTCGCTCGATGCGACGACGCTCGCGGCGCTCGACCGCGACCACGCGCCCGACGACGTGCGGCGGGCGGTCGACATCCTGCTCGACCGTGGATTCACGGTGAGCGTCGACCTGATGACGGCAGCGCCGGGCCAGACGCTCGCCGACGTGGAACGGGATCTCGATGCGATTCTTGCTCTCGGCTCGCAGCATCTGTCGGTCTACTGCCTGACGTGGGAGAAAGGCACGCAGTTCGCGTCGCTGAGGAGCCGAGGCACGCTCAAGGCTGCCGATGAATCGCTCGAGCGGGCCATGCTCGAACGGACGATCGACCGTCTCGAGGCGGCGGGCTTCGAGCACTATGAAGTCTCCAACTTTGCCCGGCCGGGCGGCCGCTGCCGCCACAACGAAACCTACTGGGATTGCCGGCCATGGGAAGCGTTCGGGCCGAGCGCCGCACGATTCGACGGCCGGGCGCGGACCACCAATCACCGCAGCACGACGACGTGGATGCGCCGCGTGCTCGCCGGCGAAGACTTCACAGGCGATCGCGACGCCATGACGCCACTGGAGGCCGCGCAGGAGCGGGTCGTGCTCGGACTCCGCCGTCGCGACGGCCTTCGCCGCGCGGATTTTCTGGCAGCCAGCGGCTTCGACCTCGACCTCGTCGCCGGTGGGCCCATTCAACGTTGGATCGACCACGGCCTCGCCACCGACGACGGCGAGCACGTACGGCTCACGAGAGAGGGCCTGCTCGTCTCGGATGCGCTCTGGGCGGAAGTGTTGTGATCTGCATCCTCACTCGTGAGGACGGGGCTGCCCATGCCCAGTCGCCGGACGTTCGCTACGGCATACAGCCATCGCACACACCATGCTTACAGCGCTCCGGCAACCAGCCAGC
>JBILKZ010000033.1:0-32701 GCA_044376405.1 Pirellulales bacterium
GTTCGCTCGGCGATCGCGGGGTAGGCCACGTCTATTTGGCGGAACACGACGAGCTCAGGCGGCCGTGTGCGATCAAGCTCGTGAGGCCGGGAGACCGCGTGGCGACGGCCCGGTTCGACCGGGAGGTGCAGGCGGCGGCACGGCTGTTGCACCCCAACACCGTCAGCGTCTTCGATTTCGGCCGCACGGGCGACGGCACGGCGTACTGCGCCATGGAGTTTCTGCCGGGGCTCTGCGTCGCCGACATCGTCGGCCGGTCCGGGCCGATGCCCGCGGGCCGCGCCGTCTTCCTGGGCCGTCAGATCTGCGGTGCGATCGCCGAGGCGCACCGACAGGGCTTCGTCCACCGTGACCTGAGTCCCTCGAACGTCTTCGTCTCGGTCCTCGGCGGCCGCTGCGACGTGGCGAAGGTGCTCGACTTCGGCGTCGTCGGCGGTGTGGCGGCCCTGCCGGACCATGATCCGGCAGCCTCTGGGATGGTCGCCGGCACGCCGGAGTATGTTTCGCCCGAACAGGCCGTCGCCAATCGGAGCGTCGACGGCAGGTCCGACATCTACGGACTTGGCGCGATGCTCTACTTCATGGTCACGGGCCGCCCGCCATTCCAGCGTGAGACGCCGGCCGACGTCCTGAGGGCCCATGTGTCGGAGCCGGTCGTGCCGCCACGGGAGCGGCGTGCAGATATCCCGGCCGACCTCGAGGCGGTGATCCTCCGCTGCCTGGCCAAGCGGCCCGAGGATCGGTTCAGTGACGCCCTCGCGGTGGCCGACGCGCTCGGAGCGTGCGGCTGTGCAACGGAGTGGGACGAGGCCCGTGCGGAACGCTGGTGGCAGGAAATGGCGTCGGCACAGGCCTGACCCCACGCAGCCCTGAGATGAGGAGAGTCGAACGATGGAACTCCAACGGCTTCTGAAGGCCACCGTCCAGTTCAATGCCAGCGATCTCCACGTGCAGGTCGGCAGCCCGCCGACGGTGCGTGTCGACGGCACGATGGTCGCCATCAATGCCCCGCCGGTGACGGCGGAGGACCTCCGCGTGCTCGTCTCACAGGTGGCAGACGAGTCGCAGTTGCGCCGCGTGGAGAGCGAACGGAGCTGCGACTTTTCCTACGCCATTCCCGACGTCGCCCGGTTTCGGATCAACGTCTTCCACGAGCAGGGCAACCTCTGCCTCGCGGCCCGCTGCATTCCGCTCCGGATCAAGCCATTCGCCGAACTTGGACTGCCGGCGGTGCTGCAGGACATCGCCGAGGAGCACCGCGGCCTGGTGCTGGTGACGGGCACGACGGGGAGCGGCAAGAGCACAACCTTGGCGGCGATGATCGACCATCTCAACCACACCAAGCGTCTGCGGATCGTCACCGTCGAGGATCCGATCGAGTTCGTGCACGTGTCGCAGAAGAGCCTCGTGGCCCAGTGCGAGATCGGCCGCGACACGCCGAGCTTCGCGGAGTCGCTGCGACGCGCCCTGCGACAGGACCCCGACGTGATCCTGGTGGGCGAGCTGCGGGATGCCGAGACGATGCGGATCGCGCTGCAGGCCGCCGACACCGGCCACCTCGTGTTCAGCACCGTCCACACCACGAATGCGTCGTTCACGATGCAGCGGCTCGTCGCGATGTTTCCGCCTGAGGAGCGGGAACTGTTGCAGACGGAGCTGGCGACGAACCTCACCGCGGTCATCAGCCAGCGGCTGGCAGTGGCCAAGCAGAAGGACCAAGGACGGATTCCCGTACTCGAGGTCATGCGCAACTCGGCGGTGGTAAGCAAAGCGATCCATGAGGGACGGATCACGAGCCTGCCCCAGGCGATCGCCAACCGTGAGAACGGCATGCAGCTGTTCGACCAGCACCTCGCCGATCTCTACAAGTCGGGGCAGATCAGCGGCACTGAGGCCCTTCGCCTGGCGACCAACCCCGAGGCGGTGGCCATGTCGATGCGCGGCATGAGCACGCTCGACACGGCATCGGGGCTGGTGAGGTAGCTGGTTTTGGAAAATGCCAGCCACGACGCGTCACGTGGGGCGTGAGACCAGCGCCGCGGCGACGGCGGCCAGCTGTTCCGGCGTGTTCACCGAGAGCGTCTCGCTCTGGTCGAGGCAGGCGACGGCATCGACGACGCGGCCTTCGGCCAGCAGCGTTCCTGGGCAGTCGGTGATGTAGTATTCGCCCGCGGCGTTGGCGTTGTTGAGCCGCGAGAGGGCGTGGAGCAGGGCCCGCGCCTCGAACACATACGTGCTCATGTTCACCTCGCGGATGCCGCGCTGCTCTGGCGTCGCATCCTTCTCCTCGACGATGCCGACGAATGCTCCGCTGGCGTCCCGCACGATCCGGCCCAGGCCAGTGGGGTCGGTGGTGACGGCGGTGCCGAGCAGGCAGGCGGCCTGCAGTTCGGCAAAGCGGCGGAGCAGGCCGGTGACGCTCTCCGGCCGTAGCATCGGCGAGTCGCCGCAGACGATCACGACGGGGCGATGGGCAGCGGATGGATCCTGACGGAGTCGCTCCTCGATCAGCGAGGCCGCCGCGGCCACGGCATCGCCCGTGCCCCGCTGTTCCTTCTGGAGGGCGAACGACACACCAGGCAGGTTGGCGAGCGACTCTTCCACGAGCGCGGCCCGGTAGCCGACGACGACGATCCGGTCGGTCACGCCCGCGGTGGCGAGGGCGTCGAGCACCCACCGCACGAGCGGCTTGCCGGCAGCCTCGAAGAGCACCTTCGGCAGATCGCCTCCCATCCGCGTGCCGCGGCCGGCGGCCATGATGACGGCGATGGGAGGGGCAGGGTTGATGCGGGGCTGGCTCGACGGTGTTTCCGGCATGGTGATCTCCGGGGAAAAGGGCCTGCAATCGCTGCAATCTGCGCGAAAGGAGCGACCCGCGACAACGGCATTATCCTCACCAGCCCATCTGCCACGCGTCTCGGCGGTTTTGCGGGATTCCCAGGGCCGCGCCGCCGCGCCGCAAACTTGACGCTGCCCTCATCCCTGCGTACTGTCGATCGCAGATCAGGTGTGCCTGGTTCAAGGCGGCGTGGATGGCGGCCCCGGCCCGGCTCACTGCCTTCGCGACCTTTGCACGCGCCCCCCGCCGTCACCGACCATGAGCACTTCCAATCGCCAGCTTCACTCCGCTTGGGGAGACTGGTGGACGGGCACCCGCAACACCGAGTTGTGGTGGACGCTGGCCTGGTACGACGTCGTCCTGCGGTATCGGCGTTCGATGCTCGGCCCGCTCTGGCTGACCCTCAGCACGGGGGCTCTGCTTGCGGGCATGGGACCGCTCTACGCGACCCTCTTCAAGATTCCGATCAGCACGTTCTTTCCCCACCTGACGCTGGGGATCATCTTCTGGACGTTCTTCACCGCGACCATCAATGACGGCTGCACCGTTTTCATCAACAACGCTCAATACCTGAAACAGCCTGGGTTCTCCCCCAGCGTTTTGGTCTGGCGCAGCCTGGCGCGAAACTGCCTGCAACTTGCCCACACGATCGTGCTCTATCTCCCCGTGGCGATCTGGGCAGGCATCCCACTTTCCCCTCGCATGCTGCTGTTCCTGCCCGGTTTCGTGGTCGTGCTGGTGAACCTGCACGCATTCACGATCACGCTGGGCATCCTCTGCGCGAGGTTTCGCGACATCGTGCAGATCGTGGCCAGCATGCTCCAACTTCTGATGTTTCTCACGCCGGTGTTCTGGTTTCCCGCCAGTCTGCCTGGCCGGTCGCATGCCATTCTCTACAACCCTCTGGCGCAGCTGCTCGACATCGTCCGTCTGCCCCTCCTCGGCGACGCGCCCGCCCCCGGCACCATCCGGTTCCTGATGCTGTTCACCGTGCTCAACATCGCCATCGCCGCGGCCGTCTACCGCGTGAGTCGGCGGCATCTCGTCTACTGGGTGTAATACCGTGTCGCATCTGCTGCTTGATGACGTGTCGGTCGAATACCCGATCTTCGGGGCCCAGGCACTTTCACTGAAGAACACGCTCACGGCAGCCGCCACCGGTGGCCGAATCTGCCGGGAGGCAGGGGTGACGGTCGTGCGTGCCCTGCGCGACATCTCGCTCGAACTGCGAGAGGGCGACCGACTCGGCATCATGGGCCACAACGGCGCGGGGAAATCGACGCTCCTGCGGGTGATCGCCGGCGTCTACCCGCCCACACGGGGACGGCTCGAACGAACCGGCACGGTTTCCAGCCTCATCGACCCGATGCTCGGCATCGAGATGGACGCCACGGGCTACGAAAACATCCGTCTGCGCGGCCTCATTGCCGGCATGCGGCTGGCGGCCATCAAGGCAATCACGCCGCAGATCGCCGAGTTCAGCGGCCTCGGCGACTATTTGTCGATCCCGGTGCGGACCTACTCCACCGGCATGCTGATGCGGCTCGCGTTTTCGATCGCGACGGCCGTCCATACCGACATCCTGATCATGGACGAGTGGATGTCGGTCGGCGATGCCGATTTCAAGCTACAGGCCGAGGAGAGGCTGCGGGAGGTGATCGACAACACAGGGATCCTCGTGCTCGCCTCGCACCAGGCCGACTTGATCGAGCGAGAGTGCAACCGCAGCATCGAGCTCTCCCATGGCGCGATCGTGCAGGATCGTCCGATTGGGCCGATCACGCCGACCATCCGGCTTGTTTCGGCTGGTTGATCAAACGGTTCTTCACTCGCCTCAATGATCTCCAGTATGTCACTCCCGCCCGACACCATCGCGTCCCCACGATCTCCGGTGCTCGTCGTGGCCGGCATGCATCGGTCGGGCACGTCGTGCGTCGCGGAGTTGCTCGCATCCGCCGGGCTCTTTCTCGGTGACGAACTGCTTGAAGCCGATCCGAGGAATCCTCGTGGCTACTTCGAGGACCGCGGCTTCGTGGACTTTCACCGAAGGCTGCTCTCCGCCCACGGTCTGGCTGACGACGGTTTTGTCGGCGATGTCCGCATCGAGCCGGCAGGCACGTTTCGAGAGCAGGCACTCGAGCTCGTGGAGGCTCGCCGCAGCCTGCTGCGGCCCTGGGGATGGAAGGATCCGCGATCGGTGCTCTTCCTCAACTCCTGGGCTGAGCTCGTGCCGGAAGCCCGCTATTGCTTCGTGTTTCGTCCGCCGTGGGATGTGGTCGATTCGCTGTTTCGACGTGGTGACCGGGTGTTCTCGCTGAATCCCCGCTTCGCCCTCACGATGTGGATGCACTACAACGCGCGGATCCGTGACTTCGCCCGCGCCCACCCAGACCGCGTGCTGGTGCGGGAACTCGCCCAGGTGATCCGCGATCCGGCGGCCATCTGCGACGCGGTCCGCAACGATTTGAATATCACGCTCGATCCCCCAAAGCCGACGGTCCACCCCGCGTTGCTGAGCACCACCGATACCGAGCGCGCAGCCTTTTTGGCCGCGGCCAGCCCGGAATGCGTGTCGCTGCTCGACGAACTCCGCAGCCTGGCAGGGGCGGAGGCCGAGCCGACTCCCGCTCCGCCGCGGCGGAGCGATAAACCGTCGCTCGAGCAGGGCCTCATCACCTGGCAGCGGAATCGTGCCCGTGAGCGGCTCTCGGCTCCGCCAGTCAGGGATCTGGCTGCACGCACCGGCCAGCGGGTTTTCATCGCGGTGCCGGTCTACAAGGGCCAGGACTTCGTTCAGGAAACGCTCCGATCGATCCAGCGGCAGGATCATGCGGATTTCAGGGTCTCTATTTCGGTCGATGGCGATGATCAGGTCTCCGCGGAGGCCTGCGTTCCGTTTCTGCGAGACCCGCGGTTCGAGATGTACGTGCAGCCGCAGCAGCTCGGCTGGGCTGGCAATCTCAACTGGCTGATGGATCGTTGCGACGGTGATTTTTTCTGCTTCTGGCAGCAGGACGACCTGGCGGCCACGTCGTATTTGTCGCGTCTCGTAGCCCATGCGGCCCGCGAGCCTGATGCGGCGTGCGTGTTTTCCGACGTGCAGTGGTTCGGCACGCGGATCGACCGCGTGGAGACTCCGTCGCTCGCCGGCTTTGCCCTGGAGCGGGTGCTGCAGCAGATCGAACGCGGCTACTACGCGCCGTTTTTCGGGCTGGTGCCGGCCGCGGTTCTCGATCGGGTGGGGCCTGTTCGGCTCACGCCGCACGACAGCCCGCTGGAAGATCAGGTCTGGCTGGCGACGCTCGTGGCCCAGGGACCGTGGCATCGCGTGCCCGGAACGCTCTATTTCAAACGTGGGCACACGGCGGAAACCCATCTCGAGTGGGAACGCTCGACGAACGATGCCTTCCGGCGGCTCACCTGGCTAGAGTGGGGGGCCGGCATGCTTGAGGCTGCGATGTCGGCATCCGCGCCGCAGGAGCACGGCAAGCTATTCGATATCGTGTTCGATCGGCTGACGACTGCCCGCGAGGGCAGATGGCTCTTTTACGATTCCCGTGCTGGTGGTCTCGAAGCGTTCGAGGCGTTTCGCGACGATTTCGCCAGCCTTGTCAGGCAGCGTTTTCAAGTCGTTGGCACCGTTGACCGCCTGCTCGGAGCCTATGCCGAGGAAGCTGGCCGGCGCGGGGCCTTGAGTCTGGCGATCGCCGCGGGCGAGCCGGCGTTGGCCCTGCTCGGCAGTGGCTGGTCGCAGCCTGAGGCGAACGGCGTCTGGAGCGACGGGAGCACGGCGGTGCTGCGGCTGCCGGAGGCCACCGACGGCCCCTGGAAAATCGTGCTGGCGGCATCCCCTTATCCCGGGCCGGCTGTCGATCGCACGCTCACCGCCCGTCTGGGAAATCAGATTCTCGCGCAGCATGTGTATCCTGCAGGATCTGCGGGTGTTGACAGGCCGCTCGAGTTCATCGTCGAATCGCCCGGGCGGCTCGCGCTCGACATGCCGTGGGCGACGTCGCCCCGGGATATGGGCCGTTCGGGCGACAGCCGGCGGCTCGGCATCTGCCTGCACCGAGTGGAGATGGTGAAGATCGCTCGAGCATAAGTCTCCGAATGAGAAGCGAAACGATGAAAACGATCATGGTCACGGGCGGTCGGGGCATGCTCGGCCACGCCGTCGAGCAGGTGGTCGGCGAGCAGCCCCGCACGGGCTATCGCTTCGAGTTCATCGACATCAAAGACGGTGACCTCACCGAGAAGGCGGCCACGAGGGCGCTGTTTGAGCGAGTCCGTCCCGCAGGCGTGATCCACCTCGCGGCCGATGTCGGCGGCCTCTACAAGAACGTCGCCCATGGCGTGGAGATGTTCGAGAACAACCTGCTGATGAACATGCACGTCATGCAGTGCTGCAGGGAGTTCGGCGTCGAGAAGCTGGTGTCGTGCCTCTCGACATGCGTCTTTCCCGAGCAGACGCTCTGCCCGCACATCGCCCTGCCGCTCGACGAGACGGTGGTCCACATGGGGCCGCCACATCCGTCGAACGAGGGCTACGCCTACGCCAAGCGGATGGTGGACGTGCAGTCGCGGTATTACCGCCGGCAGTATGGCTGCAACTTCATCTCGCTGGCCCCGACCAACATCTTCGGCCCGCACGACAACTACTCGGCCGAGCACAGCCACGTGATTCCGTCCCTGATCCGCAAGTGCGACGAGGCGATGCGGAACGGCACCGACTTCATCGTCTGGGGAAGTGGCAAGCCGCTGCGGCAGTTCGTCTATTCACCCGATCTGGCGAGGCTCTTCCTCTGGGCCTTTTTTCATTACGACGAGGCCGACCCGCTGATCCTGGCTCCGGGGCCGGAGCAGGAAGTGAGCATCGGCCAGATCGCCCAGCATGTGGCGGACGCGTTTGGCTATGCGAAGCCGATCGTGTTCGACACGAGCTACTCCGACGGCCAGCACCGGCGGACCGTGACTAACCAGAAACTGATGAGCCGCTGCCCGGAGTTTCGGTTCACGCCGCTGGCCGACGCGATCCAGGCGTCGGTGGCGTGGTTTCAGGCGAATCGGACGTCGGCTCGGCTGTAGCGGAGCGGGCCTTGGCCTCCGCTAATTCCTTCGAGAGCACCTTGACCTGCGCCACCATCTGCTCGAGCCTCTCGGTCCGCTCGATCAGGAGGTGTCGAGTGGCAACGAGGTCGTCGGTGCGTTCGACCAGGGACTGCCGCGTGGCAACAAGGTCGTCGGTGCATTCGACTAGCCGCTGTCGCGTGGCGGCGAGATCGTCGGTGCGTTTGACGAGATCACGGCGGGTGACTTGTAGTTCCTTGTCTCGATCGAGGACGGTGGCCCTCGCAGTGTTCAGTTCCTCCGTCAATCGCTTCGATTCCGCGTAGAACACATGGAAGCGATCGCGGAGGTGAGCCAGCGTTGCCTCGTCCACCTGGTGTGCGGCGACGCCGCCTGCGGGTAGTTGTTGATCCCAAAAGTCGACCAGAAGCTGGCTGGTCACGCGATCCGATGCGTATCGGGGATCCGTGTCAGCAGAGGCCGGAGACCATGTGCACGACAGTGTGATATTGCCCGTGAGTGACTCGGAAGCGTGCAAAACGCCCTGCTTTGGGAAGGGCATGCGTGCAAAGTCGCGGGACTCGTCGATACCCTGCTCCAGTTCCGCGTGGATCACGAAGTCGTGAAAACCGTAGCAGGCGAGGGCATTGAGCAGACCTTCTTTGTTGAAATACGTGCAATTATACGAATTGATCGGAGCTTCCGAACCGACAGGTGTGTAGATGAGTGGAACGCCCGGATAGCAATCGAGATAGTCGGTGTTGAGCACGAGCCGCCCGCCCTGCTTCATCAGCCGGCTCAGCGTGCGGATCAGCAGCAGCGGGTATCGCGCCATCTGCAGCCACCGCAGGCAGAATACGACGTCGAACTTGCCACTCACAGCCTGCTCCGCACCATAGATGCCGTGCCTAACGAATTCAGCCCTCGAATTGCGTGCTTGCTTCAGCCGCGCCAGGATGGCTCGTGGCGCGCGATCCACGCCCACGACGCGGGTCGCCCCCTGCGATTCGGCGTGCAAACAAAACACGCCGTCCATGCAGCCCACACCGATCACATGCTTGTCGCGAAAATCGATGCCCTTCATCGCCTGCTGGATTGCCATGGTCGAGCGGCGACGGCTTTTTGGTCCGGGAAAGCATTTGCCGCCGAGCGTGAAGGCGTTTTCGATGTCTTGGGACGCGACTGCATCGAGAGTCAAAGGCTGCTTTGATTCTCCCAGCGGCACATACGTCGCCAGGCAGACGTTGCTAGGCCCGATCAGGCTTTTGGGGATGTCGGCATACCCAAACCGCTCGCAGAGTTCCCGCTCCGCATGCAGCACCTTTTCGAGCAGTTCCTTTGGCGCGGTGGCGGCAGCGAGGATCTCGCGGGCGATCTCGACGGTCGTCACGCCCGCCTGCTCGAGCACCTCGGGCACGACCTTTTCACCAGCCCGCTCGAGGATGCGGCGGAGGTCGGCGGTGAGGTTTTCCTGCCGCCCAACCTCCTGGCACTGCATCAGGAACGGCCGGAATACTTCCGATGCCGGCCCGTTCGGAAACGCCTCGACGGCCTTCGTGAGGAAGTCCGCGAAGCTGTCGCTCTGCGTCTTGTGCGAATACTCGCACGCGCTCCAGCCAAACTGCATCTCATGGCACCAAAACGACTTGAGCCAGGCCAGCGGATGCCGCACGAAGCAGAAGAAAAGCTTTTTCTGCTCCGTCTCGTTCAGCTGAATATTCGACGGCCAGTCGTGAAACGACCCGACGTCATACGCGGGGATTCCCATCTCGCGGATCGTCTTCCGCACGTAGTGGCCCGCGGTGCGGCCGACGTGGAAAAAGATCGAATGAGGGAGAACCAGTGCCACGACAGAATGACTCGAAAGAGGGGGCCGAGCAAAGGGAGCCGGGGCACGGCCTCCCTTGAACTCTACCCCCGTTTTTCGCGGCATGCGCCGAGGGCGCCGTCGAACTGCCGCCGTACCTGCTCGGGGGAGAGGCAGTGCCGAATCCTGCTCTGTCCCGCGGAGGCGCGTTGCGAGGCTTGAGAATAGTCTGTGACGACGTCGATCATGCGATGAGCGGCCTCGGTGAGGTCGGGCTCGATCCAGCCGGTCCACTCGGGGTAGGGGCCGGATCGCGGCCCCGCCGCAGCGGCAGGGCCGGAGACGAGGAAGCAGCCTGCATCATCGGCGAAGTCGAGGATGCCACCCTGTCGGGTGGCGATCACCGGGATGGCCCGCGACAGGGCCTCGGCCACAGGCAGGCCAAACCCCTCCGACCGATGGAGGCTCAGGAGGCAGTCGCACTGCTGCCAGAGGGCATCCATGCCGGCCTCGTCGAGCGTGTCGGCGATGATCTCAATCGGAGCATCCCCGGCCGCCGTTCGCAGCGAGCCGAGCACGGCCGCTGGTGTGTTGGCATGGCACTTGATCCGCAGGCGGGCAGAACGGTCGGGGGGCAGCATGCGGCAGGCGTCACGGAAGGCGACGATGGAACCGAGTGGATTCTTGCGGTCGACGTTCGACATGTGGTCGAACATGCAGAGAAAGTCGAAGTGATTGTCGGATCGCTCGCGACGCCGTGCCGGCTTCTCCGGCAGGCAGATCGGCACGATGTGCACCGGCCTGTTCGTGGCTCGCTCGATCGCGCTCGCTGCGAACTGCGAGGGGGTGCAGATGATGTCGTAGAGCGAGAGGATGTCGGCCCAGAGGGGTGGCAACGTCTCGGTTTCCCAGATGGGGAGGGCCATGTTGACCCGGGCTGCCGTCAGAAACCCCGTGCCGCAGCGTCGCGCGGCGGCCAGAAACACGTCCGGGTTGTAGGCATGGATCGCGACGTCGGTCTGGCAGGCACCGGCCGAGCGGGGCGTCAGCACGTCGATGCTGGCGTCGGGCACACGGGGAGTCCGCGATAATTCCGAGATCGACACCAGCTGCGGGGAGCGGTCGGCGAGCGCGCGGCGCATGCCCCGTGCGATGACGCCCAGGCCGCTGGCGGTTTCGAATAACCCGACGATCGAAAGTGTGGGATCGGCGGGAATCGGCGACGGCCTGCCCCGCAGCCGTCGGGCCAGTCGCGTTGCCGCGACCGCACCGCGGACCACCATGGGCCGGAGCAGCGATTTCGTCGCTACGAGCAGGGAGTCAGGCTGTGACGGCGGCATGGGCTTCCCGGGCCGGCATGTCTTCGGCTGCCCAGCGGGCCACGCGGTCGCCGTCGGCCCGCAGCCACTCGACGGTCTGGCGGATGCCCTGCTCGAGGGTTGTCTGCGACTGGTAGCCAAAGGCTCTGGCGGCGTTCTCGATCGACATCACGCGACGCTTGTATCCCACCGGCTTGTCGGCCTGGAACCGGGGCACGAGGCTGGGGTCGGCCGCGTGGGCCACGACCTCGGCGATCTCGCGGATCGAGGTCTCGCGGCCCGAGCCGAGGTTGTAGGCCTCGCCATCGAACTTCTGGCCCGAGAGAGCGACATCAGCAATCCCCTCGGCGACGTCGGTGACGTAGACGAAATCCCGTGTCGCCGTGCCGTCGCCCCAGACGTCGAATCCAGACTCGCCACGTTCCGCTGCCACCAGCGCCTTGCGGATCAGGGCGGCGACAACGTGGCCCCGCTCCCTGTCGAACGCGTCGCGGGGGCCGTAGAGATTGGACGGGATGACCGTGACCGTCTCCTTGCCGTGCATGCCGCAGATGTCGCGGGCCACGAGCGACGACACGAGCTTGGCGTAGCCGTAGCTGCCGGTGTCGCCCGAAGGCACGCCTGCCAGGAGCGACTCCTCGCGAAGCGGCAGCGCGGCATCGCCGGAATAGGCGCACGGCGTGCCCGCGAGGATCAGTCGGCTGCAGTTGCCGTTGCAGGCGGCGCGGATCACATTCAGCCCGAGCCGGAGGTTGTCGTGAAATGCCCGGCCGGTGCTCGCCTTCAGGTAGCCCACGCCGCCGACGTCGGCGGCGAGATGGATGATCGTGTCGGCTTCCTGCAGCCGGAATTCGGCGACGTCTGGCTCGCGCAGGTCGCCGTCCTGCCGGCCGAGGGCGTGCACCTCTGCTCCCCGCGCCCGCAGACTGTCAACCACATGGCTGCCGAGGAAGCCCCGGGCGCCGGTCACGAAGATTTTCATGTTATTCCTGCTTGACGAGAGACCATTGCTGTCGGACGTTGAACACACTTGGAACCAATTCGATTGTCGGCCATCAAGAACGCCGGGCGATGATCATCGCCGATACGCCCCAAGGGAGCCCGATGCCCCGCGAGAGCCAGAGGCTCTCCGACCGGAACAGCGTCTCTAGAAGACCATCCACCATCGAAAATTGAGACCGGCTGAAATCGGATTGGAGTGGTCTGTTTCGCGACTGGCTCAGGCGGTCTGCCAGACGGCGCACGACGCGGTGAACTGCGATCGGTGCAAACAAGACACTGTTGAAGCCGCTACCGAGCAGAACATCACAGCCCTTGAAAAGGGCCTTGAGTTCCCGCATCCGGTACCGCCGAAAGTGGTGGTTGATCTCGTCGTGCTCGCTCCAGAGCAGCGGGGAAGCGGGCACCGTCACGAAGAGGATACCGTCCTTCCGACACACCCGCTTCATCTCCGCGACCCCACCCGCATCATCCTCGACGTGCTCGATCACGTCGAACGCGCAGACCACGTCGAACGAACCGCTCTCCCACGGGAGATCGAGGATCGTGCCTTCGACGATGTCGAGCCCGGTCCGCTCTCTCGTGAGTCGGCAGCAGTCCCCGTCGTATTCGAGTGACACCACGTCGCCGAGTTGGCCGAGCCATTCGGAACTTCTGCCGGTGGCGGCGCCGATGTTGAGGATCCGCGGCCGGGCCGGAATCCTACCCTCGGAGATCAATCGCTCCATCTGACGCCGCAGGATCGATTCCCGAGCGCGGAACCACCAGTGCTCCCGCTCGTTCCGGTAATACTCGTTGTAATACGCCGGTTCCATGGATCAGCCCACTTCCCCTCGCCCATCGCCGTTCCAGAACTTCCGCACCAGATAGACGGGCCGGGCCCGGACCTCGTCGTAAATCCGATGGATATAGGCGCCGAGAATACGGATCGCCACCAGCTGTACACCGCTGAAGAAGATGATGGCCAGAATGAGCGTGCTGAATCCGGCCGGTATCTGGGCGCCAAACAACCAGGCCCCTAACAGCCAGACCGCATAGCAGATGCTCACGAAGATAGCCGCCGAGCCCACCATGCCGAGCACACGGATCGGAACCGTCGTGAAGCTGAAGATGCCGTTGTAGGCCAGCCGGAACAGGTCGCTCCAGCGATACTTCGCCTCGCCTGCGGCCCGGGCGGCTCGGTCGTACTCGAACGGCACCTGTCGGAATCCCACCCAGGCCCGCAGTCCACGCAGGAAGAGGCTCTGCTCGGGCATGCGCAGCATCGCATCGAGCACGGGCCTGCGCATGACGGCAAAGTCGCCGGAATCGAGCGGCAGGTCGATGTCCATGATCGACCGCATCAGTCGGTAGGCCATCCAGTAGGCCGTCTTTTTCGCCGCATGCTCCTTGCGGCGGCGACGGACGGCGTAGACCACGTCGGCGTCCTCTTGGTCGAGACGGTCGAGCATCGTCGGGATCAGCGTCGGCGGATCCTGAAGATCGCCGTCGATACAGGCGATGACGTCGCCGGAGGCATGGGCCAGCCCGGCGAGCAGGGCCCGCTGATGGCCAAAGTTCCGCGATAGGTCGATCACCTTGAAACGCGGTTCACGCCGATGCCACTCGATAAGTTTGGCAAGCGTCGCGTCGCGGCTGCCGTCGTTGACGGCGATGACCTCCCAGGGCCCCCGTCGAGCCGAGAGTGCCGCGATCAGTTCGGACGCGAGCCGATCGACCACCTCCTCCTCGTTGTAGACAGGGGTCACGACGGAAAGCAGGAGATCGTTGGCATGCGTCATGGGGGCGGCCTTGGCCACGGGCTCCGCGGCGGATACTGCTGTGATCACGTGACGCACTCCATGACGATGACGGTGTAGGGAATGCGGAACATGTCGTGGCGGATCGCGGTCGTGACCTTCGGAAAGACTCCCTCGGCGATCGCCCGGTAGGCCGGCTCCGTACGGACGAACTCCCCGCGATCGTTGTCGAGTAGGCGGCGGACGAGTCTCGACTGGGGCGTCGTATAGCAGCCGTCGAGCGTGATCAGTCTCCCCCCCGACGAGAGTGCCCGGGACGCCATCGTGAACATGTTCTTCGCCTGGGCATCGTCGAGGTGATGGACGACGCCAACGGCGAGGACGATGTCGAACTGTCCATAGTCGGCGACGTTGTCCGGGGTCACCACACACTGGTGGAAGGTGCCCCGATTCCCGAACCGTTTTCGGCAGGCGTCGATGTAGGCCTCACTCATGTCAAACCCGACGTATTCGACGTCCGGGAGATGGTTGAGCATCACACCCGTGCCGCATCCAATGTCGAGCACCCGGTCGCCTGGCTTCGCCTTGACGTACTGGGAGACGAAGTCCGGACCGTAGGCTGTTCCGCGGATCACGTACTGCGCGAGGTCATAGACCCAAGGTGCAGCGAGGACATCTTTGATCGCCATCATGAAACCTTTTTGGCAGTGTAGAACAGAACGTATGATCAGGGTGCGTGGGGCTGGGAGTGGTTCAGTCGTGCGCGGGTCGCCTCCACGAGCAGTGTCACCCCGGCCCAGACGGCGATCGCCGCGTAGGCCGCGTAGACGACCCAAAACAGGGCGAACATCCGATTGTGGTAGGTAATGCCGATGACGTTTCGGCCCGCCGGCAGGCCGATGACGACCAGCCCTTCGCTCTTGCTTGGGGTGACCGGCTTCCCGTTCACCGTGTATCTCAGCCGTGGGTTGTCCCAGAGCAGGTACTTCATCGTGACCGGCTCGGAAGATTCGACGTCGAGCTGGAGCGCATTGGCGTTGTTGCAGGTGAAGTCGTGCACCACGACATCATCGGCTGAACGGCCGTCGACGCTGTCTACGCTGACGCCGGCCGGCGGATAGACCTCGACCTCCGCCAGACTCAGGATGTTCTCCGGATTCGCCGTCTCCCGAGCCAATTGAACCCTGACGTAACGGCCGGCTGCCCCCGGTGTGTCGATCGTCAGGGTCGGCCTTGGTGTCATCGTGATTTGCTTCTGCCACAGGCCCGGTCTGTTCTTCTCGAGCGGAATCGCCTTCGTGGCGGCGGCTGCGGGCGTGTCGCTGACCGTCAGCCAATAGTCGGCGAGCCGCTGGGGCACCTCGTCGCGATTCCAGAGCTGCACCGCACCGACCGGCCGTGATTCTCCGAGATCGATCTCGATCCACGCTCCCGGCTCAGTGCCGGTGTGGGTGACGGATCCCTCGGCGAACACGCCACTGCGATTGCCGTCAACCGCCAGATCGGCCTTGCCGCCGTTTGTGCTGCTCTGAGCTGCCTTGGCAAGGAGGGCAAGATTCCTGCTCTGGCCGCTCGCCTCGTCCTCGGAACCGCGCACGATGCGAACGTAGCCGTTGTCGAAAAGGGCATCCTCCGAGGGGCGGGAATGAGGTGTGGAGGAGGAGAGCGGAGCGAGCACGACACCGCCGGGAAGCCTGTGGATGTCAGTGGGCGACAGGACTCCGGTCACGGATGCAAGCGAGGGCAGGTCCGATTCCATCGCCACGACGAAATCCGCACCCGACATCCGCAGCCGCTCCCACTGTGGATGGAATCGGCCGTCCCCCTCGTAGGGGATCGTGGCCATGTAGTCGGCCCGCGACGACAGGTAGAAGTTCCACCCCGAGTATGGGGATAGAGTGATTTCCTTCAGCACGAAATGCGGAAACGCCTTCGGGAAGGTCTCGGGCCCGTCGCTTCTCCAGCGCGGCGTGATATCGACATACTTGATCATCTCCTTCCCTTGGGCGTGAAAACGCTCGAGATAGGCCAGCACGCCCCTTCGCAGGGGTTCGTCGAGCATGACGCCTTGCCGGGTCACCTGCGCATCGAACGCGCTCCCTCCCTGAGAACGGTCATACATCACATCGAGTGCCGGAAGCGCAAACAGAGCCAGCACTGCGACTGAGGCAAACACCCTGTCGGGTACGAGCATCGCGACCATGGCCAGGGCGGCAACCAACAGTTCGAACACCAGATAGTTGTTGAGCCCAGCGCCGCGGGCCAACTCGGTCTGGTGGGCCACGGACCACGCGACCGCAGACGCCGCGGCTACGAACAACACGCAGGCGATCCGTAGCCCGACGACCGGCCTCGCATCGATGACCGCCTTCAGCATGAGCGCGATCATGACGCCAAACAACAGCTGCCCGGGCAGGAGAAACCGCTGGTAGATATGCATTCCGCCAACCTGGGGAATGAAATAAAACACCAGATCGCTGACGACACTGTGCTGGCCGAACACACTGAGCGCGATCGCAAAGTAGATCAGCCCGGCGGCCTTGAGCAGCGTCCACTCGCGCCGGCCGAGCGAGTCCATCGCTCGCGATGAAAACAGGAAGATCGTGGCCACCGCCAACGCGATGAAGCCCCAGGTGATGGAAAACTCCGTGAATGGACCAGGGATCGGGAATCGATACGACAGTGCCCGCAGGATGCTCTGGGGCATGTCCGCCAATTGATGCGCGCTGTAGAAGAGCGACGGCCTTGATGCGCTTGGTGACGCTTTCAGGAAGAAAAAGACCTGCAGCAAATACGGGGCAGCCACGATGCTTCCCACGATGAAGGGCAGCATTGCCGCGAAAAACCGCGAGGCTCTGGCGGCGAGGGAGGAGCCTGACTCATCGAGAAGAAACAGCCGAATGCCGATGATCATGGCGGAGATGGCGAGGCAGGCGATGCCGAGCGGCACATAGCCGGCGAAAAAGCCGACAAGGACGGGGAATGCCGCGAGCATGAGCCGGCGAAAGCCGCGATTCTCGGCATAGTCGAGGCCGGCGTAGGCCGCCCAGGGCACGATCGACGCACAGAACAGGTACATCGGCTCGCCGTGGGCGTTGACCGCGTACACGCTGAAGGCGAACGCCGCGGCGGCAAAGGCCGCGGTCCAGAAATCAAGCCTGAAAAATCGGGTCAACAGCCGTACTGCGAAGTAGCAGGCAACGAAGCTGTGGAGGGCGAGAGCGAGAACGAGGATGCGGCCGGCAGCCTGGAAGGTCGTTGCCTCAGGCGAACTGAAGAGCGACCAGACAACGAAGAGCGGGTGGCACGGGAAGAAATTCGCGGCCAGGAAAAAGTCGGCACTGCCGTTGAACTGGCCGAAATCGAGCGCGACGAAGTGTCGCCTCGAGAGAAGGTACTGCAGTTTCGCAAGGTACGGCCAGTAGAAGCCAATCACGTCCCCGCCGTAGAGAAAGCCCGCGTCTCGAGACCCGTTTCGCAGCGACGGGTAATAAAAGATGGTCGTCATCACCAGGGCGAAGACAAACTCCGAGGACAGTTGCAGCCGCGCAACGCAGAATGCCGCAGCCTTCCCAGCCCAGTCGAGTGCGACATCGACTCGTGTTTGCAGAAGGTTCCGTGCCCGATCTCCTTGCCCGGTCAGACCTGTGGCATCACTGTCTCCTGCCACGTCCTGAGGCTGGACGTCGTTTGATGGGCTCATCAGCATTGGTTTCGTTCCTGGATGTGCTTTCTGTGCGGCGGGTGGGTCAACGAATGCCGACGTGTTTACGGAAGAAGGTCACAAGCCCGCGAGTCCAGGCAGGCATCGGGATCGAGTGATACAGGTCGAGCATGATCCGCCAGCGCTTCTCCTGGTCCATCGCATGCACGGTCTCGATCAGATTCTCGGCCGACAGGCCACGTACCGGATCTGCAGTGACCGCAGCCGGTCTGCACGCCGCCACGATGGCTCCCGACGAGATCGACTCCTGGACGTTGCCCGACAACCTCGCCATGGTCTCGATGTCGAGCGGCACCGCCCGCGGCGGCGCGAAGCGGTGCAGAATCCGCTCGTAGTCGGTGATGTCGATCACGATCGCCGTCGTGGGGCAGTCGACCACCGTCTGCCGCTCGAGGACCGCCATCCGGCAGAGATCCTTCCATGAAATGGTCCGCAGCGGCACTCGGTTGGCCAGCCAATCCCGGTCGAAAATCACACAGCCCAAAGCTGGTTCGTGCAGCGTGTTGAGATCGCCCGCCCCGCGGAAGTAGTCGTAGAACACGTTCCCCGTCTTGTCGCGATGCCGCAAGACATGGCCGACCCGCGCCACCGGATGCCCTTCGGCCTCGATGCAGGCGGCGGCAAAGGTCTCCGGAAACACTTCTTCGATACCGAGCAGGAACGCCACCTTCGGACAGGTGAGCCGGTCCCCTGCCAATTCAAAGCACTCCATCGGGTCCAGAATGCGGTCCTGGGCGTCTGGCAGGGGCACGATCTGCACGGCGGCGTCGACGTGGCCCTCGTACCACTCCCGCAGCTTCGGGTCGACGAGCGCCGTGATCCGAGCCCGCCCTCGGCAGGACTTGGCCAGACCATTGACGCGGTTCAGCACGACGCTGGCATCGCCATAGAGCGGCTGAACGACAAGATCCACCACGGGGTCGGCTGAGGGCAGCGTCAACGCCCGCGAACGCTCGCTGAACCGGTGCGCGGCTTCGTAGACGTTCGCCAACTGTGCGCAGAGGTGATAGGACTCGAGCAATGCCCGTTGAGAGGCCGAGGCCAGCGCCAAAGCCTCCTCTGGATCACGCCCAAACCGCTCCAAGGCCTCCACGATCCGCTTCACCCGCTCTTCTGCTGGAAGCGTGGAAGGCACGCGGATGTAGTTGTCGCCGATCGCGGCAGGCAGAAAGGGATGCTCGTCGCCGATGACGACGGCGCCGGCCGCCATCGCCTCGAAGAGACGGCTCGACATGATGCCCGAATTGATGTGCGCCTCAGACGAGAACACCAGACACGCGCCGGCATCGGCGATCTTGCCGATGATCGTGCGGCCGTCGAAGGGGAGCGAGCCATGGTAGCCCTTGTAGCCATCCCACAGTTTGACGCCGCGGATTTCCGTCGGCCCGTAGACATCCAGCACGCCCTTCTGATCGAGTTCACGCAGGACGGCGTCGTGCCGCGCCGGCTTGTTGGTCAGCTTCTCCCAGTTGATGCCGCAATAAAAGACGCGGTATTCGTCGTGCAGCCGGGGGGGGATGATCGGGTCGGCAAGCGTGTGGTTCAACAGCGGCATGTCCGCGGCGACAAAGTCTCCCCGCGAGGCACGCACGAGCTTTTTGATCTCGGGCGAGCCGGTGTAGGCGTAGACGTCGTGCGACATCTGGTTCGACCAGTGCCGGTCAAAGCCCCAGTCGAAGTAGAACTGCGTCGGATTCCACATCGCGGCCACCGAGACGGCGTCGTAGGTCTTCGCTGTCTCGTAGTGGAGGTGGATGACGAAGTCGACGTCCTCGCGTGCCACCCGCTGCCGTGGCGTCCCGACGATATGGCCGAACTTGTCGAGTTCGATCACCCGCACGCCGACGAGTTCGGCGGCAGTGCGAATCCGCTCCACGCACTCGTGCTCGGCACAGGCCTGCTCCGGCCACATGCGGATCACGGCGATCGTGCCTTTGATTCCGGGCAGGCTCGCGATGGCCTGCTTCGCCTCGGTGACCGGGTCCCTTGCGGTGACGGTTGGATCGGGGGCGGTGTGGTCGGCGGCTTCCATTAACACGGGATGCTCGGTGCAGGGGGTGAATCGGGGCGGTGGGGAAAACAACGCGGTCGGTCGGAGAATCAGTCGTTCACAAGCACCACGGCATGTCCCTCGCCCCGCAGGAGTTTCTCCTGTTCGGCGAGCACGAGGTCGGCCTCGACCATCATTTCCACAAGCTGGTCGAACGACACTCGCGGCTTCCATCCCAGCTTGGTGCGGGCCTTCGTGGAATCACCGAGCAACAGGTCGACCTCGGCGGGTCGGAAATATCGCGGGTCGATCTTGATGAAGTCGTCGCAGTCGAGCCCGAGCTGCGCGAACGTCTTCTCGCAGAATTCGCGGACGGTGTGGGTCTCGTCCGTCGAGACCACGTAGTCGTCGGGCTCTTCCTGCTGCAGCATGAGCCACATCGCCTCGACGTAGTCGCCGGCGAATCCCCAGTCTCGCTTGGCATCGATGTTGCCCAGAAACAGTGTGTCTTGCAGGCCCAGCTTGATCCGCGTGGCGGCCCGCGTGATCTTCCTGGTCACGAACGTCTCGCCCCGCCGTGGGCTTTCGTGGTTGAAGAGGATGCCGCAGCTCGCGTGCAGTCCGTAGCTCTCGCGGTAATTGACCGTAATCCAGTGGGCGTAGGTCTTGGCGACGCCGTAGGGACTCCGCGGATGGAACGGCGTCGTCTCCTTCTGGGGGATCTCGACGACCTTACCGTACATCTCCGAACTCGATGCCTGGTAAAATCGGATGGTTTCGCCGATGGCGTCCTGCACGTCGCGCAGCGCTTCCAGGAGCCGGAGCGTGCCCACCGCGGTCACATCGGCCGTGTAGGTCGGCTGATCGAAGCTGACGCGGACATGGCTTTGGGCGGCGAGGTTGTAGATTTCCGTCGGCCGCACCTCGCGAATGATGCGGGCGAGGCAGTTTCCATCGGCCACGTCGCCATAGTGCAGTGTCAGCGGACGGCCGCCGGCGTGACGGTCGTGATACACATGCTCGAGACGGCGCGTGTTGAAGCTGCTCGATCGGCGCACGACCCCATGCACCTCGTAGCCCTTCGAGAGCAGCAGATCGGCAAGATAGGAGCCGTCTTGGCCGGTCACACCGGTGATCAACGCGATATTGCGAACCATAAATCCATCTTCTCTCGAAAGGCTATGTGTGCTCGTCGTGGATATCGAAGACTGCGATTGGGCGCTGGGCTGGTGGCCCACTCATGCAAACGGGTCAGATTGACATTAGGTCACGAAATCATGCTGTCAAGAAAACTGCGGGAGGTTTGTCGGTAGGAAGGATGAGGCGGGTTGTGCGGCTTCTGCGGTGGTGTGGTGCGGCCTGCCGGCCCGCGGCGGTGAAAGAATCGGCGGTCGGCGCAACTCGCGAGCCGAGGTGTCAAAACACGCTCTCCTTCATGATGCCGAGCAGGTAGTCCCCGTAGCCGCTCTTGGCCAGCGGCTCCGCGATCGCGGCCAGCTGCTCGTCGTTTATCCAGCCGCGTCGCCAGGCGATCTCCTCCGGGCAGGAGATCTTGAGTCCTTGCCGCTTTTCGAGCGTCTGGATGAACTGCCCTGCCTCGATCAGGCTGTCGTGTGTGCCCGTGTCGAGCCAGGCGTCGCCCCGGCCCAGGATCTCCACGTTGAGCTGTTTTCTCTCGAGATACACGCGGTTGACGTCGGTGATCTCGAGTTCACCTCGCGGCGACGGCTTCAGGCTGCGGGCAATGTCCACCACCTGCTCGTCGTAGAAATAGAGCCCTGTGACGGCATACCGGCTGCGAGGAGCCGTGGGCTTCTCCTCCAGCGACTTCGCCCGCCCGGCATCGTCGAACTCCACCACGCCATACCGCTCCGGGTCGGCGACCGGATACGCGAAGACCGTGGCGCCGGTCGTGCGACTGTTGGCCGCATGGAGCCGCTGCACGAGCCCGTGGCCGTAGAAGATGTTGTCGCCCAGGACGAGGGCCGACGGCCCGCTGCCGACGAAGTCGGCGCCGATGATGAACGCCTGAGCCAGCCCCTCCGGCCGCGGCTGCACCGCATATTCGATCGTCATGCCCCACGCGCTGCCGTCACCGAGCAGTTCTTGAAACCGCGGCGTGTCGTGCGGCGTGGAGATGATCAGCACCTCCCGGATCCCGCCGAGCATCAGCGCGCTGAGCGGATAGTAGATCATCGGCTTGTCGTAGACCGGCAGCAGCTGCTTCGACACGGCCAGTGTCACGGGGTGAAGCCGCGTGCCCGAGCCACCGGCGAGAATGATCCCCTTGCGTTTCGTGGTGTAGCTCATGTGCTGGTGGCCCCGTAGTGGGTGTCGATCCAGTCGCGATAGCCACCGCTGACGACGTTTGCCACCCAGTCCTGGTGGTCGAGATACCAGCGGACCGTCTTGCGGATGCCGGTTTCAAACGTCTCGACCGGCTTCCAGCCAAGCGTGGCCTCAGTCTTACGGGCGTCGATCGCATACCGCCGGTCGTGGCCAGGGCGGTCCTTCACAAACGTGATCTGGTCGGCATAGCTCGTGCCATCCGACTTCGGATGCACGTCGTCGAGGATCCGGCAGAGTGTCTTCACCACCTCGATGTTCGGCTTTTCGTTCCAGCCGCCGATGTTGTAGGTCTCGCCCGGCGTGCCGGCCTCCAAGACGCGGCGGACGGCGCTTGTGTGGTCCTTCACATAGAGCCAGTCGCGGATCTGCATGCCGTCGCCGTAGATCGGCAGCGGCTTGCCGGCCAAGGCGTTGTGGATGCAGAGAGGGATTAGCTTCTCGGGGAAGTGAAACGGGCCGTAGTTGTTGGAGCAGTTGGTCGTCAGCACCGGCAGGCCGTAGGTGTGGTGATAGCTCCGCACGAGGTGGTCAGCCGCGGCCTTGCTCGCCGAATAGGGGCTGTTGGGCTGGTATTGGTTGGTCTCGGCGAAGGGTGGATCGCTTGGAGAGAGCGAGCCGTAGACCTCGTCGGTGGAGACATGCAGAAAGCGAAAGACCGCCTGGGCGTCGGGCGGGAGCGACGTCCAGTGGCCGCGTGCGGCCTCCAAGAGCCGGAACGTGCCGACGATGTTGGTCTGGATGAAGTTCTCCGGGCCATGAATCGAGCGGTCGACATGGCTCTCCGCGGCGAAATGCACGATCGCCCGGATCGGATGCTCCTTCAGCAGCGCGGCGACCAGATCGCCGTCGCAGATGTCGCCACGCACGAAGAAATGGCGGCGGTCACCCTCGATCGCCTCCAGATTCTGGAGGTTGCCGGCGTAGGTGAGCGCGTCGAGGTTGACGAGCGGTTCGTCGCCGGCGGCGAGCCAGTCAAGAACGAAGTTGCTGCCGATGAAGCCGGCGCCGCCCGTGACGAGAATCATCCAAAAGGCCCTACAACAAGACTGCTTTGCAACGGCAAGAGTTCGTCGTCGATGCCACTTATTGCCTGGGCGGGATCAGCCGGCATGCGCCGTGATCTCTTCGCCCTGCGGAATAAGCCTCACCTGCCGCAGCACTCGTAGAAAGGGATTCTCTCAACACTACTTCGTGAACACTGCGTGTCAAGAAAAGCGTTGCAGAAATGCCGGCTGGGCCGTTTATGCCGGGAATTCCAGGAAATCGGGCCGAGCGCGGCCTATCGTGCAGGAGCCTCACTGCGAAAGACGAAGCCGCCCTTCTTGTTCCCGATCACGATGTCGATGCGGCCATCGGCATTCAGGTCGCCCACGGCAAACTGCGTGCCCACGCCCGAGGCGTCATCGATCTTGTGCGGCACATACTTCACGGCATCGGCCCCGGTCTTGCCACCTTCCCGCACCAGTTCGAACCAGTAAAGCAGGGCGGGGCCGCCCGGATCGGGGTCGCCCTTGGGGCCATGGGCCCAGAACCGCTTGCCGGTGATCACGTCCTTGAGGCCGTCGCCGTTGACGTCGACCACGTGGACCGCATGGGCCTGCGAAAACTGCACGCCATTGAGGGTGCCCTCGGCGTTGGCCGGCAGGATCGCATGCTCCACGAAGTCGATCTCGCCGTCCGCCTTCTTGAGCTGCTCGAACCACGAGAGGCCGTAGCCGTGGGCGACCAGGCTCGTGATCACGTCCTGGTCGCCGTCGCCATCGACGTCGTAGACGTGCATCTGGGCGCCGCCTTTCCCGAAGGCAACGGGATGCTTCTTCCAGGGCTCGCCGGAGACTTTCTCAGGCTGTTCCCACCAGCCCTCGGCCATCAGCAGGTCGGCCCGTCCGTCGCCATTCACGTCGCCGATGCCCAGACCGTGCTGGTACTGCCCCCATTTGGCCGGCTCCGAGCAGCGGTTGAAGGTCCAGCGGTCGACGCCGGTCGGTTCGCTCGGTTGCGCGAAGCCGAGCACGCCGCCGGTGTGAAACACGAGTTCGGGCTTGCCGTCTCCCGTGACGTCGGCGAAGGCGGGCGACTCATTGTCAACGACCGGAAACGCCAGGTGGCGTTTCCATGCCCCTGGCTCCTTCACCGAATCCTTACCTGGATTCCGGAACCACGCCACCTCTTTGCCGGGCCAGACGTTGGCCATCACGTCGAGCCAGCCGTCGCCGTCGATGTCGGCCATGAAGGTGATGAAGTTGTTGGAGTATTTGTTCGGGTCGAAATTCTCGGCGGGGTAAATCTCGTGTCGCGTCTTGAAGTCGGGGCCGGCGTACCAGAAGGGGCCATAGATGGCATCGACATGACCGTCGCGGTCGATGTCGCCGATGCCGGCGCCCTCGGCGTGAAAGTTTTCCGTGAGTTGGATCTTCGTGAAGCCAGTGCCGGCGGCCGGGTCGGCGGCTTGAACGATCGGGCACCAGCAGGCCAGTGCGAGAGAGATGCCACATGCGAGAATGTGTGGTGTCCGCAGCGTGAGTCGCATCATGCGCAGGATTCTCTCCTTCAGATGTTGGATTGCATGGCTTGGACGGCGGCCGGAAGGCCCGTGGGAATGGATGAACCCGCAGGAAGGAAAGGAAAGAAAAGGAGTGGAGGCGGCGGGAGTCGAACCCGCGTCCCGTGATGTTTCAGAACAAACGTCTACGTGTGTATCCGGTCGATTTAAGTCTCGCGGGCGCGCCCCCGGCCGACAGGGTGCGTCGCCAACCAGCCCAGAACTTTTTTAGCCCCGCCCGTACCAGGCGGTGAAACGGGGCGAGTCGGATTTGGCGACCGATTGGGAGGCCCTTCCGACTGGGGCCATCGCTCGGGGTTGCTTAATTAAGCAGCCAGAGAAAACTGAGCTTCGGCAATTGAAGCTTGGTCGACTTTTAACGTGGCCAGCCGACCAACCACGACACGCAATCTGAACCTCTTGCCATCCGGTCGAAACCGGTACGCCCCCTGATTTGTTGTTCTTGGAGTCCCTTTCGTGGATCTGTCCGGAGCCATGCCCAGGCACCGATGCCAGGCATAGACGCCAGACACCGATGCCAGCGGGCCTCGCGGCTGCCGGCGGGACATTTGGCCCGTGCCGACATTCTATACGGTAGACCCTGCCGGTGCTGGAAACCCCACGGGCTGTATCGGTCGTGTCGCACTCGGGAAGCCATTTTTTTGCCGGAAAAACAGACGTTTCACGCCCAGACACCTTCCAACGGGGATACTTGTGGGCAGGCGGACTCGTATCCCGCCCCTCCCCCCTCTTCCCAGAAACATTGACGGCCCTCCAATGCCATCCGTACGCTTTTCTTCGTTCGCCTCAGGTTTCCGCATGGCAGCCCTCGTCACCCCTGGTATCGCTCGCATGTTTTCCACAGGCTCGGTGACCTTCCGCAAAACAGTGCTTGCCGCCGGTGCGCTCGCGGTCATGCTGGCGCCGTCGGACGCGGCCTTCGCGCAGGAATGGGCCACGAAGATGTTTTCCAGCACGAGCCACAACTTCGGCACGGTGGCCAAGGGATCGAAGACGGAATACCGCTTCGTGTTCCGCAACATCTATAAGGAACCGTTGCACGTCGTCAGCGTGCGGACCAGCTGCGGCTGCACGTCTCCCGAGGTCACCGTTCGCGACCTCAAGACGCACGAGACCGGCGAGGTCGTCGCCAAGTTCAACACGCGGACGTTCCTCGGTCAGCACGGGGCCACGCTCACGGTCACCTTCGACAAGCCGTATTTCGCCGAGGTGCAGCTGCGGGTGGCAGGAAACATCCGCGGCGATGTGACCTTCGACCCGCCGTTCGTCGATCTGGGCAACGTCGACCTCGGCAAGGGGGCCGAGCGATCGGTCCGCGTGACCCACGTCGGCAGCACGCCCTGGGAGATCAAAGACGTGCGGAGTGCCAACGCGAATTTCGAGGTCTCGCTGTCGAAACCGACGCACAGCCCGAGCCAGTCTGCCTATGACCTGACGGTTCGTCTCAAGCCGGAAGCCGCCGCGGGCTATGTGAATGGCCAGCTGATCCTCGTCACCAACGATCCCCGCGCCGCTCAGATTCCCATGGACGTCGAAGGCCGGATCGTGGCGGAGGTCACGGTGAGCCCGCAACTCCTGGCGCTCGGTACCGTGCAGCCCGGGGCGAGCGTGACGAAGAACATCGTCGTGCGTGCCAACCGTCCCTTCTGCGTGACCGGCGTGACCTGCTCCGATGGGTGCCTCACCTGTGAGCCGAAGACGACCGCCGCCACCGTGCACATCCTGCCGGTGACGTTCGCCGCCGGCACCATGTCGGGCAAGGTGGAACGACAGCTGAAGATCGCGACCGATCTCGGCGAAGGGGCCGTGCCCGCCGTGACCGTGCAGGCGACGGTGGAGCAGCCCGCGGGCGTGGTCGGCCAGTCGGCGAGCATCAAGTAGGCTGCCGACGAGGAATCAGCCGCGGCCCTCGATCGGCTGGTAGTCGCGGGGCGACGGCCCGCTGTAGAGCGACAGCGGCCTGATGAGTCGGTTGTCTCCAATCTGCTCGATGATGTGGGCCGTCCAGCCGCTCATCCGTGCCACGACGAAAATCGGCGTGAATACCTGCACTGGCAGGCCGAGGGCGTGGTAGACGCGGGCGGCCGGCCAGTCGAGGTTGGGCTTCAGGCTCTTGGCTGAGAGCATGAGCCGTTCGACCCGCTCGGCGAGGTCTTCAATCGCCTCGCCCGCCGTGCCCCGCACCATCTCGCGGCACATCCTGCCGAGCAGCTTGGCGCGGACGTCGCCGTCCTTGTAGACGCGGTGCCCAAAGCCCATCACCACCCGCTTGGCGGCAAACTGCTCGTGCACCCACGCGTCGGCCCGGTCGGCCGAGCCGATGTGCGTGAGCACCTCCAGCACCTTCTCGTTGGCGCCGCCGTGCAGCGGGCCCTTGAGGGCCCCGATGGCGGCCGTGATGCCCGAATGCATATCGGAGCCGGTGGAGACGACGGTGCGGGCGGTGAACGTGGAGGCGTTGAACTCGTGCTCCGCGTAGAGCACGAGCGTGGTGCCGAAGATGGCGACATGCTCCTTGGCCGGCTCGTGGCCGGTGAGCCGCTCGAGCAACGCCTTGGCGATGGAACCCTCCGGCCAGGCGGCGATGCGGCGGCCCGCGGCGAGATCCATCCATGCGGCCAGGATCGCCGGCACCTGGCCGAGCAGCTTTTCGGCCTGGGCGAGGAGTTGCTCACGGGAGCCGGGCAGATTGTCCTGCTCGACCTGGCCGAGCATGCTGACGCCGGTGCGCAGGGCATCCATCGGAGAGGCGTGGGGGGCGGAGACGGCGAGCCGCTCGAGCGCGTCGACCACCGCGGGATCGAGCGACCGGGCCGCCTCGCTCACGCCGCTGGAAAATGCCGCCAATTCCGCGGCCGTCGGCAGTTCGCCGTAGAGCAGCAGGTAGGCCACCTCCTCGAAGTTGCCAGCCTTGGCCAGCGGATCGATCGAATAGCCGCGGTAACGGAGGTCGCCGTCGAGCGAGCAGATCGCCGTGCGGCCGGCGACGATGCCGGCCAGACCGCGGGCGAATTCACTGGCGGCGTTTTGGGAAGAAGATGGCGGGGTTGATGGCGCGTTCATGAGGCATTTCCTTCGGAGTGTTTTGCCAGCCAGGCCTCGGGATGGGCCGGATCGTAGTCGAGCAGGTCGTAGAGTTCCTCGCGGGTCTGCATCAGATCGAGGAGATTTTCCTGCGTGCCTTCGTCGGCGATCATGCCGAGGCCGGCCTCCATCGCCTTCATCGCGATCCGCATGAGCGTGACGGGATAGAGCGCGGCGGAAAAGCCCATCGCAGAGAGATCCTCGAGCGCCACCAGCGGGCTGACGCCGAACTCGGTCATGTTGGCCAAGAGCGGCGTGTTCAGTGGTGCGAATTCGTCGCCAACCTGCCGGAACTCGTCCCGCGACCGCAGGGCTTCGGGGAAGAGCCAGTCGGCGCCGGCATCGCGGTAGGCATGCATGCGGCGCAGGCAGTCGTCGAGGCTGGTCACGCCCCGGGCATCGGTCCGCCCGATGATTACGGTCGAGGGATCCCGCCGGGCGGCGGCCGCCGCGGCGATCTTCTCGCACATCTCCGCTTCGTCGATGAGTTGCTTGCCGGCCAGATGGCCGCACCGCTTGGCCGACTGCTGGTCTTCCAATTGGATCGCCGCCGCCCCGGCCGCTTCCAGTTTCAGCACGCACTCCTCCACCTCACGGGGGCCGCCAAATCCCGTGTCGGCATCGACCACCAGCGGGATCGCGACCGAGCCAGCGAGCACGCGGGTCTGTTCCACCAGTTGGTCGAGCGTGAACAGGCCGATGTCGGGAATGCCGAGCGACCCCGCCGAGAAGGCGGCTCCCGAGAGATAGATCGCGTGAAATCCCTCACGTTCGACGAGTTTGGCAGCGAGCGCGAAGGGAGCGCCGACGATGGCGATCGTCGATTCCTCGACCGCCTCCCGCAGGAGACCGCCGCGGCCGGAGGGGGTCGGACGGGGCGAGGAGGGAGTCGGCATGGGGTTGTCGCTATCCTATGGGCTGATCAAACCTTGGGGCTGATCAACGTTTCGTGATGTTCGGGTTCGCGGGATTCGCGAGTGATGATTGAGGTTATAGGGACGGACGATGGCCCGGGAAAGCGACAGCACCAACGCGGCAGTGACGCACGCCCCGGAGGCTTCACGGGACGGCTGGGCACGCGCAGGAATTGAAGTGCTGGCGATCCTCGCGATCTTCGTGGCCGCCGGGGCCTGGCCCGTGCCCGACGTCAACGAGACGGCCTACCTCACGAAGGCGCGGCACTATGCCGATCCCGCCTGGGGCAACGGGGATTTTTTCCTCGAGACCCCCGACGCCCACGGCGTGTTCTACCTGCTCATGGGGCCGATCGCGGCAGTGGTCTCGCTCGAACAGGCGGCCTGGATCGGCCGGTGGCTCGGCTGGCTGTCGCTGGCCTGTGGATTCCGCTGGGCAACGATGCCGCTGCTGGCGGGGGCGTGGCCGAAGATCCTCGCGGCGGCCCTCTTCTCACTGGCGCTGCGGCACACGACCGCGGCCGGCGAATGGGTGATCGGCGGCTGCGAGTCGAAGGTCTTTGCATGGGCGTTGGTGCTCGCGGCGGTCGGCGAGATCGGGCGGGGCCGATTGGCCTGGGCCTGGCTGGCGCTGGGAGCAGCCACGGCACTGCACCCGATCGTGGGCGGCTGGGGGCTCGTGGCTCTCGTCATGAGCTGGTGCGGTGGCTTTTTGAGTCACCGATTGAACGGCGACTCTGGCGGTCCGTCCGCAGCACCGAAGCCCGCACGGCTTGCGAGCGTTGTGCTCGTGGCCGCCGGCCTGCTGCTCGCCGCCGCCGGTGTCGTGCCGGCGCTTGGACTCTCGAGCGGCGCCGATGCGACCATGCGGGCTGCGGCCGCGAAGATTCATGTCGTCGAGCGGCTCTCCCATCACCTGCTGCTGCGGACGTTTGCCGACGGCATGCTGGCGCGGCATCTGCTCGCGATCCTGCTCTGGTGGCTTGTGCGTGGGCGACGACCGGTGGCATCGCCGATGGAACAGGCTGCCCGTACACGTGTCGATCGGTTCATCCTCGCGTCGCTCGTAATTTCACTGGCGGGCGTGGCCATCTCGCTGCTCGAACCCTTCGCAGCGAACGTGGCCTACAGCCTGCTGCGTTTCTATTGGTTTCGGCTGGCCGACGTGCTCGTGCCGTTCGGGCTGGCCACGGCCGCGGCCGCCGTGCTCGCGGACAACGCTGCTATCGGCATGCTGTTTTCAGCCGGGCCCGCCGTCATCCGTTCGATCGTGGCCTTGCTCCTCTGTCTCGATCTGGCTCACGAAAGCCGGCATTGGCCGCTCCCCGGCCGTGCGGCACTCATGGCCCGCAGCGATTCAAAGGTCGATGCCCCCGCATGGCGGAATGTCTGCGACTGGGTCGCAGCCAACACCCCGGCCGATGCCTGCTTCCTCACTCCCCGCGGCGCGGCCAGCTTTACATGGTGGACCGGCCGCCGCGAGGTCGTGGGCTGGAAGAACAGCCCGCAGGATGCCCGGTCGCTCGTCGAGTGGCGAAAGCGGTTTGTTGACTGCTTTTCACGCGACGGCAGCTTCGCGAACATGGAACGATCGACGGCAGCCCTGGGGGCCGAGCGGCTGACGACGGTCGCCGAGAAGTATGACGCCACCCATGCGATCATCCCACTCGATGTGCCCGGGGTAGACACACTGCCGTTCGAACGCCTCCATGCCAACCGCGGCTACGCGGTCTATCGGTTGAAGTGACAGGGAAAGCCGCACCATGACCGCATTACCCCGTATCGAGGCCGTGGCCTTCGACCTCGATGGTCTGCTCGTCAACACGGAGGAACTTTATCAGCATGTCGGTTCGGAACTCCTTCGTCGGCGCGGCAAGTCGTTCGAGCCCGACCTGCTCGATGCGATGATGGGCCGGCCGCAGCAGGTGTCGCTCAAGATCATGATCGACTGGCACGGCCTTGCCGACACGGCCGAGACGCTGGCCGCCGAGACGCACGAGATTTTCCAGTCACTGCTCGACAAGGAATTGCGGACGATGCCGGGAGCGGTGGACCTGCTCGATCTGCTCGACGTCCGCGGCATTGACCGTGGTGTTGCCACTAGCAGCGGGCCGCAGTTCGCCCACGATGTGCTCTCGCGGGTGGGTCTCCGTGACCGCTTTGCGTTTGTGCTGACCAGCGCCGACGTGACCCATGGCAAGCCACATCCGGAGATCTACCAGTCGGCCGCGCGGCGACTGGCCGTCGACTCCGGAGCGATGCTCGTGCTCGAGGATTCACAGGCGGGATGCAAGGCGGCCGTGGCGGCTGGGGCGGTCGCCGTGGCGGTGCCGGGTGGCCACAGCCGGCGGCACGATTTCACCGGTGCCCGGTTCATCGCCGAGACGCTGGCCGACCCGCGAATCCGGTCGTTGTTGGCCGGGTGACACGTGCCGTGTGAATAAAAGCCCCCGGCGCAAGCCGGGGGACTCCCACGCATAAAAGCCCCCGGCGCAAGCCGGGGGACTCCCACGCATAAAAGCCCCCGGCGCAAGCCGGGGGACTCCCACGCATAAAAGCCCCCGGCGCAGGCCGGGGGACTCCGTGTGCTCAACGGATATCGGTTGCCATGCTCGTCACCCGTCTCACCGGGCGAAGTAGGCGTAACTGTCGACCGTCGTGCCGTCGCCGGCCAGTCGCAGTCCGACGGCTCCGGGGCCGGGCAGCGTGGTGTCATGCACGCCGACGATCCTCACGCCATTCAGGTAGAGCGTCAGTGCCGAGCCGATGCAGTCGAAGCGAATGCGCCCCGAACCGCCGGCCACGGGGGCGGAGGCGAGGAGCGTCCACCGGATGCCACTGTTGACCCAGATGCGACCGAAATAGGCGTCGCCCACCTTTTCCAGACCGGCCCAATACATGCAGTGGTCAACGGTGCCCCTGAAGCGGGCGGCCAGACCGGCCGACATGCCGGACCCGATGTTCACCACGGCCTGCGTGGTGGAGTCTCGCACCGTGACCTGTGAACTGGAGTCTTTCACGTTGACGCCGTAGAGCGTTGCAAGGGAGGCGGCGTTGATCCGAGAGAGGACCGTGTCGTCGCTGATCGCCATGTTTCCGTAGACCTGCACCCAGTTGCTCCCAAGGAAGGGGCTGTTGGGCTGGATGAAGGAGTCGCTGAAGGGGGATGTGGTGGCCGTGGGCGTGGGAGGCGTCAGGGCGATGGCAGAATAGTTGTCGGCCACGGCGCCCGGGCCCACGAAGCGGATGCCCATCGTGCCCGGCCCGGTGATCGCCTTGTTCGCCGCCGCCGCGATCTGCCTGCCGTTGAGAAACAGCGTCAGGGCTGACCCCGCGACGTCAAACCGCAGGATGCCAGAGCCGCCGGGCGACAAGCCGCTGGCGAGGATCGTCCAGCCGGTGCCGTTGTTCACCCAGATTCGGCCGAGGAAGTTGAACCCCGACCGCACAAGCCCGGCGCAATACATGCGGGCGTCACCGGCACCTGTATAACGGGCCACGAGGGCCACCGATGTGCCGTTGACGATGTTGACGAAGGCCTGGGCGCTCGAGTCTCGCGTCGAGACGCCGTTGAGTGCCATGATCGACACGTTGTTGAAACGCGAGACCACGACGTTGCTCGCCACGGCGAGATTACCAATCCTCCTCGTCCACGAGCCAGGCACGTAGGGGATGTCGATACCATTGAAGCTGTCGGTGAACGGTAGCGTGGCGTTCACTGGGACAGGTGCGGTCAGCGTGCTCTGCGAGTAGTTGCCGAGGGTGGCGCCCGCGCCCGTCAGCCGGATGCCCACGCCACCGGCGCCGGGGATCGCCGTGTCGTAGGCGCCGGCAACGCGGATACCATTGAAGAGGAGCGTGAGCGACGAGCCGGCGACTTCGAATCGCAGCACGCCCGATGCGGCGGTGATGATCCCGCTCGTGACAACTGTCCACGAGGCCCCCGTGTTGCGGTAGATGCGGCCGATGAAGCCGCTGCCTGAGCGGGCGATGTTCGCCAGATACATGCGGGTGTCGCCGCCACCTGTATACCGGGCCACGAGGCCCGCGCTCGTGCCCACGCGGAGGTTGACGAATGCCTGGTTCGCCGAGTCGACGATCTTCACGTTGTTGAGCGTGGAGATCGACACGCCCGCGACCCGCGATACGGCCACCTGATCGGTGATACCGATGCTGCCGATGCGGGTGCCCCAAAACCCGGAGAGCGCCGGACTGTTGGGCTGGTTGAAGTTGTCGGTGAAAGGCTGCTCGGCAGGCGTCGGCGGCGGCGCTGGCGGCGGCGGAATCGGGGGTACCACGGGCGTCAG
>JBILKZ010000240.1:0-3823 GCA_044376405.1 Pirellulales bacterium
CCCGCTCTCCGTGCAGGCCAGCGCGAACTACACCAACTCGCTCTCGGTGTCGCGGTCGGGCGTCGGCATTCAACCCGAGACGAGCCCCAAACGGCTCTATCGCAGCCTGTTCGTCGCCGGTACCCCGGAGGAGAAGGCAGCGACCATGCGGCGGATCGAGGCCGGTGGCAGCGTGCTCGACCTCGTGCTCGACAAGGCCGGTCGGCTCGAGCGGTCGGTCGCCCCGGAGGATCGCTCGCGGCTCGACCAGTATTTTTCGAGCGTCCGCGAACTCGAAAGCCGTCTGGCCCGATCGATCGACTGGGAGAACCGGCCAAAGCCCGTGGTCGCCTATGCCGAGCCCGACGACATCGCCGACGCAACCCGGGTGATCGAAAAATCGAAGCTCATGTACGACCTCGTGAGGCTGGCGCTCGAGACCGATTCCACGCGGGTGATCACGCTCACACTCAGCACGTTTTCGGTCGTGCCGCACGTGCCGGGCGTCAAGAACGAGACCCATGGCCTCACGCACCACGGCAATGAGCCTGAGAAGATCGCCGAGCTGAAAAAGATCGAGGAGGCGCAGATGCGGGCCTTCGGTGAGTTTCTCGCGTCGCTTCGCGCCGCGCAGGAGCATGGCAGGTCCCTGCTCGATCACACGCAGATCCTCTACGGCAGCTGCCTCGGCAGCGCCAACTCGCACTCCAACCAGAACCTGCCGCTGATTCTCGCCGGCGGCGGCTACCGGCATCCGGGCCACCTCGCCTTCGATGAGAAGCGAAATGAGCCGCTGGCCAACCTCTTCGTCACGATGCTGCAGCGGCTCGGCGTCGAGACCGACGCGTTTTCTTCGAGCACCGGCACGCTGCGGGGGCTCGACGCATGAGGTCGTGTGGAAACCTCGGGCTTGTGCTCTGTGCCGTGCTGACGGCTTGGCCGGCGGGTGTCGCTCGTGCTGAGCCATCCCGACTGGAAACCTTCTTCGAACGGCACTGCTACTCCTGCCACTCCGGCAAAACCCCCGAGGCGGGGCTCGATCTGGCCGTGCTCGCGCGGGATGTTTCTGATCCTGCCACCCTGCGACGGTTCGTGCGGATCCACGATCGCATCGCCCGCGGCGAAATGCCCCCTGTGGAGTCGGAGCAGCCCACGGCTGAGGATCGCGACGCAGTCACGCAGTGGCTCGATGCGGAACTCTTCCGGGCCGACTCGGCACGGATGGCGAGGTCGGGCCGGGCCCGCATGCGGCGGATGACCCGTGCGGAATATGAAAACACGCTCCGCGACCTCTTGGCCCTGTCGCGGCTCGACATCCAGGGCATGCTGCCCACCGACGGCCGCGTCGCGGGCTTTGAAAAAATTGGTGACGGCCTCGACCTGTCGCCAGCGCACCTCGCAGCCTATGCCGCCGCGGCTGAAGAGGCCCTCACTGCCGCGATCGCAACGCGGAGCACGCCGCCGCCGGTATTGAAGCGACGGATCTATCCCGCGGGCCTCTTCAAGTTCGGCGGCAATCTCACCCACGGCAATTTCATTCTGCTCAAGGACAAGCAGCCCGATCCCGCCCTGCCGATCCCAGGCAGGCTCAAGGACGCCGAGGGCAAGCCCATCCCGGAGAACAGTCCCGAAGAGCGAAAGAAGGTGTTCGACGCGAACGAGGTCGCGAAAAGCCAGAGTGCCGTCGGCCTGCTCTGGCCGAATCTCGCCGGCTGGGAGGCGGCGATGAACGTGGCGCCGATCTACGCGGGCAGATATCGCATGCGGCTGTCGATTTGGGGCTTTCAGCTGAACAAGGGCGTGGTCGAGGCCGTAGCCACCTCGCAGGCGGCCGTCCTACGGGCCCACGAAGAGGGGCATCAGCAGGAGGGAGGTCGGCTGCTGACGACGTTCACGGCGGCGTCGCTCGAGCCCCGGGAGCACGAGATCACGTCCTGGCTCGACGCCCATGAGTCGATCGTGTTCGATCCTGTGTCGCTGCTGATGGGACATCTGCACCACTTCCGGCAGAAGGGCGGCGGCGTCTCAGAATTTGTCGGCTCGGGCGTGGCCCTCGACTGGTTCGAGGTCGAGGGGCCGCTCAACGAATCCTGGCCACCGGAAAGCCATCGACGGCTCTTCGGCGACCTACCGATCGCGACGGTGCCTGCCGATTCAAAAGCGATCCTGCCCCAGCGCGAGCCTATCCGGCAGACTCCGCTGTACCTGCCGGCGTTTCAGACCGATCTCTCTCCGGCCGACCGCAAACCGCCCTTGGAGACCGTGCAGTCGTCGACGCCGTTGGAAGACGCCCGCAGGCTCGTCGCCGACTTCCTCCCCAGCGCCTTCAGGCGGCCCGTCGAGGGCGACGAGATCGAGCCCTACGTGGCGCTCGTGGCAAAACGCCTGGCCGCGAACGACTGCTTCGAGGATGCCATGCGGCGGGCCTACGTGGCGATCCTCACGTCGCCCGAGTTTGTGTTGTTGCCGGCTGACGTGCGGCCCGATGCCGGCACGCTCGCCTCCCGGCTGGCCTATTGGCTTTGGAATTCGCCCCCTGACGACGCGCTGCTGGCCGCCTCTGCCTCCGGCCGGCTCGCCGATCCCGCGGTTTTACACGCGGAGGTCGATCGGCTGCTCGCCGATCCCAGGAGCGACCGCTTCATCCAGGATTTCGCCGATCAGTGGCTAGAACTCCACCGGATCAATGAGACGAACCCCGACCGGCAGCTCTATCCGGAATATTCGTTTCTGCTCCATGAAGGAATCGCTGCCGAGCCCCGCGCTTTCCTGCGGGAACTGATCACGAAGGATCTGCCGGTCGGCACGCTTGTCGATGCCGACTTCGCGATGCTTACGCAGCGGGTGGCCGAACACTACGGGATCGCGGGCGTCGACGGCGTCGAGGTCCGCCGCGTGACTGTGCCGAAGGAGAGCCATCGCGGCGGTCTGCTCGGTCAGGCGGCGATCCACAAGGTGACCGCCAACGGCACGACGACGACGCCGGTGAAACGTGGCGTCTGGGTGCTCGACCGGCTCTTGAACGATCCGGCCCCGCCGCCTCCGCCGGGTATCGCCGGCATCGACCCTGACACCCGCGGTGCGACGACGATTCGCGAACAGCTCGCCCTGCATCGCACGAACGCCGGCTGTGCCGCATGTCACGCGAAGATCGACCCGCCGGGATTTGCCCTCGAATGCTTCGATCCCATCGGCGGCTACCGCGACCGCTACCGCTCGACCGACAAGGGAAGTCCTGCGCCGGAGGCAGCCCAGAAGCAGTGGGAGGCCCGCTACCGGCTCGGACCCTCGGTCGATGCCTCGGGCGAACTCGCCGACGGGGGGCGATTTACGGGCATCGACGAATTCGAACAGCTGCTGGCCGACGACCCGGCGGGGCTCGCCCGCGCCTTCGTCGGCCACATGGCCCGCTATGCCACCGGCGCCGAGCTTTCCTACGCCGACCGCCGCACGATCGATGCGATCGTGGCAGAGGCCGCCCCGACGCAGTACGGCGTCCGTTCGCTCATCCACGCCATCGCCGCCAGCCCGCTGCTACGTGGGGCCCGCTGAGCGGGGCATGTTCACGTGGAGGCTGGCTAATACCAGATGCCCGCGCGGACCAGGAACGTGTCGCTGGGGCGGTAGTCGGCGGTGTCGGTGATGTAATACTCGACGAGGCGGCCGAACACCCAGCCGGTTTCCAATCGCCAGCTGACGCCGAGATCGGCCGGCCGTCGCTCCCAGCCCGCCAGCATGCGGTAGTCGTGGTAGACGACCACGTCGTTCACGCCGCTATCGCGGCGGACGGCCCACTGGTTGCCGCCAAACTCGCCCGCCAGATAGACCCACTGTGCCGCACGGT
>JBILKZ010000239.1:0-3823 GCA_044376405.1 Pirellulales bacterium
TCGGGCACCGCGATCGTCTGGTCGACGTCGCCGAGCGGATCGCCGATCAGTTTCACCTGCAGCGGTTTGCCGGCGGGCCCGCCGGCCGGATAGGCGGCGAGCGGACGGCTGTAGCTGCCGATGTGCACGGAGTAGGGCGCGGGCCACGACCCGAAGATCGTCCGGCGGACCTCGACGTAGGCGACCGTGCCGTCGGCACCCGACGACGGATAGTCGGCGGGCAGTTTCAGCGACACCAGCGGATCCTGGGTGTGCAGCGGATTGTCGTCGTTGATCGCCAGTTCACGGCCGTTCGCATCGAGCACCCGCACGGACAGATCGGAGGAGTTGGGCTCGACGCCGTGCGTGTGCGGAATGTCGCTGATTCGCACCGCGTCGACCTCCACGGAGAGCCGGCCGCCGGCGGTCACCGGCACGCGGAAGATGTCGACATCGTCCTTGGGCTTCCCGCTGATCGTGCCGCGGACGGTGACGTTCGACGGCACCGGCATCGCTGTCGCGAGCGAGTCGTTGTCGGGAGTCTTCCGCTCCTTGTCGCCCTCGATCTCGTCGACGACAGGGAACGGACTCACGTGAAAGGTCGCGGCATTCGTGAGCTGGGTCTTCGTCCGGATCCGGAAGACGTGCTCTCCCGGCGGGCAGTCCGGCGCGATCTCGAACGTGCACTTCACCGTGCCATGCTCGAACTTGCCTTCGTAGGAGATGTCGACGGCCTTGATGCCCGGCCGATAGAAGATGAACTCCTGCGGGTCGGCGATGTAGTTGCCGGAGATCGTGACAGCGACCGTGGAGCCGACTTGGCCGCACCGCGGCCGCACCGAGTTGAAGCTGTTCCAGTGGGCATCCGCCGGCCGGGTGGCCACGGCAACGCAGACGACCGCGGTAGCGATCGCCACCCAGGCCCGCGTAACCCAGGCCCGCGTAACCCAGGCCCGCGTAACCCAGGTCCGCGCCAACCAACGCTCCACGAACGAGCCGCACACGGCGGCAGCATATCCAGCGACCATGGCCGTTCTCCCTTTTCTTCCTCCACACCGACCCCGACAGAAAAGCGCACCACCAAGCCGGCCGTCATGCCGGCCGACATCCCGACTCAGCTGAGGATGGCCTTGACGAGATTGCCGTCCTTGATGATCTCGATCGGCCGCGTGCCGAACGCCACCAGTTCCTTGTTGGCATCGATGCCGAGCTGGTTGTAGATCGTGAACTGCAAGTCCTCCAGCGGCACCGCATCCCGCGCCGGCTCGCCGCCGGTGGAGTCGCTGGCGCCGTGGATCACGCCCTTGGCGATACCGCCGCCCGCGAGCAGCATCGAATAGACCCGCGCCCAGTGGTCGCGACCGCTCTCGCGGTTGATCTTCGGGGTGCGGCCGAATTCGCTCGTCACCCAGAAGAGAGTCGTGTCGAGCATGCCGCGACGGTCGAGGTCGGTGACGAGCCCCGCGATCGCGTGATCGAGCGGCGCCATCTGGTCGAGGCAGCTGTTTCGCACGTCGACGTGCGAGTCCCAGCCGCCATATTCCACGGTAACGAACCGGGTGCCGGCCTCCACCAGCCGGCGGGCGATGATCAGCCGCTCAGCCAAGCCCTTGGGGTGATACTTGCCGTCGGGTCCCTTGACGGCGCCGGTCACCTCGCTGCCGTAGAGCTTGAACGTCTCCTCCGGCTCGCCTTCGAACGTGAACGCCTTCTGGGCGTTGGACGATGTGAGCAGCGTGTAGGCGCTCTTGTAGAACTTGTCCATCGTGTCGAGCGTGTCGGGATCGGCTTCCAACTCCCGCATCTGCTGCTGAACCAGTTCCCGCGCCTTCTTGCGGCGGTCGAACCGGTCGAGCGAGATGCCCTCGGGAATCGAGAAGTCGCGGACCTTGAAACCCTTGTCTTTTGGATCGGCGTTGAGCTCGAAAGGGCCATAGGCGCTGCTCATGAAGCCGGTGCCGCCGACGAACCCCGGCATGCTCGGGATCGCGATGAACGGCGGCAGGTCGCCACGCGGCCCGAGTTCGTGCGAGACGATCGACCCCATCGCGGGGTAGTCGATCACGGTGGAGGGCGTGTAGCCCTTGAAGAGGTGGTAGGTCGCCAGACCGTGGTCGGGAATCTTGCCGACGACACTCCGCACGACCGAGACCTTGTCGAGGATCTCGGCGGTCTTCGGCAGGTTTTCACTGAGGATGTCGCCGCCCTTCGTCTTCAAGACGCCGAACGAACCGCGATACTCAGACGGCGACTCCGGCTTCGGGTCGAACGACTCGTGGTGGGGAAAGCCGCCGGGAAGATGGAGTTGGATCACGCTGAGGGCCTTCGGGGCTCCCTTCACACCGGCGCCCGCCTCCGCGGAAAATGCCGACGTGCCAGCTTCACCGCGGGCCTCGAGCCGCAACAGATCGCCGAGTGACAGTCCGAGGGCGCCAAACACGCCAGCCCGCACGGCCTGCCGTCGGGAGGTCATGGTGCGAAATCCCTCGCAGCCGCCGGCATCGACACCGGTGCGACGCGAATGCCTGCGAACACGGTCTGAATGGCCCATGGCAAAGCTCCAAAAACGAGGACCGACGATGGCAACCGCCGGAAGAACGAACCTCCACCAACTGTCATGATAGCACCTCCGGCCGACCGGTGCGAAGCCCAGCGACCGGACGGCCCGCCCCCCCCTACTCGATCAGCATCGCGTCGCCGTAGCTGAGGAACCGATACCGCTGCCGAATCGCCTCCTCGTAGGCCGTCGCGATCAGCGCTCGGGATGCGAACGTGCTCACCAGCACCATCAGCGTCGTCCGCGGCATGTGGAAATTCGTCAGCAGGCAGTCGACGGCGCGAAACTCGAATCCGGGCCTGATGAACAGATCGGTCGGCCCGCTCCAGGCCGTGAGCTCGCCGCTGCGGGCGGCCGTTTCGAGCGTGCGGGCGGCGGTCGTGCCGATCGCCACGACGCGGCCTCCTGCGGCCCGCGTCGCGGTGATGGCGGCAACGGTCGCCGGAGGACATTCGCACCACTCCGTGTGCATCGGGTGGTCTTCGAGCCGGTCCACCGAAATGGGCCGAAAGGTGTCGAGGCCCACGTGCAGTGTCAGGCTTGCGCGGCCGATGCCGCGGGCTGCCAGTTCCGCGAGCAGCGACTCAGTAAAGTGGAGGCCGGCCGTGGGAGCCGCCGCCGCACCAGCCTCACGGGCGAAGACGGTCTGGTAGCGCTCGAGGTCGCCCTCCTGCTCCGCGCCGCCGCGGATGTAGCCGGGCAGCGGCACGCGGCCCACGCGGGAGAGCAGCGTGGTGAACGGTTCGGCGACTTCGGGCAGGGCCAGCCACGTGCCCCCCTCGGCACGGCCCACGAGCCTGATCGCCACCGCATCGGCGCCGTCGCGGTCGGTGAGCATCACCCGCTCGCCGAGCGCCGGCCGCCCGCGGGTGCTGGCGAGCAGCTGCCAGCCGCCGCTCGTTGCATCGACCCGGAGGAAGAGCCCTTCCCAACGGCCACCGGTCTTCTCGCGGCGGCCGACCAGCCTGGCGGGCACGACCCGCGTGTCGTTGACGACGACACGGTCTCCCGGCCGCAGGATCTGGGGCAGATCGCGAACGTGCCGATGGTGCAAGACACCGGTTGCGCGATCGACCACAAGCAACCGCGCCGCCGAGCGGTCGGCCAGCGGCTCCTGCGCGATGAGCTCCCGCGGCAATTCGTAGTCGTAGAGATCAGCGTCGGCCATCCGCGTATCGTAGTTGGCTTCGCGAAAAACACGACATCCTGCGAAGCAAAACCGCGAGGGCGGGCTTCCCGAACACCGAAGCGAACTGGCTTCACGAAAAACACGACATCCTGTCGTTT
>JBILKZ010000034.1:0-32636 GCA_044376405.1 Pirellulales bacterium
GCTCACGGCGGCTGCCAGCAACGATTTTGCTGATTCCCAGCGGCGTTTGACTGTGCGGACGGAGCATCCCAGCAGGGCACTGGCCGCCTCCTGCTGCAGGCCCAGATACCAGACCAAGTGGAAGAGCTCCCGTTCTTCTTCCGGCAGATCTGCGGCCGCCTCGTGCAGTCGCGTCCACCGCTCAAGTTGGTCGTAGGATTCAGTGCGGTCGTGGGCGTCGTCGACCTTGGCCCGGTTTTCTCCGTCGAGGAACCGGTAGTTTGTCTCGTGTCTGGCGGCATGAAACTGCGGACCGGCGTGCTTCTTGGCGAGGTCGAGGAGTTCCCGTCGGACCTGCAGCGACGCAAGGCCGCTGAATCCGCGGGCGTCCCGGGGCACCGTATCGCCAAGGGCCCTGTAAAGCCGCATGGCCGCGTTTTGCACCACGTCTTCGGTCTCGTTCCACCGCCTGACGGTCGGAAACGTCTGGAGCATCCGATGGGCGAGGCCACGCATCCGGTCGCAGGCGATGGCGATCAGTTCGTCGCGTGCCTCGAGTTCGCCCCGGGCGAGCCGCTCGAGGCACGACTGGAGACGGATTTCCCGCTCGTGGGGCGAATCGGCGGCGTAATCGGAGCCGGACGTCATGCGGTGCAACCACCGTCGAGTCGGGGGGGGCCGTTCGAGTCGGGGAAGGCCCCTTGCGGGAAGGGGTGTCGAAAGGGATTCTCATGCGTTCTCTGAACGGCGTCAAACCCCCCCTGGATGACCGAGATTGCAGTCCGCCAAAAATGGTGGCACCCGGTCCGGGGCGTTGTCGCCAACGTCCCTAGGAGTTCGAGGAGCCATGACAACGTCCAGCGCCATGCCGCATCTTCCCCGAGCCCATGCTGTAGCCTCCTGGTTGCCGCTGATCCTTTGGATCTGTGGGATGTCGATCGGGTGGGCCCAGGGCAACGCGGCGATCATCGATATTCCCAAGCCAGTCGTGCTGCCGAGCGATGCCGTGCAGCGTCTTCATGGATTGGTCGCCCAACGAACAGCGTTTTTTCAGTCGCAGAAGTTTGCGGAAGGAAACCGGTGGCACGACTACTTTGAAGCGGAGAAGCTTTGGCAGGAGCGACAGCCGCTGATACGCCCACTGAATCTCCAGCTCCAGGTGGCTAAACTGGGGGTAGCCCGCGCGGCATCGCAGGTGCAGAGAAACAGAAACTTGGCGACCGGCCATGCCGGTCGAGGCATGGGGGGGAATGTCGCCGCTGCCGAGGAAAATCTGAAAGCTGCCAAGGCGAAACTCGGTAACATCCAAGGGCAATGGAACGCGTTCAAGAGCCAGCGGATCGCCCCGCTCGAGAACTATTTGCAAGCGGCCCGCCCAAAGTGGGCTGAGATCTATTACCAAATGGGACAACTCGTTCCCAGGGATGCAACCGATCCTCTGGCGAAGGCCTTGGCCGATGCCTGGGATGCGGTCGGTGTTAACGAGAACGCCTTCGTCGAAGCCCATGTGTCGGCCGCGGTGGCGAAGATCTATGCCGGTGACCCCGCTGCGGCAGAAAAACTCCTCCGGCGAGCGTCGAACTTTTTGAAGGCTTCGCAGCTGCACGAATTGCCGGTGGCGGTTGACTGCTGCCATGGCTGGTTGCTGCTCGGCAAGCCTCGGATGTGCCAGGACTACGTGAGGTACCTCAAGAACCTGCCCGACACGGCCACCCTGATCGGGCAAGACTGGGCCATCGGTGTGCATGCCTATGCGGAACGCAAGTTCCACGACGGCGCGGACGACTTCAGCCGGGCCGTGGGAAAGGCGATCAAGCTGCGAGAAACATTGGCTCAGGAAGCCCCGCCGGCCCTGTGGGGGGACGCCGTGGTGTCGCTGCTGCAAGCCGACGAGGTGAATGCAGGTCGTGGCCGAAACTTCTTCAAGACAGCCGGGCCGGTGGTGGTGAACGACGGCTGCTGGCAGGTGCTCAGGGCCAGGGCCATGATTGCCGCCGATGCCGCGGACTGGAAGCCGGCGGTGGCCCTGCTTGAGGTCTGCGCGGAGCGTGCTCCCGGTGCGATGCGGCCGGAACTCGCTGACCATCTGGTGGCCTACCGCCAACAGCGGGTGTGGAAAGTCCGCGACTGGCCGCGGGTGGCCGCGGTCGGTATGCCGGTAGCTCCCGTACCCGCTCCGCAGGTGCCCCCGCCCCCGCTGGCCCTGGCGGGCGATGACGCTGATCCCAGATATGCGTACGACGGCACGTTTCCGCGGAGCGATTTCCGCCTCAGGTTCGACGAGTTGCGAAACCAGACCGACATCGCGTCGGTGATGCGTTGGCGGGAGGTGCTCCGGGCGGTCTTCGCCAGCGGCCTGACGCTCAACGAAATCGACTGGGCGGAGCATTGCCTGGACAACAATGAACCCGCGGAGTCGTTGGACGCCGACGAAACGATCAGGTTGCAAAAGTACGTGGAGCTCACTGCGGACGGGGCGTGAAACCTCGTCCAGCGTCGTGACACAGTTCCCGTGAGGAAGACCCATCGATCCATCCCGGCCAGCCGCGATTTCTTTGTGCGAGAAAGGAAGGCCCCATCGTGAACGATGCCCGTGAATTGTTTTTGAGGCTGTGCGGCATCGATGTCGCCGACGTCGCGGTGCCGCACAGGCTTCTGCTGCTCCCGGCCGACGAGCGGAACGCGCAGGTTGTCGATCAGGCTGCGTCGCAGCTTCTAGCGCGGCTGCGGGCGGCCACCCACCAGATCCCGGCACAACAGCTGGAGTGGATGACGCAGCAGGTGACGAATGCCAGGAACTTCATGGTGGCGCAGTGCGCTCAGGCACAACCACCGCAGCCGTCGGCTTCATACCGGCAGCCGCCGCCGGTGCCCCCGCCCGGTGGCGCGTATCCGTGGCAGTCGCATCAGCCGCCACCAGCCGAGCCGCCGGTGGTCGTCCGCACGGCACTGCCACGTCGGCGATCGGGCTTCGATGCGGAAAACGTGATGGGCATCGTCGGCATTCTCGTGATGCTGGCGGCGGCGGGGATTGGAGCCAAGCTCTTTCACGACCAGTGGTGGCAGGACGTCATGCCCCGACCGGCTCCGAAAACGCAGCCGGAAATTAGGCCCGAGCCAATCCCTCCCGCGCCGCGTCCCCGTGTGAACCCCGGGGGAGGCAGGGCCCCACCGCCGAGCCCCGAGCCCGAGCCGCCGCCCCGCCCGTTGATGAGGCCCAAAGGGGATCTCGCCGCGGCCCGAGTCCAGGTGAAAGCAGCCCTGGAAAAGGTGCGCAAGGGCTTTTTCAACGAGGCCGATCTGGATGCGCAGAAGGCGCTCATGGCTGATCCAGAGTGCGACGAAGCCCAGGCGATGCGGCTTGCAATTGGTTATGTCCAGCAGTACTCGCCGCTCGCGGATGAGGCCATGGCCGCGTTGAACGCAAACAACGTCGTCGATCTCGGGCCGAAGCACGGCAAGGGGGCCTTCATCTCCAGGAACGACGCCGATGGTTCGATCAAATTCCAGGTCAAGGGACGCGGCAAGTGGTTCACCATCGATGAACTCTCGTCCATTTCGGGCCTTCGCTTCCGGGTTACCAGAGATTTTCTCGACAACGCGACCAACCCCGCCAACGACCTAATTCTCGGCTCGTATCACCTCGTGTCGAAACTCGATGGCGACGGGGATGTCGATCCGAAAGGAGCGATCGAGGCCGCCCGCAAACGGTGGCGGAAGGCCGCCGAATCCGGGGATGAGCAGAGTGTCGAGCAGGCGGGCCTGCTGCAGAAACTCCTAGCGATGGACCAGTCGGACTGAAAGCGTGACGAAGCTCCGCCCTAGCCGCACAGCGGCAGGGCTTTTTCGAGCCGCACGAGCGACTTCTCCCTGCCGAGAATCGCCAGACAGTCGTAGAGTCCAGGCCCGACCGTCTTGCCCGTCACCGCCACGCGGATGGCGTGCACAAGATCGCCCACCTTCACCCCCGCCTCCTCGATCACCCGCTTGAGCGACTCTTCGAGCGGGGCCGGCTCGAACGGCTCGACGCTCCTGATCGCGGCGGCATACTTCGCCACGAGGTCGCGGACTCCCGGCTTCGCCAGCCGCTGCTTCACGGCCGCCTCGTCGAGCGGCGGCTCATCGAGCAGGAAGAAATCCGCGTAGGCGAGGATGTCGCCCCCCACCTTGAGCCGGTCGCCCGAGGCCTCGATCACCCGCCGCACCGTCGCGGCCGCCTCCGGGGGCACCGGATCGGCCACGAGCTTTGCCTTCATAAGAAACGGCAGCATGAACGCCAGCTTCTCGTCGACCGACAGTTCGTGCATGTAGTGGTCTTGCACGGCCCAGAGTTTTTTCGGGTCGAAGCTGGCCGGCGAAGAGTTGATTCGCTCGAGTGTGAAGTGGCTGACCAGTTCGTCGCGCGAGAAGAACTCCGTCTTGTCGTCGTACGACCAGCCCAACAGCGCCAGATAGTTGTCGATCGCCCACGGCAGGTAGCCCACTTCTCGGTAGAAGTCGACGATCACGGGATTGAACGTGTCGGCGTCGGCCGTGAGTCCGATCCGCTCGGCGATCCGTGTGCCATGCTCGGCCACCTGCTTGAAGTCGGGATTCTTGAGATACTGCGCGAGCTTCCGCTTGCTCAGCTTCGTGCGGCTGCCCGGCTCGGCCACCAGCGGCAGATGGGCATAGGCGGGCAGTTCATAGCCCAGCGACAGCGCGATGAAGGCCTGCCGCGGCGTGTTGGAGAGGTGCTCCTCGGCGCGGATCACGTGGGTGATTTCAAGGTCGTGATCGTCGACCACGCTGGCCAGGTGATAGAGACACGAGCCGTCAGCCCGCTGGATCACATGATCCTGCTCCCGCTCCCAGGCAAACTCGACCCGCCCGCGGACGGCGTCGTCGATCACGAGCGCCGATTCCCGAGGCATCTTGAGGCGAACCACGCTCTGCCGGCCCTCGGTGGCAAACCGGGCCGCGTCTGCCTCCGTGAAGGCGGCGAACCGACGGCTGTAGAGAAACGGTTTCCCGGCCGCCTGCGCGGCTTTCCGTTCCTCGTCGAGTTCGGCGGTGGTGGCGAAGTCGCGGTAGGCGTGGCCCGACGCGAGCAGTGTATCGACGGCGGCGCGGTGGCGATCGGCCCGCTGTGACTGGAAGTAGGGGGCGTGCGGTCCGCCCACGCCCGGCCCCTCGTCCCAGTCGATGCCGAGCCACTTGAGCCCCGAGAGAATTGGTTCCAGGGCCTCGTCGACGTTTCTCGCCACGTCGGTATCGTCGATGCGCAGGATGAACTGCCCGCCCCGCTGTCGGGCGAAGAGCCAGTTGAAGAGCGCCGTCCTCACTCCACCGATATGGAGGTAGCCAGTGGGGCTGGGCGCGAAACGGGTGCGGACGGTCATGGTGAAACTCCGGTGCCGGCGGCACTATCGGGCACAGGCCCGCCGCCGTCAAAGCTGTCAGGCGGCCCGGCTCATACGTGCGAGTTTCTTGAGGCGTTTGCGCTCCGCCTTCGAGAGATGCCGCCCGGACTGCTCGAAATCCTCGTCTGCTTCGGGCGTATCCGCGGCATCGACGAACTCTGTCTGCCCGTGCCGCTGGCCGTGCGGGGCGTCGTCCTCGTCGCAGCGAGACACGTCGTCGGTCTCGTCGTCGCTCTCGATGGCATTGGCGGCGGCCTTGCGGGTGGTCTGGGCGGGCGTGGCCGCCGTCGACGCACGGTCTCTGGCCGCGCGGCCCGGGAGCCCACGCACCTCGCGGAGCACCGACCGTGCAGCCGCCAGCATCGCAATCGCCGCCAGCACGCCGCCTGCCATCCAGCAGACGTTGCCGATAATCGGAAGGATGTCCCGTCCAGGAAGTTCTCGGCTCTGACCGGCCCAGTCGCAGGCAGCCGCCGAAGCCCAGGCCGAAAGGCAGAGCGACAGCCAGACGCCCGTTGCCGCCCGCTCATGCAGCGGCAGCACGGCCCAGAGCCCAACAGCACCATAGAGCAGCCCTGCCAGCAGCACCCACCAGCCCATGCCGTTCGGGCCGAGCGTGATGCCTGTGGCGTCGGAAAGCGATGCGGACAACAACTCCCCAAGTGGCACCTGTCCCGCGCACGCAGTGACCGTGAAGAGTCCGGCGAGCCAGCCCCAGGCCCGGTAGCGGCCCCCGTAGTCGTCCCGTCGGTGGCGACGCATCAGCCGCACGATGAGCGCCGTCGCGGTGGCGATGACCAGGCTGATCTGTGCCAGCCAGCCGCCCAGCGAAAGGAGCGAGTGCACGGCCAGGCAGCGGCGGACTGACGCCAGCGTGGCCGCGAATCGCGTGGCGTCACGTCCAAACACCGGCCCTCCGGCCACCGCCTCCCAGAGCCCCACGCCGACGGCTGCGGCGAAGAAGACGAGGAGGCCGGTCGCCGCGATCGCGAAGCCGCCCAGCCCCGTGGGCAGGAGCGTGGCCAGGCTCGGCTGATGCTCCGGCAGCGCCTCCGGCGCGTAGTCGGCCAGGCGGCGGGGTTCGGGCTGGGAGGACGGCGTGGACGCGGAGCGGTTCCACGAGACGACCAGCCGCCGACGTTGGTCTCGGCGCTGGCTGGCAGCGAGCGACATGGTGGCAGATTCCATCCAAGAGGCCGCGGGGTCAGGGGACCCCGCGCGGTCCGCGGCCGGCATCCTGCCGCACCTCGGTCGAACCGCTTCAGGGCAATTCGACCGATCGCGGCAGGCGGATTCACTGCCGGGGCGTCAGGCAGGTTATGACGCACGCCCGTCAGGTTCGGCAGAGTCGGTACCGGCCCATTTGCCGGGTTCGCCGCTCTGCGGTACCATCCCGCGTGAACCATACGAAAACCAGGAGTTTCCTAGCCATGGCCTACACGCTGCCCGCCCTGCCCTACGCCTTCGACGCCCTCGAGCCCTCCATCGACGCCCGCACGATGGAGATCCACCACGACAAGCACCATGCTGCCTACGTGACGAACCTCAACAAGGCCCTCGAGGGGCATGCCGACCTGGCGGCCCTGCCGGTCGAGAAACTGATCGCCACCCTCGACAAGGTGCCTGAGGCGGTTCGCACCGTGGTCCGCAACAACGGCGGTGGCCATGCCAACCACTCGATGTTCTGGGAGACAATCGGCAAGGGCAAGGGCGGCGAACCCGCCGGCCACCTGGCCGAGGCCGTCAGGAGCGTGTTCGGTGGATTCGACACCTTCAAGGAGACCTTCACGAAGGCCGCCATGGGCCGGTTCGGCAGCGGCTGGGCCTGGCTTTCCGCCGATCCGCAGGGCAGACTGCTCGTCGAGAGCACGGCCAATCAGGACAGCCCCATCATGCAGGGCAACACGCCGCTGCTGGGCATCGATGTCTGGGAGCATGCCTACTACCTGCTCTACCAGAATCGTCGGGCCGATTACGTGAATGCGTTCTACAACGTGATCGACTGGGACGCCGTCGGCAAGCGGTTTGCGGCGATCAAGAAGTAGCCCCGACAGCCCGTGTCTCCCCTATCCTTCCCGGACGCTTTTGTCTCGGGGGTGATGGGGGACATGGGCTATTGTGTTTGTGCTGCCGTTGACTTTTCTTCGCGCGAATCCTTATTTCCCCCCCAGCCGGCGAACCGATACTTTCGGCAACGTTTCACGGCTGGAGGAATTTGCATGACTGCGCAGAAGAAACACGCCAACACACTCCCTCCGATTCACGCCGGTGCGCCGGGCCGCGGGCCGAGCACGGCCACGCGGGCGCTGTTCGCCGCTGCGGTGATGGGATGCGTCGTGCCGGCAGTGGGCTGTAAAACCGGCACTTCGTTTACCAAGCCTTCATGGTGGACCTTCGGCGGAACGCCGAAGGCCGAAGCCGACGCACTCGCATCGGCGCCCCCGTATGGCGGCGAGATCAAGAAGCCATCGGAGTCGGCCAAACAATATCCGACCACGTCGACGCCCAGCGGCTACGTGATCAGCGGCAGCACCAGTCCGACCGATGCGGTCGCGCAGCAGTTTCAGGCCGCTCAGCCGCAGTCTCCTGTTGTCTACGGAAGCACGCCGCCAGCGCAGCCAACGTCAGCTGTCGCCGTTGCGGCAGTGCCCGCCACGACCATGCCGTTGCAGCAGGCCGCACCTGCTTCGATCGCACCGCAGGTGGGCCCGTATGCTCCCCTGGCCGGCGAGACGATCCCGCCGCCCGGCCAGCCACTGCCGCCGATCTCTCCGTCGACCATGCCCAGCATGGCGAGCACGCCGGGCATGGCCTCGACTCCGTCGGAAGCCACGCTGCCGAACACGGCCTACTCAAACTTCTCGGCACCTTCGGCCAGTCCTGTTCAAGCCGCACCTCCCGCACCCCGCATGGCCGATGCCCGTGCCGCCGATCCCGCTGCCGCCATTCCGGCCGCGGCGCTCCCCGTCGAGGCGGCTGCTTATGGCGGTTCTCGTTATTCCGCGGCCTCCGGAAGCCGGTTTGCTGGCGCCGAATCTGCTTCGTTCTCACCGCCTGCTTCAGCTCCACCGGCGTCCTACTCGAGCCCTGCTGAACAAGGATTTCCTCTGCCGGCGGCCGCCTCGCCGTTCGCAGCTCCACCGGTGTCGCCGCCGTCGGCAGCTCCCGCAGCGCCGGGTCTGCTCCAGCCATCGGCCCAGCCGGTGCGGCGGCCCGACCCGGTCTACCGCCCGGGCGGCACGTCGAGCTACCGTCCCAGCCGCACGATCCTCGCGGATGACGCCGCACCGTTGCCTGCAGCCGTGCGGACTGCTTCCTACGAGGAGCCGGCGGTCACGATCCAGCAGTGAGAGGCCGGCTGTGGTACAAGTCCATGCATGGACTCGTACCCGTCGTGCAGCCGCCTCTGCCTGACCAGTCGCCTGACCTGTCGCATGGTCCGCCATGCGTTGGCGGTGCTGTTCCTGGCCACGGCCGGTTGGCCTGAAATCGGGCATGCTGCGGGTGCCGAACCGACGGTAGTGTTTCAGGGAATGATCTCCCTGCCGAACCGGGCCGATGATGCAGATGGGAACTCGGTCGAGATCACAGGCTTGAGCGGCGTTGCCTGGCTGGGCGACGACGAATACGTCGCCGTGATGGACAACAGCCAGCACATGCTGCTTTTTCGGCTGTCGCTCACGCAGACGGGGAAGCCCATCGCCGTCGAATCGCTCCGCATCGTGACGCTTTCTCAGCGGCACGACTACGAGGACGTGGTGCCCTGCCCCGAAGCGGTCGTTCAGGCCATGCAGCGGGATCGCGGACAGACGGCTGGTGAACGCGGCAAGGACAGTGAACCGTGCGTGCTGGTCTGCGAGGAGGATACGCCGGCCGTGCGGGCATTTTCACTCGCGGATGGCAGCATGATGGGGACGGTGCCTCTGCCGGCGAATCTGCGGACGAGGCGCCCCAATCGCGGTCCGGAGTCCTTGGCGGTCGAACCTGACGGACGATCCCTCTGGACGGCCAACGAGGAGGCCCTGGTCAACGACGGCCCGCCCGCGACGGTTGGCGGTGGCACGGTGGTGCGACTGACGAGACTCTCGCTGGCCGCCGACGAACAGCCATTGCCCTTCGATCGACTGCGGTCCCGCCGCGAAGCCCCGGCGATCACCGCCTTCCAAGCCGCCTACGGCGTCGAGCCCCCGCACGCGTTCGTTCGTGTGTTTGCAGGGCAGCCGCTCTCGGGGGTCGCGGCGCTCGTGGCCTTGGGCCGCGGCAGGCTGCTGGTGCTGGAACGCAGCGGCGGGCCAGGCCTGCCGCCGTTTGCCAGCCGGATCTATCTCGTCGACACCAAGACCGCGGTCGATGTCTCGGCGGTGGAACGCGATCTGGCTGCCCGCAAGGAGGCGATCGTCGCGAAGCGGCTGCTGTGGTCTGACTCGCTGGGCATTAATCTGGAGGGGGTGTGCCTGGGACCGATGCTGGCGGACGGCAACCGTCCGCTCGTGGCGATTGCCGACAACGGCGGGCTCGGCACGCCGAATCAGCTCGTCGGGCTGTCGCTCGTCACCCCGGCTCCAGCCGCGAAGCCTGGGGTGCTGGGGGTGGTGGCGGCCATCATCGCGATCGCGGTCGTCGTGGGCAGGCTCACCAGCCCCTAAACTCACCCACCGCGGAACTCACCAACCCATGACCATGTTCGACTCGATCACCCGGCGGGCCCGATCGAGATCGTCGCCCGTTTCGTGCATGTAGAGCCGGATGGCATGCAGTTTGTCGCCCTGTGCCTTGGAAAGGCATTCGCGGGCCGTGTTGCAGGGGTCGACGCGGGAGTCGGTGAGGCCCGTGCTCAGGCCGAGTGCTGATTTCGAGATCACCCAGGTATCCCTAGGCCGTCGGGTGAGACGGACGATCCGTTCCCCGGGGTAGGCATCCTCGACAACGGCCGCTGCCGCCTGCTCGTCGGCTGCCCAGGAGATGATGATGTGGGCGACGGTTTCGATCTCGAAGAGCGGCATGGGGAAGGTTCCGGTGGAGGGCTGGACGTTCCGGGAGGCATACGTTTCTAAAGACGTTACGTCAGGCCAAGCAGACCAGTCAATTGTTCATGCCAGCAGGTTCTGGCTACCATTGTCTGAAGCACGGCCCCTACGAGGTGTGACGAGATGCGGTACGACCGGCATGGTTTTCCGATCCCCGCGGAGTTTGAACGGCCCACGGCGGCTCAAGATGCGGCTGATTTCGGCCGCGTCGGTCCCCGGCTGGCATCTCTGGAGCAGGACGATGGCGTTGGTGTGGGGCGTGCTGCCACCATGCCAGCCGGCCGCCCGAGGCCGGGAGCCTGGAAACGGTGGCTGCTGCTCGCCGCGATTCTCGGGGGCGTGGTGCCGGCAATCGTGATTCCGCAGGTGCTGCCTGTCGTCCGAGAGGTGGTCGTGCAGTGGTCGCTCGAGCGGGCGGCCGAGTGCGAGGCCAGGAGCGATATCGCTGGAGCCGTGGCCGACGTGAGCCGCGCCGTCCGTTGGCTGGGTGACGATGTCGATCTGCTCTGTATGCGGGCCATGCTCAGGCTTGAGAAACGCGATGCCCCTGGCTGCCTCGAGGATGCGGTGCGGGCCAGTGGGTTTGCACCCACGGCCGTCCAGCCGTGGCGGGTGCGGGCGCTGGTCAACGTCGTGCTTGACGACACCGATGCAGCTCTCGCCGCCGCCGACATGGTGGTGAGCCTGTCGGCTCCCGGCGATCCCGACGCCCTCAACCACCGGGCCTACATTCGCGGACTGGTGGGCCGCGATCTGCCGGCTGCCATCGTGGATATCGATCGGGCGATCGGCGGCACCGAGGAAGCATCGCCCGAGATGCTCGACACGCGGGGCTTCCTGCTGCATCTGGTCGGCCGCCACCGCGAGGCGGTGGACCAGCTCAATCTGGCCATCACGGGCATGCAGCAGAACCGTCGCAAGCTCGGCCTGCTGGCGGGGCGGGTCGATCCGGTGCAGTTGGCCTGTCGCGTGCGGGGGCTCGAGCACGGCATGGCGGTGATGCACCATCATCGGGCCCTGGCCTGCCGGGAGGTGGGGCTCGAGGAGCAGGCCAAGCAGGACTTCGAACTGGCGGACCGCAAGGGCTTCGACCCCACCCGCGGCATTTTCTGACGAAAAACGGCCTCTTTTGAAGTGGCGGGAAAACCGATACACTAGCGACTTACGGCGAAGGCCCGTTGTGACCGGTGGCATGTCCATCAGTTGCGCACGGGGGTGTAGCTCAGTTGGTTAGAGCGCCAGCCTGTCACGTTGGAGGCCGCGGGTTCGAGTCCCGTCACCCTCGCTGTTTTCTCTCGCGAACGCTTCTGGCACGAACGCGCGAACGACCGTTCACGAGCCCAGCCCCTGCCGTGCGGGGGGCGGCCGGCCGATTCAATCGCGGACACTATCGATCAGGAGACAGCGTCCGATGAACACCCTTGGTGCAGAGGCTCCCGGACAGGACGTCGCGTCGAAAGTGATCGCGGTTGCGGCCGGAGGCAGCCATGCGAGCGACCTGGCCACCCCGGAGCACATTGCCCAACTGACGCAGCAGCTCTCGACCCTCCTCAATGACACGGTCGAGCACATCGCCGGCCTCAACCGTGAAGCTCGCATTCTCGCGCTGAACGCCGAAATTGAATCGGCGCGGGCTGGCGACGCGGGCGTGGCGTTCGGCGTGGTCGCCAAGGCGATGTCGCAGCTCTCGGAGAAAACCGGCGACTCCGCCAAGGAACTGGCCCACGGGTCGCGGGGCTTGATCCGCGAAATGCAGCAGGTGACCGAAGTGCTGCAGACGAAGATGCGAGGGGAACGGCTCTCCGATCTGGCACTGACGAACATCGATCTCGTCGATCGCAATCTCTATGAGCGTTCCTGCGACGTTCGCTGGTGGGCCACCGATGGCAGCGTCGTCGCCGCGCTGGCGTCGCCGACCGAGGAAAACCGCCGCTTCGCCAGTCAGCGGCTGGGCGTGATCCTCAACGCCTACACGGTCTATTTTGATCTGGTGCTCTGTGATCTCACGGGCAAGGTCGTAGCCAATGGTCGGCCCGCGCAGCATGCGGTCGCCGGCATGATGCAGGATCAGGCCCCCTGGTTTCAGGCCGCTATGAAAACGCGGAGTGGCGACGAGTTTGGTTTCCAGGCCGTGCATCGCTCGCCGCTCGTCAACCATCAGCGGTCGCTGGTCTATTCCTGCGGTGTGCGGGCCGGGGGCGAATCGCAAGGGGCACTGCTCGGGGTGCTCGGCATCGTGTTCAACTGGGATGCTCTCGGCCAGACCATCCTCGACCGCATGCCGCTGTCGGCCCACGAGAAGCAGCGGGCCATCGCCTGTATTGTCGATACTGAGGGAAACGTCTTGGCCGACTTTCCAGCCGGCTCGTTGCGTGACACGTTCGACAACTCCCTTTTCCATGGCCTCCGTCAGGGGCAAAAGGGTTACGCCGTGCATCACTACTGCGGCCGCGAGTATTGCGCCGGGTTCGCCATCTCGCCGGGCTTCGAGACGTACGCCACGGGCTGGTCGTCGCTGGTGATGGTGTCGCCCGACCTGTGAGCCGAGGCCGCCTCCGGCGTCGGACGACTTTATCCACGGGCTACTAGGCCGGCGGGGCCGCGGCGTTTCGAAGCCGTTCACGGGCTTCGAAAAACCGCTCGTTGGGTGTCAGACCAGCCGTGTCGGCGCTGAATTCGGGCCGCAGTCGCTCCAGAAAATACATCTCGACGGCGGTGCGGTTCTTCACGGCGATGCTGCCCCGCGGCGTGCATTCGAAGAACGGTTCGACCAGCTGGTGGGTGGCGGCGGAAACATTGATTCGTCCTGCCTCGCCGCCGCTCTCCATGCGGCTGGCCGTGTTCACGGTGTCGCCCCAGAGATCGTAGGTGAACCGTTGTTCGCCGATCACGCCGGCTACGAGCGGCCCAGTGTGGAGGCCGATCCTGATCGCAAAAGTCGGCATGCCGGTTCCCTCCCACTCTCTGGCCGCTTCCGTCACGCACTCGCGGATTGCCATCGCGAGCAGAGCGGCGTCGAGGGGGTGGGTGGCGTTGGCTGTGGGAACGCCGCCGGCTGCCACGTAGGCGTCACCGATCGTCTTGAGCTTTTCCATCTGGCATCGGGCCGTCAGCGCGTCGAACCGCCGGAAGTATTCTTCCAGGCCGTTGATCAACTGGTTGGGCTCCATGGTCTCGGCCACCCGCGTGAAGCCGACGAAGTCGGTGAACAGGACCGTGACTGCGTCGAAGTGCCGCGGCTGGCTCTGCCCCGCGTTGGCGAGTTCGTCGGCGATCTCCCTGGGAAACACGCGGTAGAGCAGGTCTTGGGTCTTTTGCAGGCTTTCCCCGAGTTGCTGGCTGGCGGCGGTGAGCTGGGAGTGCATCTCCTCCAGTTTGGTGTTTTGACGGAGGATGTTTTCGTAGGTGGAGAGGAGCAGGTTCAGGAGTTGTCGCCGGCTGACGTCGAGCTGCATCGTCTCGCCGGCGTATTCCAGCGGCAGCGGTTCACCGGGCGTATCCGGCGCGGACAGGTGGCGGAGCAGGTGATCGATCCGCTCGAGCACGTGAGGCGGATCGTAGGGCTTGGTGACGTAGGCGGCAGCCCCTTCGCGCAGACCCTTGAGAATGTCGGACGTGGCGGCGAGCGACGTGAGCATGAGCACTGGTATGTGCCGCAGGTCGGCATCGGCCTTGAGAATTCGACAGAGTTCGTGCCCGTCCAGCTCGGGCATTTCGACGTCGGAGACTACAAGCACGGGCCGATGCTCGCGGATCAGGGCCAAGGCCTCGTTGCCGTTGGCTCCCCAGTGGACCAGATACCCGGCCGCTTCCAGGGCAGCCTTGAGGATCCGCCCTTGGAGGCGGCTGTCCTCGGCGATCACGATCGTCAGTGGTGCATCCATGGACTAGAGGATAGCCGGAACGCCGGGTACTGACGATCGGATTCACTGGAAGTCATCGATAGGCGCTGTCAGCCGTTCCCGGGCTGGTGGGGCTCGCAGGATGGGTCAGCGGTGGGGGTGTCGCGTATCGCCGCAGCATACTTTCCAAACAGCGACAGCAATCGCTCCTTATCGAACGGCTTGACCACGAAATCGAGGGCCCCCAGCGCGAAGCATTCACGGAGCTTTGCCCGTTGGTCCACGGCGCTGACCATCACCACGCGTGCGTTGGGGTCTGCGGCCCGAATTTCGCGGAGCGTCTCCACTCCGTCGAGTTCCGGCATGACGATGTCGAGCGTGACGAGATCGGGCCGGTGTTCGGCGTAGCGGTCGCGGCCCTCACGGCCGTTGGTGGCCTCGGCCACGACCTCCCAGCCGGCCTCGCGGGCGATCCCGGCGATCCGCATCCGCATGATGGTCGCATCGTCGACGACCAGCAGCCGAGGGGCACGTGCCCCCAGGTTCGTATCCATCGCAGTCTCCCTTCCCATTACGCCAAGGTCTCCGTGCCGTGTCCGGCGGTCTCAACCGTCACCACGCCGGTGACGACGTCGACGATCAGCCGCCGGCCATGCCGCCCGCCGCAGATGCGGCCGGTGATCGGTATGCCGAGATCCAAGAGAATCTTCTCGAGCGCCAGAACGTTCTGCTCGCCGATCGGAATGCCCGATTGGAAGGCGAACATCGTCGCGCCCCCCACGAGCTTTGCGGTGCATGCGAGGGGCGGTTCACCGACGGCTTCGCGAAGAAGCCGGAGCGTCTCGGTCACGGCCGTGTCGGCATATTTGCCGGGCGGCGAACCGCGGCCATTCGATGACGGCAGCATCACGTGCGCGAGGCCGGCGGCCTGTTGGCTGCGGGCGTGGAGCACGAGCCCCACGCAGGAACCGACGAACGTCCTGAGCACGCCACCGCCCTTGGCAACACCAATCTGGCCGATGGCGATGGAATCGCCAGGACGGCTTGGCGGCGTTGGAAGGTCAGCCGGAATCACGTGCCGGCTCCCGGATCGACGGCTGATGGCATGAGGGCCGCGACACCAGCGGCGTCGGGCAGAAAGACGAGACCGCAGTTGATCGGCGTGCCATCGATGCGGAACTCGGTCCGCGCCAGCAGCACGATCTCGGACAGGACCGGTTGCTCCATCAGCACCGCTCCCATGACCGCCTCGGGAAAGTCGCGGAGAAACGCCGGTGGAGAGGGGAGGATGCCGGCGGCTCCGGCCGGGCCGAGGGCTGCGCAGATCGCGTTGAGGTAGGCGCAGCCGACGATGTTGGCCGTCTCGATGACTGCCGACCGCTCGAGGTCGCCCCACGACGTCGACGTACCCGCAGGCCGCTCGAGCAGCGTGTCAGCCAGCGACAGGCCCGCGTCGTCGTCGGCCGCGAGTAGGAGCAGGCCACCGATCGCCCCGTCGATTCGCATGGCGCAGCCGCAGATCAACGTGTCGGTGGAGCCCATGACCGCCGCGGCCTCCGCGATCGGGAGCGCGTCGAGCCGCTGCACCGAGAGGGCTGCGGGCCGGCCGAGCCACTTGGCTAGTGCGTGGGAGGCGTCGTCCGCGCCGCGGTGGAATATGGCCGCCAGCCGGCCTTCGTCGGGCGTCATGCGTGCACCTCCGCTCCGCTGCGCGACCGCATGACGATGTCGACGACCGCCGAAGCATCGAGCAGCAGGCAGACCTCGCCATCGCCCAGGATGCTCGCCCCGCCGATCCCGCGAATCCGCATGAAGTTTTCGTCAAGCGATTTGACGACGAGGTCTTGGGTGCCGAGCAGGGTCGATACCCCGACGGCGACGGCCCGCGAACCGGAGTGGATCACGAGCACGGCCCCTCGCTGTGCCGGCTCTCCCGTCGTGGACGGCCAGGAGAAGACTTCGTCCATGTCGACCAACGGCAGAAACTCGCCCCGAATGTCACACACCCTGCGGCCCCCGATCGTCAGAATACAGTCGTCGTTGACCGTGACGAGCTCTCGGACGTTTTCCACCGGCACGGCCACGGCGGCCTGATCCAGCCTGAACAGCATGCACCGCGCGATGGCCAGTGTCAGGGGCAGGCGGATGATGAATGTGGTTCCCACGCCAAGCGTCGAGTCGATGTCGATCGACCCACTCAGCGCCTCGATCCGGGTTCGGACGATGTCCATTCCGACACCCCGTCCCGAGATGTTGGAAACCTGGGCCGCGGTGCTGAAGCCGGGCTGCCAGATGAAGTCGATCAGTTCACGGGGGCTGAGGGTGGCCGCTTGGTCTGCCGAAACGAGTCCGCGGGCAACGGCACGATCGCGGATCCGTTCGACGTCGATGCCACCGCCGTCGTCGCTGATCGAGATGATGACGCTGTTGCCCCGATGCGACGCGGCGAGCCGCACCGTCGCCATCTCCGGCTTGCCCCGGCGCAGCCGCACGTCGGCCGGTTCGATCCCGTGGTCGATGGCATTGCGGACAAGATGGACGAGAGGGTCGCCGAGTTCGTCGATCATGCGCTTGTCGAGTTCGGTCTTCTCTCCCGCGATCTCAAGCGTCACGCTCTTGCCGAGTTCATTCGCGATGTCGCGGACCGACCGCTTGAACCGGTTCAACAGCGGGCCGACCGGCACCATCCGCGTGCTGAGCACACCCCGCTGTAGGCTGTCGGCCACGCGCGTGAGATGATCGACCGACTCCACGAGCTCGGCGTATCGCCGGTGGCCCTCCTCCCACATTCGGCCCTGCTCCTCGAGCTTTTCGAGCTGCGACTCGCAGGCAGCGGCGGCACGGTCGACCGGACCTGAGGCCGACCGAACGATCGACTCCACGGCCTCGCGGAGTGAGTGGGTAGTGCCACCGGACCTGCCGCCGACGGCTGCTTTTCTGAAGAGCGGGGCCATGTCGGCGACGAGTTGCACGAAGCGTGCGCGGCTGACGACCAGTTCGCCGACGAGATTGAGCAGCACGTCGAGCCGCTCGACGCCAACCCGCATCGTCTCTGCAACCGTGTTGCTCTCCGTCGGCGCGGGGGCAGCGGCCGGCTCGACCGGCGGGGCGACGTCGAGCTCGACGCCGACAACCCCGTCGACATCGGCAGCGATCGTGATCGCGCTGCCGGTGGCGGCTGTGCGGAGCACAATATCGAGGGTCCGCAGGTCGCTGGTTGTGGCAAACTCAGTCGATGCAGGAGTTGACTCGACGACGACGCCGAGGCCGGCGAGCCGCGCGAGCACCAGTTCGGCCTTGAGGTCAGCCATCGCAAGCCCAGGAGCGAATTGAACGCGGATCCGGCGAATTCGCTCGTTCGCCGCGGGCGCGGCTGGCGTCGCCGGAGGCACGGGTGGTGCTGGCGTCACCGTTGGTACGGGTGGCACAGCCGGCACAGCTGTCGTCGGCGGAGGCACGGGAGGTGCTGGCGTCACCGTGAGTACGGGTGGTACGCTCGACGCCGGCGCCGGCGCCGCTGCTCCAGCTGATGAGGCTGCCACCGCAGACGGCATCGCCTGCCCCAGCTTCTTGACGGCCTCGAGCAGGTCGTCGACCGGTTCGAGTTTCTCCCCCTGTCGCAGCCGATCGTTGCAGTGACGGAAGTAGTCGATGCACCGCAGGGCCGCCTCGATCGTGGGGCCATCGAGGAGCAGACTGCCAGACCGAAGTCGCTCGAAGTGGCTTTCAAGGTGATGGGCGAGCCCCGTGATCCTGTCGAGCCCAAGCATTGCCGCCGAGCCTTTGATCGAATGGATGAGCCGGAACGCCTCGGCGATCCGGCGGGCGTCGCGCGGCTCCGACTCGAGCGCGAGCAACAGCTGCACGATCTGGTCGCACTGCTCGCCCGTCTCGTCGATGTAGACGCTGACGAATTCCGCCATGTCGTCGGCGGGGAGATCCTGGCTGCGGCGGCTGGAGTCGGCCATGGCGGCGATCTTTCAGGGTTTCTGGTAGACGAAGGTCGAGTGCCGTTCGAGACCTTCGAGAAAATCGTGCGCCCCGTCGGTCGAGCCAGCCACGAGGAAGCCGCCACCGTGGAGCGCGTTGATGAGGTGCCGCAGGGCGACCGGTTTCGAGCCGCGATCGAAGTAGATCAGCACGTTCCGGATGAAGATGCAATCGAATTTCGGTCCGGACATCGGATCGAGGAGGTTGTGCCGGCGGAATTCGCAGAGCCCGGCGACGGCGGGCTTCAGCCGCCATGTTTCCCCACCCTGATCGGCGATGAAGTGACGGGCGAGGCGTTCCGGACTGACGTGTTCGAGCGCCCTCGGCCCGTAGGTCGCGGCCCGCGCTGCCTGAAGGGCCGACTCGCAGATGTCGGTGCCGACGACCTGCAGCGTCCAGCCGGCCAGCCGCGGGGCATTCTCCGCCAGGCAGATGGCGAGCGAGTACGGCTCCTCACCGGTGCTGCATGCCGCCGACCAGACCCGCAGCGACCGCTCCCGCCGCCCAGCCACGGCCCGCGCGATCAGGCCGTCGAGGAACGGGCCCGCGAACCAGTCAAAGTGATCGCTCGTGCGGAAGAAGTGGGTCTCGTTGGTGGTGATGGCGTCGATGAACGCCTCCAGCTCACCGGCCACGGTCCCGGCGGTGAGCAGCTTGTAGTAGTCGTCGAACGACTCGAGCCCGCGGTCGCGGAGCCGGCGACGGATGCGATTGCTCAAAAGCGCGGTCTTGCCGTCGAGCGTCCAGATGCCGGTCTGCTCATAGATGAACCTTTGGAACATCGTGAACTGGTCGGGTGTCAGCGAGATCAATCCGCTCACGGCAGCTCCTTTTCACACGCCGCGATGACGCCGGCGGGTGGCGTTATACCCGGAATCGCTTCACGAGGTCACGCAGGCCCTGCGCCTGGGCACCGAGTTCCTCGGCGCTGGCGGCCATCTCCTCGGCGGCGGCGGCGTTCGACTCGGTGGTCTGCGACACCGATCGGATCGCCTGTTTGACCTCGCTGGCGTTGGCCGACTGGGATTCCGAAGAGGCCGCGATGCTTGAGATTCCCGCCGCCGTCGACTCGACGGCTGAGACGATCGCCGCCAGCGATTGGCCGACCTTCTCGGAGAGATCGGCCCCTTCCTGGACTCGCTGGGTCGATTGGTTGATCAGTTGGGTGATCTCCTTGGCGGCCTCGCTGGCCCGTTCCGCGAGCTTTCGCACCTCGTCGGCGACCACGGCGAATCCGAGCCCGTGCTCCCCCGCCCGGGCCGCTTCAATGGCGGCGTTGAGCGCGAGCAGGTTGGTCTGGGCGGCGATCTCGCTGATCACCTGGATGATGTCGTTGATCTGCTCCGACGACCTGCGGATCGTCCGCATCGAGTCGATGGCATCGTGGACAGCCTGGCTGCCAGCCTGTGCCAACTGCGCGGTGCGGCTCGCCTGAGCCCGCGATTCGACGGCGCTCTTCGAGATGACCGCGATCGATGACGCGAGCTGTTCCACGGCCGCCGTCATCTGTTCGACGCTGGCCGCCTGCGACTGCGCTCCGTCGCTGAGGCTGCCGGCACTCTCAGCAATCATCCGAGCCCCGTCGTTTTGCTGCTCCGCAGCCTCGGAAATCTGTCTGATCACGTCGCGGAGGTCGCCGAGCATGCGGCTGGCGTTGCCGGCGAGCACCGCCATCTCGTCATCGCCTTCGGCATCGACGGAGACGCTCAGATCCCCCTTTGCCGCCGCCCCGAAGACATTGGACAGGACCCCGACCTTCGTCTCGAGGCTCTGCTTGTCGGATGCCACCTTCGTCTGCAATTCTCTTTCCCGTTCCTCGCTGCGGACCCGGTCGGTGATCACGTCCCAGGTGATGAGGGGGCCGATGTAGCGGCCGCTCGAGTCGTTGAGGGCAGAGATGTTGAGGTCGAGCACTTCCGGCCCGAGCGTCACCTGCTCCCGACGCGGCAGGCTGTCGGGATTGGCCAGGAGCTTCCAGGGGAGTTGCGTCGGGGCCGGAAGGATGTCGAGTGAACCGCCCACGACCTCATCGACTGGACGGGGCAAGAAATTCTGGAACTGCCGGAGCGACTTCTCCGACGCCGGATTCATGTAGCGGATCGTGCCGGCCGTGTCGGCCTGGATCAGCCGCACCGACGTGTTGCCGACCATTTCGGAGAGCTGTTGCTGGGTTTCCTGATCGCGGGTCAGGCGACGGGCGATGAAGAAGGACGACAGCCCGATGCCGGCCGCTGTCAGCCCGAAGAGGAGCAGGCCGAACCGACGCAGCCGCTGCACCGGGGCCATCACCTCGGCCTCGTCGATTTCCGAAATCAGTGCCCAGCGGACCGCCCCGTTGCCATTGGCGTCGCCCTTGAAGACCGTGACCGGGGTCCACGACGAGAGCACCGGCATGTTGCGGTAGTCGCGGCCCAGGGCCGTGCCCGACTCGCCGGCGTCGAGGGCGCTGCGGACGGGAACGGTGTCAACCTTGAACTGTGGGTTGATGATCGTCGATTCGACGCCGAGTTCCTTCGCGAACCGGGAGTTGGAGCGGAACATCCGGTCCGGGCCGATGGCGTAGGTCTCGCCCGTCTCCCCCAGGCCCGTCGTCTCTCCAATGATCTTGTTGGTCTTGTCGAGCGGCACCTGGAACGCCAGCACGCCGACGACCGTGTCGCCATCGAGGAGCGGCGTCGCGATGAAACTCGCCGGTGCCATCAAAGAGGGCAGATAGCGGCTGTACTGTCCGTAGGCGATGGTTCCGGGACGGCCCATCGCGACCGCCTCGCGAAACGCCTTGGCCAGGTTGCTCGAGGCGAGCGGACCGGATGTCAGTGATGCCCCGAAATCGATTTCCTTGAACACCGTGTAGAGGATCGTGCCCGAGGCGGCGTCGATGAGGAAGATGTCATACACACCATAGCGTTCGAGCATCTCCCGGAAGATCGGGTGCAGCGTAGCGTGGGCACGGGAGTAGGCGGAGCCGTCGTCGGCGGCGTCGAGCAGCTGTTTCGAGCCGACGGGGTTTGGGTTTCGCCGCAGGTAGCTGTCCTGCAGCATCACGCTGCGCGGGGCGAGGGCGTCGATGGATGGCCGCACGTCGATCTCTGTGTCATTCTGCTTGCGATAGAGGGGCGCGAACTCGGCGGCGTAGTAGCCGGTCAGTTCCTGTCGCGCTGTCGCCACGTTCTCGTCATCGATCGGCAGTTCCTGCCACGCCTTGCGAAATGTCGTCAGCGCTTCCGTTGGCAGCGGACCGCTGGCGGCGACAAGGAGTTCCTCGCGCATCGTCGAGAAATACCGTTCCACCGACTGGGCGGTGATCGTCCGGACTGCCTCTAGCCGCGCGAACGCCTGCTGGCGGAGGGAGTCGGCCGCCGAGCGGTACATCGCCAGGCCCAGCAGGGCCAGCGGCACGAGCGACATCGTCAGGAGCGCCGCGAGCACCAGGTTGCGGAGCGATCGGTCGGAAGACATCTTCATCTCAGGAAGCCTTGTCGGAGGGGGTGACGCCGGGAACGCCAGCGCGGTGGATGCCGGCGAGGCCGGCCGGATCGAGCAGACTGTCGGCATCAAGCAGAATGAACAGGTCGTCGCCGGCGCGGGCGAATCCCTCGACGGACCGCTGCCGGTCGGCAACGACTGTGTCTGGAGTCGAGTGGATTTGGTCCACGGGGATGCGGATCACCTGAGACACGGCGTCGACCATGCAGCCCATCGTGCGGTTTCCGACGTTGACGACGATCGTGCGGGTGTCGGCGTTCGACTCGCGGGCCTGCAGCCCAAACAGAAGCCGGAGGTCGATGACGGGAATGATCGTGCCGCGGAGGTTGCTCACGCCGACGACGTACGCAGGCACGTCAGGCACACGGGTCACGCTGGCCGGGGTGATGATTTCCTGGATCCGCTCGATGCGAAACAGGTATTTCTGGCCGGCGATTTCGAAGCCGACGAACTGGGCCGAAGCGGCCTGTTTGACATCTGCGGGGCGGACCGATTCCATGCCGATGGTACCTGTGCTGAGGCGACGTGCGGGCCGCGGAGCAGTGTCCCCCGCTTCTGCGGAGGACCCATCGAGATATAGCTTGGGAATTCGGTCGATTCAAATTTATGGGAGTGCCGGTTGGTCGGGGAGGTGCCCTTCCCCGGTACCATCGTTACGATGTGCAGAATCCCACCGCCTCCATCCCACCACCATCCCACCTCAAGCAGTCAGCCCACCAGACCCTCTTGGCACCATGTTTGACGGCGTTCTCAAGGTTGTCGTGGTCGACGATTCTGCCCTTTACCGGCAGATGCTCCTCACGGTCCTCGGCAGGATCGCGGGTGTGGAGGTGGTCGGCACGGCCGCCGACGGCGACGCGGCGGTGGAACTCATCGCGCGGATCAGGCCGGACGTCGTCACGCTCGACGTCCAGATGCCGGGCCGGGACGGCATCGAGGTGCTGCGGGCACTCAAGCAACGTGGGCTGTCGCCACGGTCGATCATGGTCAGCAGTCTCACCGCACAGGGAGCGCCGACAACGGTCGCGGCGCTGATGGAAGGCGCCTTCGACTTCGTCCTCAAGCCCGCGGGCGGCGATCTGCACGTCTCGCGTGAGACGATCCAACGCGCGCTCACGGAGAAGTTGGCCGCCGTACGGGAGAGCATGGGGGGGCCGGTTGTGGCCGCCGCGACGCCGCCGATGGAGCGACCGTTCCGGCCCTCCGCAGCGGCACGCTTCGACGCCATTGTGATCGGTTCTTCGACTGGTGGCCCTCAGGCCCTGCGGGCCGTGATCCCGCTGCTGCCTGCCGATCTGCCGGTGCCGGTCTTCGTCGTGCAGCACATTCCGGCCCAGTTCACGGCCAGCCTCGCCGAACGGCTCGCCGGGATGTCGCGACTGCGGGTCGTGGAGGCGACCGACGGCATGCTCGTCGCGCCGGGCATGGTGCTCGTGGCACCGGGGAACAGGCATCTGGGCGTGGCGCATCGGGGCGAGCAGGTCGAGTGTGTGCTCGACGATGGTCCGCGGCGTCGCGGCTGCCGGCCGTCGGTCGACCATCTCCTGGAGTCGGCCGCGCTGCTCTACGGTGGGAGGGTGCTGGCGGCGGTGCTCACCGGAATGGGCTGCGACGGGCTCGACGGGTGTCGTGATCTGAAGCAGCGAGGGGGCACGGTGCTGGCGCAGTCGGCCGAGGGATGCGTCGTCTATGGCATGCCGAAAGCGGTCAGCGATGCCGGCCTGGTCGATGAGGTGGTGCCGCTCGAGCGGATGGCCTCGCGGCTCTCCGCATGGCTGCGGGGTGCGGCCGGGGAGTGAAAAATCGCCCGGCAGGCCGTTTTCCGGCCATGCCGACATTCAGTCCAGCAGCCTACTCGAGCAGTTCCAGCCAGGCGCGGATCTCGTTGTCGTATTCGCTCGCCAGGCCGCCCACGATCAGCTGTCGGTGAAAGCTCGCCGCGCCTTCCTTCACGAGGTCGGCGTCCTCGGCACTGGGAAACCGCCGGGCCGGGTCGGCGGCGATCATGCCCCGGATGAAGTTCATCAAGAGCTCGTTGCAGGTCACGTCGGACGGCAGGATCTGCGGCAGCCGATGGGCGAGCGACCGCTTGGCCTCCAGCAGGTCGCGATAGGACTGCAGCCCCGCGAACGGTGGCTGGCCCGAGAGCATCTCGATGAGCACGTAGCCGAGGCTGGCCAGGTCGGAACGGGGCGTGTTTTCCCGGCCCTCGAGTACCTCTGGGGCCGCATACGACGGGGTGCAGGTACGGTTGGGGGGCATGTCGTCGAGCGCGAGGGCCGAACCGATGTCGATGATCTTCGCGTTGCCCGTCCGCTTCACCATGATGTTGGAGCTTTTGATGTCGCCATGCACGATCTCTTCGCGGTGCAGGGCGGCCAGCGCTGCCAGACATTCGCGAACGATCGCGATTGCCACGCCAGGCTTGAGCCGTGACTGCTGGGGGCCCGCCGTCACGATCACGTTGTTCAGGTGCCGCCAGCGGTCGTCGCCCACGCTCGCCCGGGTCTGAGCGAGCAGTTCCGGGGCCAGCAGCCGCGAGAGGTCGTAGCCGTCGATCCACTCCATCTCCATGATGCGGATCCGTCGCTGCTCGACGAAGTTGTGCACATCGAGCAGGTTGTCCTGCTGGATCTGGGCGACCCGGGAGGCCACCTTGGCAATGCGGTTCATCCCCTCGTCGTAGATGGCCTCCGACTCGTAGCGCTCCGGCGAAAAGATCTTGAGGGCCACCGGCAGGCTGAAATTGTCGGTGCCACGCCGCTCGGTGAGAAACACCACCCCCTGCCCTCCCGCCCCGAGTCGGCGGGTGAGCGCGTGGTACTCGGTCCAGGTGAGGCGACCCGCATCGAGGATTTCGCCGTAGCGGGAGAGCAGTTCCTCTGGGCACCGGCTGCCCACGTCGCCGCCGACAGAAATCGTCGGCCGACCGTCCTGCGCCGGGGGCCCCTCCTGGTAGATCGTGGTGTTCATCGTGTCTGGGCGGCTGGTCATGGTGTTTCGCGTGGTGCTTCAGCGCTCGGCGGTTCGGGAAAGCCGGCTGGTTCGGGGAACCCAAGCCGTTTGTCGACCAGATTCCTGAGCGGATGTGCCGTCAGATACCTCTGGAGATTGTCGCAGAAAAAGTCGGTCATCGCATCAATTCGGCGGGCCGATTGGCCGGCGACGTGTGGCGTGATCAACAGCCGTGGCGCCCGCCAGAGCCGGCTTTCCGGCGGCGGTGGTTCGATGGGAGTCACATCGACCGCGGCGGAATCGAGGTGGCCGCTCTCGAGGGCGTCGACCAGTGCGTTCTCGTCGACCAGTCTGCCGCGGGCCATGTTGACGAGGATCGCACCACGTTTCATTCTCGCGATCGCGGCGGCGTCGATCATGCCGCGGGTCTGGGGCGTGAGCGGCGCGCAGAGAAAGAGGATGTCGGCCTCCTCCAGCACGGAGGGAAGCGTTTCGGGGCCACCGAGCCGTTCGACAGCGGCCGGCTTGCGGACGGGAAAGTAGTCGGTGGCGACGATCCTGACGCGGAACGGCGCGAGCACCTGCACCAGCCGACGGCCCACGCCTCCCAGGCCCACGATGCCGACGGTGGCGTCGGTCAGGTCGCGGGTGGGACGACGGACGAACTCCTGCCGGTGTTGCTGTTCCAGGAACAGGGGAATCCGTCGTGTGCAGGCGATAGCCAGCCCGAGGCCGTGCTCGGCGACCTGATCGGCGAGCACTCCGGAGGCGCTCGTGACGATGATGTCCGATCCAATCACCACCGGCACCAGGCAGTGGTCGAGTCCGGCGGCCGAAGACTGGATCCAACGGAGCCGGCCGGCGTGGACGACGTCGTCCCAGGGCACCGGCACCTTGGGGTGGCCGCAGAAGATGTCGGCGGTGGGCAGTTCGGCGGCCACCCGCTCCTGGCCGGCATCGACGATTTCGGCATGCGGGGCCACCCCCTGAATCTGGGCGATGTGGTGGGGATCGACGGGATAGCAGAGAACGATGCGCATACTTATGGTTTTCGCCGGAAAGTGCTGGAATTGGCAAGTCGGCCTGGGGCAGCTTTGGTGGGCGGCCGTCCCATGGCTTGCCGAGGCTGGTTTTCGTGGTTCAATACAGTCATAGGAATGAAGGGTATCGGCCGAGGGAGCCGATAGTCTGTGATTTGACCGGTTTTGCCCCAGCGAGCCGTTCGTCGCCGGCCCTTCTTCCTCCCGAAAAGCTGACCTTCCCGGTGCATCCCATGCGTTCCACGCTGCTGGCCGTCGCGGCTCTCGCCTTCCTGCGGATCGTCGTCGGGATGCACTTTTTCCTGGAGGGGCTGAGCCATCTCCGCGACCCGGGCTGGTCGAGCGCCGGCTTTCGCCGGGCCGCAGTCGGACCGCTCGCCGATTTCTACCAGTCGGAACTGCCCCAGACGGGCAACTGGTCGGAGACGCTGGGAAAGATCGACAACCGGTCCATCGAGGACGCGCTTGATGCCTGGAAAGCCAGCGTCGTGGCAACCTGGCAGCGGCGGCTCGAGGAGCGGCAGAAACTGGTTCCACTGGATGAGGCCTCCATGGCCGAAGCCAAGCGTTGCCTTCAAGCCGCCGAGGATGAGCTTGATGCGTATGCCGCCGACAAGAGTCTGGCATTGGGGGAGTACCGGTCCGAACTCGCCCGTCGGATGGAAATGGAGAGCTCGCCGGAAGCCGCCCGCGTGCCTTTTATCCGCGAGCTTATCGCCAAGGGCCGGCGGGCACTGGCCGCCCAGCAGGCGGAATGGATGCGCGACGCCGAGGCGATCGGTGCCAAACTGGAGTCGAACTGGGATGAACCGCGGACGGGCGCTGAACGGCAGCGGCTCTCCGGCGGCATCGCGCCGACGCGGCTCTGGAAGGCTGACAGGTTTGTGAGTTGGTCGCTGGTCACGATCGGTGCCTGTCTGGTGTTGGGCATCCTGGTGAAGTTCAACGCCATGGGGGGCGTCTGCTTCCTGGCCAGCATCATCGCTTCGCAGCCGTTCTGGGTGCCCGATGCCCAGGCCACGTATGACCAATGGGTGGAGCTTGCCGCCCTGCTCGCAATCGCCAGCCTGCCGACCGGCGGCTGGAGCGGCCTCGACTTCTTCTTTGGAAAATGGCTCGGAAATCTCTGTCCGCTGACCGGTTGCTGCCGGACGAAATCCCGTGATTGATCCCTTGGTGAGTGATCCCCTGTTTTAGAAGGTGATGCGATGCATCTGACGGAAGAACAGAAAACGATCGGCAAGGAAAATTTTGCCGACGCCATCACTATCACGCGGCGGGATTTTCTCACCGGCACGCTCGCCGCGGGCCTCGCCACCGGTGCGGGCCTCGGATCGATCTACTTCGGCTACGGCAAAAGCGTCGGCAACCCGCTCCGTGTGGGTGTTCTCGGCACGGGCGACGAGGGCAGCGTGCTCCTGGGCGCCCACAACCCCGATTATCTCAACGTCGTCGCGATCGCCGACATCCGCCCCTACAACGTCTTCCGCGCGTTCCACGGCGACGTCTCCAGCCCCAGTGCCTATACCGCTCGTCCGGGCCTGATGGCGAAGTACAAGTGGTCGAGCGAGGACGAGGCCCGCAAGCAGGTGAAGGTCTACGGTGCCTACGAAGAACTCCTGGCCGACGACGATATCGAGGCCGTGGTCATCGCCCTGCCCCTCCACCTCCACGCCGAGGCGGCGATCAAGGCGATGCGGGCAGGCAAGCACGTGCTCACCGAGAAGCTGATGGGCCACTCCATCCATGAATGCAAGGAGATGAGCCGCGTCTCGCGGGAGACAGGCAAGATCCTCGCCACCGGCCACCAGCGGCACTACAGCGTGCTCTACGACAATGCCGTGCACACGATTGGCAGGGCCGGACTTCTCGGACAGTTGCATTCGATTCGGGCACAGTGGCACCGCGGGAATCTGCCCGGCAACGACAGCTGGAAGCCGCCGATGCCCGACGACGAGTCGCTCGCCAAGAAACTGGTCGGCTGGAAGAAGGACCTCGAGACGGCCAAGCCTGCTGATATCGTGCCGCTCACCAAGCGGATCGCGCAGCTCGAGGCGCAGATCTCCGACGCGCTGGTCGATGCCGCCAAGTATGGCTACACCCCGATGACGCTCGGCGACGGCGAGACGCGGTCGCCCCTCCAGGAACTCATCCGCTGGCGGCTCTGGAACCGCACCGGCGGCGGCCTGATGGCGGAACTCGGCAGCCACCAGCTCGACGCGGCAGGCATCTTCGTCTCGGCGATGCACGGCGAGGGGAAGAAGGTGAAGCCGCTCACGGTGACGGCCGTCGGCAACCGCAGCATCTTCCCGGCCGATCGCGAGGTCGACGACCACGTCTACTGCATGTACGAGTATCCGGCCCCTGGCTACGAGGAAGACAAGAACAAGAAGATCGTCGTCACCTATTCGTCGATCAACGGGAATGGGTTTGGCGATTACGGCGAGGTGGTGATGGGCACGAAGGGCACGCTCGTGCTCGAACGCGAACAGGACGTGATGCTCTACAAGGGCTCGGCCAAGGACACCCGCGTGACGGTCACCAAGAAGAAGGACGGCTCAGCCGCGCTCGACACCACCGAGAGTGGCGGTGGCGGCGGACCGGCGGCCGGCGGCAAGGTGGCCGGCGACGGGGCCCCCCCTTCCCGCGGCTACACCGAGGAGATGGAGCACTGGGCCTGGTGCATCCGCAATCCGTCGCCGGAAAACCAGCCACGGTGCAAGCCGGAGGTGGCGATCGCCGACGCGGTGATCGCGCTCGTAAGCAACATCGCGCTGGCGAACCCCGAGACGCAGGCCCGAATCCACTTCAAGCCGGAGTGGTTCGACATCGCGAGCGACGAGACCCCCGAGGGCGTGAAGCCCGACACGGGCCGCGACCGCTACAAGGCGTGAACGAGCACGCGTCCGCGGTCTGGTCGCCGAGGGCTCGAGCTAATCGTGTTCGGGCGGCGGCTGATTCAGTGCTGTCGCAGCACCGACGGGCTGGCGGCGACCCTTTCGAACGTGAACTCGCTTGAGTCGCCCTGTCGGCTGGCGTGTTCGATCGTGATCGACACCACCCGCCCTTCGGCGTCGAGGTCGACGTATACGTCGGGGGTGAGTTCTCTCGTCTCGTGAGCGGCGGTTGTGCCGATTTCGACGAGCGCCGTGTCGGTGTCTTCAAAATACCTGACCTTCATCTCCCGCCTCCCAAATAGTCACGATCAAAAAATGCGTTGTGGATGGTCGTCCGGTCCGCCAGCAGGATGACCCGCAACGCCCGGGGAGCATAGGCTCCCGCCTGAGCGGCGGAGCAGGCGCCGCTACCGGGCCGCAGTGGACAGGTCGAAGTCGAACCGGTTGGCGGCGTTCGCCTGGATCTCGACCGTGAGTTCACTCTTCGAGTTGTAACGATCAGGAATCCGCTCCTGCGGAGGCGGAGCGAATGCGCCGCGGGGCGGCCCGAGACCATCCGGCTTCGACTCGGCTGATTGAGGCCAGAACACTCGCACCCGATACGTGCCCGGCAAGAGACCTTGTCCGGCGGCAACGGCGTAGCGGCCGTCGATGATCATCGCCCCGGTGGACGTGCGAGCCGGAACGCTGGCCGGATCGAAGTTGATCGAGCCGCGATCGACCGGAGCCCCATCGAGGCGAACCACGCCGGACAGACCAAAGCGGCCGTCGCTTCGGCCGCATCCGGCGATCGAAGCGACCGCCAACACGGTCGCCAGCAACGCGCAAAGCGACTTACGGAACATCGACGGTCTCCCCACCCTACGTGGTGCTCAGGGCCCGCCAGGTATCGACGAAGATTCCGTTTTCGAAAAACCGCACCGCTCCGTCGCACATAACGGCGTTCACCCCTCCCTGATGTCGGCTGCGGGCCGACTGCCGGCCGGGGTTACTGGCACTCAGTCCGCCGCATGGAGGATTGTCGGGGAAGAGCACGTTGCAGGCCGACGAGTCCCAATAGAGATCGGGGTCAGACGTGTTGGGGGTGGAATACGCGGTGAATCCCGATCCGTTTCCCCAGAAAACAATCCCGCGAACGTCGATCTTCGTGCTCGTTTCCTTGCCTTGAATCGTCTCCGAGGCCATCAGTGTTTTGCTCAACCCGTCGATCACCTGTTTGAAAGCCACGCCGGGCCGGATTCCTTTGTTGTGATCGACCACGACGAACGGAGCCCCACCAAACGTCACGCCGTTGAGCGACTGGGTCATCGTCTGCCCGGTACCCGAGTTTGCGTTGTTGGTGGCGGTATTGCCGTTGTTGGTTACGTAGTTGTGTTTTGTCCACAAGTTAGAACCGAGCTTGCACGTGGCCGGCGTGTCGCTCGGGCAGGAGAACGATGAGAATCGAATTTGACCAAATGAAACGTTTGAGGAGTCCATTTCGTACCATGTGCTGCCCCAGCCTCGCCAAAGGGTGCTAGCACGAGCCTCCTCGATGAAAGGCATGACCAGGGGAAACCATGTGCCATAGCCGCCCTGCGCAAAGCCCGGCGGCAGCGTCTTCTGGGCGTCGTGGTAGGTGTGCATCGCCACGCCGATCTGTTTGAGGTTGTTCGAGCAGGTGGCCAGTCGGCTCGCTTCGCGGGCCGACTGCACAGCCGGCAAGAGCAGGCCGACAAGCGTGCCGATGATGGCGATCACGGCCAAAAGTTCTACCAGCGTAAAACCGCGAAGCCTGCGGAGGCCCTTGGCCCGCGGGCCGCGACCGACACCCAGACGCCGGCCGTGGTGATCGTTCACGGCGTTGATGCGGTTCATCTCGCCCATGACTTTCATGGAACACCTCCTGTCGCCGCCGAGACCCAAGTAGTGTCGTGAGTATTCCACGCCATGGCGGTTCAAACAATCAGAATGAAACAGACATTCCTTGTATATTCTGGGCATACGGCCACGAGCCTGGCCGACGCCGCCGGTGGCAGCCGATAGACTGGCGTGGTCGGTGAGCGATTGCCGAGGAGACAGGTGGCCGATGGCGAAGCGACGGAAGTCCGGCGTGGTTCTGCGGCAGACGGCGACGCATCCGTTCGGCCGGCTGACGTTGGCGGGCTTTCATTTCGGCCTCCGTTCCAGAACGCCGATGCCGCTGCGATTCTGGGACACCTTCGCGATCGTCTACGTGCTCGCCGGCCGGGCACGGTTCCACGACGTCAACGGAGTGGATCTGCCCATGGGGCCTGGGGATCTGCTCCTGATGTTCCCCGGGCACGGCTACCACTACGACCCCGATCCGGAGCAGCCGTGGAGCGAGTTCTGGCTCCAGTTCCAGGGGCCGGTGTTCGACCTCCTGCAGAAACAGGGCGTCATCGATCCCGCGAGGCCCATCCTCCGGCTCGCCCCTGTCGATGCCTGGCTCGAGCGATTCGAGTCGGTGGCCCGCCTGCGGCCCAGACAGCGGACAGTCGACCCGTTGCTGCAGACCTGTCGATTTCTCGACGTGCTGGCCGAGGCCATCGCCCACGGCCGCGAACAGAAGGGTGGCCCGCCGCAGAACCTCTGGCTGGCCCAGGCGACGGCCCTCCTCGACAAGCACCCCATCGCCGCGCCGGTGGAGTGGAACGCTCTCGCCAAGAAGATGGGGATCTCACACGACCGATTTCGAAAAAAGTTCACGCAGTTCACCGGCACCACGCCGGCCAACTATCTGCTCGCGCGGCGGTTGGAGGCGGCCTGCGAGATGCTTCATGACCGCTCACTCGGGCTCAAGGAGATCGCCGCCCTGTGCGGGTTCTGCGACCTCTATCACTTCAGCAAGCGGTTCAAGCAGCGGCTCCAGTTGACGCCCACGCAATACCGCGAGCACAAGCTTCGCATCTCGTGAGGCGAGCCATGCCTGCTCTGCAAGCATGGAAAATCGGGTTTTCGCGGCATTGACACCATGACAATGGCATTCGATATTGCCGTTTATCATGATGGCAGGCAGCGCCTTGTGGCGGGAGCCGTGCGGTTTCGGAGGGAAAATCGGCGATGACGCGGAGAATCAGGCGGTTTCTCACGGCAGACACGCTCGCCGCCGAGTCGTGCTTCCTGTGGGGGCCGCGACAAACCGGAAAGAGTACGTTGCTGCGCGACCTCTTTCCCAATGCGCCCGCCTACGACCTGCTCTCGGCCCGGGAATTTCGCAGGCTCTCGGCCGACCCCGGACTGCTGGTCCAAGAGTGCGCCGCGCTGCCAGACAGGCGGCAGCCCGTGATCATCGACGAGATCCAGAAACTGCCCGAACTCCTCGACGAAGTGCACTCGCTGATGAGCCGGCACGGGCTGCGGTTCATTCTGACCGGCTCGAGTCCGCGAAAACTCATGCGGGGCGGAGGCAACCTGCTGGGAGGCCGTGCCCTGCGCCACGATTTGCTGCCGCTGACCTCGGCGGAAGTGCCCGATCTGTCGCTGGAGCAGGCACTCAACCGCGGCCTGCTGCCCTCGCATTACCTCTCGGAGCGGGCCCCCTCGCGGCTGGAGGCGTATGTCGGCGACTACCTCCGGGAAGAGGTTCTTGCGGAGGCACTCACCCGGAACCTCCCCGCGTTCCAGCGCTTTCTCGAGGCAGCGGCCCTGTCCAACGGTCAGATCGTCAACGCGGCGACGATCGCGCGGGAAATCGGCGTCGCTGCAAACACGGTGCGGGGCTACTTCGAGGTGCTCGTGGACACGCTCGTGGCGACATGGATCCCATCTTGGACCAAACGCGTGAAGCGACGGGTGATTCAAGCACCGCGTTTTTATTTTTTCGACGTCGGCATCGTGAACGAACTGGCCCATCGCGGCCCGCTGTCACCGGGTTCCACGGATTTCGGCTTTGCATTCGAGCACTTCGTGCTCATGGAACTTCGCGCGCATCACGCCTATGCATCCCGCGGGAACGGTCTGCCGGTGGCATACTGGCGGACCGCCTCGGGAATCGAGGTCGATTTCATCCTCGGCG
>JBILKZ010000241.1:0-3807 GCA_044376405.1 Pirellulales bacterium
GGAGGCGGCGAAGAAGGGCTATATCGCCTACACCAACTGCACCGCGGCGCTGGCCGAGGTGGTGCCGTTTCGCGGCGTGTTCCCCACGCTCGGCACGAATCCGCACTCGTGGGGCTTTCCCACGAGCGACGCGGTCGGGTTTCCGATCGTGATCGACTGGGCGACATCGGTGATCGCGATGGGACGCGTGCAGCAACTGAAGCGGGAGGGCAAGCCGCTGCCCCCGAATGCCGCCGTGGACAAGGAGGGCAAGCCCACGACCGATCCCGACAAGGCGGTGTCGTTGATTCCGTTTGGCGACCACAAGGGCTACGGGCTGTCGCTGATCAACGAGATCGTGGCGGGCTTCATCGGCGGGTCGCTGCCCACGCTCCGCTGCCGGGCGCCGGTGGCGGGCGAGAAGCAGACCTGCGGCTTCTTCTTCCAGGTGATCCATCCCGAGGCGATTTCGGGCGGCGCGTTCGCCGGGGGCCGCGGACAGCAGGCCAACGTGAAGGCCGTGCTGGCCGACATTCTCGGCCACGGCAACGAACAGTGCATGCTGCCCGGTCAGATCGAGGCCCAGGCCGCGGCCCGCAGCGACGCGGCCGGAGGCCTGCTCTTTTCAAAGGCCGAGGTGGAGGCGCTGAATGAGATTGCCGCCGAGGCGGGCGTCGCCCCATTCGATATCAGCACACTCAAAACCGCGTAGGCCACCCGGAAGGGACTCACCGGCCGCAATTCCCGCAATTCAAAGACAACAGGAGATTCGCATGGCACTGCCGATCAAGCCCAAGGATTCATGCGCGTTCGACGAGGTCTCGCTCGGCGAGATCATGCTCCGGCTCGACCCGGGCGAGGGCCGCATCCGCACGACGCGGAATTTCCAGGTGTGGGAGGGGGGCGGCGAATACAACGTGGCCCGCGGCCTGCGGAAGTGCTTCGGGCTGAAGACCGCCGTGGTGACCGCCTTCGTCGACAACGAGGTGGGCCACCTCATCGAAGACTTCATCATGCAGGGGGGCGTCTGCACCGACTTCATCCAGTGGAAGCCGGATGACGGCATCGGCCGCTCGGTTCGGAACGGCCTCAATTTCACCGAGCGAGGCTTTGGCGTCCGCGGCGCGGTGGGCGTGCCTGACCGGGGCAACTCGGCGGCCAGCCAGATGAAGCCGGGCGACGTCGACTGGGACCACCTCTTCGGCACACTCGGCGTGCGCTGGCTGCACACCGGCGGGATCTTCGCGGCGTTGTCGGCGACGACGGCCGCCCTGACGATCGAGGCCGTGAAGGCGGCCAAGAAGCATGGCACGATCGTGTCGTACGACCTCAACTATCGCCCCAGCCTCTGGAAGAGCATTGGTGGGCTCGCCAAGGCCCAGGAGGTGAACCGCGAGATCGCGAAGCATGTCGATGTGATGATCGGCAACGAGGAGGATTTCACGGCATCGCTCGGTTTCGAGGTGCAGGGGGTCGATCACGCCATCAGCACGATCGAGACCGACGCCTTCCGGAAGATGATCGAGACGGCCGTCAAGACGTTTCCCAACTTCAAGGTGGCGGCGACGACGCTCCGCCGCGTGATCACGGCCACGAAGAACGATTGGAGCGCGATCTGCTGGCACGACGGGAAGTTCTACGACAGCCGCCAGTATCCAGAACTCGAGATCCTCGACCGGGTGGGGGGCGGCGACAGTTTTGCCAGTGGCCTCGCCTTCGGGTTCCTCGAGTTCAACGACCCGCAGAAGGCGGTGGAGTATGGTGCGGCCCACGGGGCGCTGGCGTCGACCACGCCGGGCGACACCTCGATGGCCACGCGGAAGGAAGTCGAGAAGCAGATCGCCGGCGGCGGTGCCCGCGTCGTGCGATGACGCGAAGGCATGAGTGAAAAGCATCCAAACCAGGAAAGCATCGATTCCATGACGACATCATCCGCGACCATCGACGGCATCCTCGTTCCCCACATGGTGCCGCTCGATGACCGTGGCCGCATCAACGAGGATGAACTTGCCCGCTACGTGGCATGGCTCGTCGATCGCGGCGTGCACGGGCTCTATCCCAACGGATCCACGGGCGAATTCCTGCGGTTTACTGTCGAGGAGCGGCGGCGGATCGTGCAGGTTGTCTGCGCGGCCGCGGGAGGGAAAGTGCCTGTGGTGGCCGGTGCCGCCGAGGCGAATGTCTCCGAAACGATCCGGGCCTGCGAGCACTGCCTGGAAGCGGGGGCCCGGGCGGTGGCGGTGGTGTCGCCGTTCTACTACCGCCTTTCGCCCGACACGGTGTACGCCTATTTCCGCGAGATCGGCCGGCTCAGCCCGATCGACGTCACGCTCTACAACATTCCGATGCTTGCGTCGCCGATCGACGTGCCCACCGTGAAACGGCTCGCCGAGGAGTTTCCGCGGATCATCGGCATCAAGGATTCCAGCGGCGACGTTTCCCACATGATCCGGCTGATCGCCGCCGTGCGGCCCGTCCGCCCCGACTTCACGTTTCTCACCGGATGGGATCCTGCACTCGTGCCAATGCTGGCGGTTGGCTGCGACGGCGGCACCCATGCCACGAGCGGTGTGGCGCCCGAACTGACCCGACGGATCTACGATACGGTGCGGGCGGGCGACATCGACGCCGCGATGGAGCTGCAGCGACAGCTCACCGAACTTTTTGATCCGTTGATCCAGGCCCCGGACTTTCCCGAGGGCTTTCGTATCGGTGCCGAAGCACGTGGATTCAAGATGGGAGCATCTCGGCAGCCGGCGACCGAAGCGCAGACGGCAAGCCGCAAACAGCTCGCCGAGCGGGTCCGCAAGCAGCTCGACGCATTAGGGTTGCGTTAGGCAAAGAAAAGGGGACGCAGCTCATTTTTGTGGAAATGAGCTGCGTCCCCTTTTTGCTCCTTTTTGCTTTTTGTCGGCACGAATGGGGGCGATTGACGCGGACGGAAAAACGCGACGGCATTCCGCCGGTGTGGTGAGGTGGGGCGACCAGGATGGCCTAGAGCGGAGCGTTTCTCCTCATCTTCCGCTCATTCTCTTTTTCTAGTCTTTCGCCCGCACCGGCTTCTGCCGTCGTTTGGCGAGCCGGCACCTCCAGGAACTTCTGCCATGCAATCAGGCTACGACTCGGCCCCACGCGGCGGCCGCAACAATCTGGAACAGGTCATCGACGGACTCGAACAGCGACTTGATGATTTGGCCAATGCACAGCGACAGATCCGGCTGCTTGTGCTCGCTGGTTCGCTCCTGTTGCTGGGACTGATGGGCCTCTTCGGCCTCCGGCTCTACAGCACGCTCCAGCGGCAGCTCAACGCGAACCAGTTGCAGAATGCCATGATGGCGAAGATCGACGATGTGTGGCCCTCGCTGAGTCAGAAGTTCATGGATTCCGCCATGAAGGCGGCGCCCGCCTATGGCGAGCAGGCCATGCAGCGATTTGAAAAAGTGCGTCCGCAGCTCGAGTCGATGGTGCTGAAGGAGTCGGAGCAGTTTGCTTCGCAGCTGCAGGCCAATCTCCTCAAGAAGTCGGAGGCCGGCATGCAGCGGGTCACCGACAAGGTGGCACTCGATCTCAAGCGTCAGTTGCCGAAGCTGACGGAGACGAAACTCGACTCGATCGAGGAAAAACTCCGCAACTCGCTGCTCATCGAAGGCGGTGGTATCGCCGATGAAGTCGAGGTCAAGTTCGAGAAGGAGAGGGCGCGAGTCGAAAAGCTTCTGGCGAAGCTGCCCGTCGACGAGGTCGCCAAGCTGCCCGAGGAGAAGCTGCAACGGCAGTTCATCCACCACCTGCTGATGGTGATCGACCAGTCTGTGGCGGCGGACGAAACGC
>JBILKZ010000242.1:0-3804 GCA_044376405.1 Pirellulales bacterium
GCCAGCTTCCTCGCTATCTTCCTCCGAAGGAGTCGTCCCGATGAGTTCCGCATCGTCCCCCGTCCATGTGCTGCTGCTCTCGATTCCGGGCCTGCGGCAGGAGGATCTGTCGCGGATGCCGACACTTCAGTCGCTCGCCGCGGGCGGCAGCTGTGTGCCGCTCGCTCCAGGATTTCCCGCCGTCACCTGTCCCGTGCAGGCCACGCTCACGACCGGCGTGTTGCCGGCCGCCCACGGCATCGTCGCCAACGGCCTCTACGACCGCGGCTCGCACCATCTCGAAATGTGGATCAGCCCCGACGGCGTGCACCGCGAGCCGCGGCTCTGGGACCGGCTCAAGTCGGCCCGGCCGGAACTCCGCACGGCGGCCTGGTTTCTCCTGCAGTCGAAGCACGCCACCGCCGATCTCGTCTGCCTTCCCGCGCCGAAGCACAACCCCGACGGCAGCGAGACGATGTGGTGCCACACGAACCCAGAGCCGCTCTACGCCTCGCTCCGCGAGAAGCTCGGCGATTTTCCACTTCATAAATTCTGGGGCCCGATCGCGGGCGTCGAGTCGTCGCAGTGGATCGCGCGAAGCTTTCTGGAGGCCTCGCGCGACAATCCGCCGCACTTCGCGGTCGTCTACCTGCCGCATCTCGACTACGCGGCCCAGCGGACCGGCCCCGACAGTCCGCCGGCCCATGCGGCCTGCGGCGAACTCGATGCCGAGATCGCGAAACTCATCGATGGCTTCGGGGCGATCGTGGGCCGCGACCGGCTCACGGTGCTCGTGGTGGGCGAATACCGGATCCGGCCGGTGTCGCACACGCTCTTTCCCAACCGCGTGCTTCGTGAGGCAGGCCTGCTGGCCGTCAGCGACACACCCGACGGGGAACTGCTCGACATGCAGGGCAGCCGGGCGTGGGCCTTAGCGGACCACCAACTGAGCCACGTCTATCTTCAGGACGGCGCCGATCGGCAGCTCGTTGAAAAAGTGGCGTCGCTGTTTCGGGGCAGGGCAGGGGTGGCCCGCGTACTCTCAGGTGAGGAACTCATCACAGCTGGCCTGACTGCCTCGGTGCCGCCCGACATGAAAAGCCGCTGCGGCGACCTCGTCATCGAGAGCACGCCCGAGAGTTGGCAGAGCTATTTCTACTGGCTCGACGATGCGAAGGCGCCGCGGTTTGCCCGCACGATCGACATCCATCGCAAGCCCGGCTACGACCCGCTGGAATTGCACATCGACCGCACGAAGCTGCCGGCCATCTCGATTCCGCTCGACGTGTCGCTCGTGAAGGGATCGCACGGGGCGATCGACCCTGCCAACCCGCACGAGACGATTTTTATTGCGTCACGGCCGGGCATCGCGAAGGGCCCGCTGGCCATGCACGAGATCGCGGAAATCGTGACGGGCATCTTTCGGTGCTCTTGACCACCCTGAAAGTGTGGCTCCAGCAAAACCGATAGAGCCCGCCCATAAAAGCCCCCGGCGCAAGCCGGGGGATCAAGCTCCCATAAAAGCCCCCGGCGCAAGCCGGGGGATGAAGCTCCCATAAAAGCCCCCGGCGCAAGCCGGGGGATGAAGCTCCCATAAAAGCCCCCGGCGCAAGCCGGGGGATGAAGCCGGGGGATCATCAAGCCGGGGTTCTTGGCTGCATCACACCCACTCGGCTGGCGGCTCGATGGCGTCGGCGGGCCGCTTCCCGGCGTCGATGCGGCCTGAACCGGCCAGCCGGCTCATCGCCTTCACGGTCATGTCGCCATCGCAGGTGATCTGACAGGAGAGCCGCAGGCCCTTCTGACCGGAGATCCCCTTGGCGGCGAGCACGTCCCGCTCGGCCTTCGCCATCGCGGCAGGCTCGCCCGCCACGAATTCGACGCGGCAGGTCGTGCACCGGGCCACGCCACCGCAGGCATGCAGCTGGTCGACGCCGCACTCATCCACCAGCGCATTCACCAACCGCTTGCCGGCCGGCACCTCGAACGTTCCAACGCCCTCGACCGTCAGTTTCGGCATCTGCATGTCTCCTCAGGAGTAGTCGTGCGAAAATCAGATCACAAATTAGATCTTGGCCGGCGCCGGCGGCACCGCCTTGGCCGGTTCGGGCTTCGCCGCAGGCGGCTGTGGCTTTGGTGCCTTTTCGTCGAGGTTTGCCACCATGTCGTCATCGGTCACGGCCGACGCCACGCCCTCGGTCGGCACCTCCAGCCCGGCGGTCCAGACCAAGGCATTGAGCATCATCCGGCGGAAGTCGTCATTGGCCCAGTTCTTGTGGAAGTGGGCTCCTGTGCAGCCGAATCCGCGGCCCCCTTCGGGCCGCTCGTAGGCCCAGGCCAGCACCTCACGCGAGCCCTTGCCGGCGCGGACCGTAGGGTTGTTCGAGTGCGGGCCGTCGGGCTTCTCCCGCGTGTTGTCGGGCGGAACCGCCGACAGGATCGCCGTCACTCCCGCCATCGGCTCGCGAAATCGCATGTGGTAATACCATTCGTCGTTGGTCTCGAACGGCTTCACGCCCCGCGTGATCGGATGACCCTGGGCCAGCTCCGTCTTCGCCAGCGTCCAGTGCGGGTTCACTGACCAGTTCGGCTCGAAGTAGCCGCCCATCCAGTTCAAGAACTCAGGGCCGCCCTTTTCCTTCGGCACCTCGACGGCGTAATGGAGGCAGGCGATCCCGACGCCCCGCTTCGCCAGAGCGTCGATCTGGGCCAGCCGATTGCTCTGCAGCACCGGATGCCCGCCACCGCCATCGGCGAAGAAGAAGATGGCGTCGGCATTGTCGAAGGCGGTCGGATCGGTGGGCCAGCCGCCGGTGTAGGTCGCGGTCACGAGCTGCGGCCCCTTCGCACCCATCTCGAAGGCTGCGTCGAGGCATTTCTCGGCGAGCATGGTGCCCGCCCGATGCTCATGCTGGCCCGGACCGTGGCTCGGCTTGCCCGCCACCAGCACCAGCTTCTTCCGGCCGTCAGCCAGCTTCAGCCGCTTGAGGTGGATGTCCTTGAACTCCACCTTCATCGGCGGCCCGGCGTGCAGCTGCAGGGCCAGGACGCCCTCGGCCGCCCGCTTGCCCACCTGTTCGTCTACCGTCTCCGACATCAGCTGACCGTTGATGAAGTGCTGGAGCTTCGGTCCGCGGGCGACGATCCGCAGGTCATTCCATTCGCCCGGCTTGATCTTCTGCTGGAGATCCTCGGTCTTCCCGATCGGCTCGCCCATGGTCTTGGTGCCGTCGGTGGCAATCGCCACCCGTTCGCCACGCTTGGCCAGAATGCCACGGCCTTTCTCCTCGTAGAGGATGCCCGAATAGGTCGTACCCGCCTCGAAGTCGCCCTGGTAGCCGCCGACGACGGAGTCGCCGAGATCCTTGCTGCGGTACTGGATGCCGCTGTTGCCGCCGGTGATGCGATACTTGAGTTCGAGTTCGAAGTCATCAAGGTTGCCCTGCCGCCAGATCAGGAACGTGTTGCCCTTGGTGGGCTTTTCAGCCGTCGTCTGGCCAACGATCGCACCGTCCTGCACCGACCAGAACTCGGGCTTCCCCTCCCAGCCTTCGAGCGACGTGCCATTGAAGATCGGCACGAAACCGGGATCGTCGGCGGCGACAGCCTTCGCGCCACCCGCAAGGGTCATCGCGGTCACAAGCATCACGAGGGAAGCGGCCCCAACCCTGCGGGCACAGTGCAGCAGATTCACGATCACGACACGGTCCTCCAGAAGAAAGACGGCAACGGTTGCAGCCGTGTGGCAGAGTCGCCAGACGGGAGCCTCAGAGCCTAGCAGAAGGACACGGGATCGGCACCGCTTGAACGTGCTGCTACCAGCGT
>JBILKZ010000244.1:0-3732 GCA_044376405.1 Pirellulales bacterium
CATCGAAGTCGCGGGCTGATGACGTAGTGCTTGACGCCTGGTGGCAGCGGTGCGGATAGAAAAATGTCTGTGCTCTTCATCACGAACGAAAACGACCCATCGCACTATTGATTCTCATCTCAGAGTTCGTTCTCATATGAAGAATGAACAACCGAGCGGCTGACGTCCGGTTTCATCGCGTGCGCGGCGCTGCCATGCGGTTCGCTTGGTTCGCCTTCTTGTGTGTCATCGCGTCGGTCGATGTCGCGGCAGCCGGCGAGGGTGAGGACCTCTTCGAGAAGGTCGTCCGGCCGTATCTCATCGAGCGGTGCTACGAATGCCATGGCACGCATGCCGTTCATGGCGTTCATGGCACCCGCGAGCATGATCTCTCGCTCGACTGGGCAGGCGGCATGCGTGAGGGAGGGTTTTCAGGGCCAGCCGTCGTGCCGGGGAAGCCGGCCGAAAGCATGATCATGGCGGCGCTGCGGCATGAAAACGATCTGCTCATGCCGAAGGGCGGCCCCAAGCCGTCGGCCGAGATCGTCCGAGCCTTCGAGCGATGGATCGCACTGGGTGCGCCGGATCCTCGCAGCATGCCCCCCAGCGCGGTCGAACTCGCCAGAGAGACCTCGTGGGATGCGATCTTCGCCCGCCGCAAGCAGTGGTGGAGCCTGCAGCCCATCCAGCGGCCGGCTGTGCCACCGCGGACCGGGGACATTGCCACTTGGCTCGCCGCGAGCGACCATCCCGTGGACCGGTTCCTCGCGGCGAAGCTCGCCGCCGCCGGCATCGAGCCGGCCGGCGAAGCCGATCCCGACACGCTCCTGCGTCGGGCCACCTTTGCCCTGATCGGCCTGCCGCCCACGCCTGAGGAACGGGCCGCGTTTCATGCCGACACCGCCCCCGACCGCTGGGAGAAACTCGTCGACCGGCTCATTGCCTCGCCCCATTTCGCCGAGCACTGGGCCCGTCACTGGCTCGACTGCGTGCGCTACTGTGAGACCCACGGCAGCGAAGGCGATCCGGCGATCCCGCATGCCTGGCGTTACCGCGACTGGTGCATCCGCGCGATCGCAATTGACGTGCCGGTCGACCAGTTCATCCGCGAGCAGATCGCCGGTGACCTGCTCGCCGACCCGCGAATCGATCCCGAGACGAGCGTCAACGAATCGGCCCTCGGCATCGGGCACCTCCGGATGGTGCCGCACGGGTTCACACCTACCGACGCGCTCGACGAACTGGTGACCTTCACCGACAACCAGATCGACGTGATCTCGAAGGCCTTTCTCGGGCTCACCGTCTCCTGCGCCCGCTGCCACAACCACAAGTTCGACGCCATCTCGCAGGCCGATTTTTATGCGATCTTCGGCGTGCTGGCGAGCTGCCGGCCGGCGCTGATTCACGCCGACGCACCGGGAGCGCGAATGGAGCACCGCGTCGAACTTGCCACGATCAAAGCCGCCATCCGCCCCACTCTGGCAGACGCCTGGTCGCGGACCGTGGACTCGCTCCCAGCGGTGCTCGGTCGCGCTGCCGCGGACGCACTGGCGAGCGTCGATGCAGCCAGGGCGAGGCTGGCGGACGCCACAACGCCGAAAGAGGGCGAGTTAGCAAAGCCGGAGGCCGCGAAGGCCGCCCGAGCAGCGCTCGAGAAGGTGGAAAAACGGCTCGCTGCGTTCCGTAAGCCAGACCATCCGTTGTCGGCCCTTGTGCGACTGGAGGGTCTCACCGGCGTGCAACGTCAGGCTGCCTGGAACGCGCTCCGCGCAGAGGCAGGGCGTGCCAGGCCGACGGCAGCCCAGCTTGGCAACCTGCCGCCGCCTGCGACATGGCTACGGTACGGCACCGGCGTCGACGGCGTCTCGCCACCGGGTGAGTTCCGCATCGAACCCACAGGGGAACGGTTCGTCACGCGTCTGCTGCCGGCTGGCATCCACTCGAACCTTCTGGTGGCGAGTGACGGCGCCGTCCTGCACTCGCCGCGGTTCGTCGTCGAGAACGATTCGATCCGACTGCTCGTGGCCGGCGAGGGGCAGGCAAGGGTGCGGCTCGTGGTGCGAAACTTTCCCCGCGATCAGCGGCTGCTCTATCCGGCAGCGACGCTCGAGCGGGGCTCCCCTGAGTGGATCACGCTCTCCACGAAATACTGGCGGGGCGAAGAAGCCCATCTGGAGATCGCGGCGGCTGGCGACTTACCCGTAGAGAAGGTTGATGGCACGCGGTCGTGGTTCAGCCTCATGGCCATCGACACCGGCACCGGCGAGCCACCGACGGTCGGCCTGCCCCCCGCATCGCTCTTCGACGTTTTGCCGGCCGACGATGCTGGCATCACCGCCATCGCTCCGGCCGACAGCGCTGCATTGGCTGTTCTCTATCAGCGGGCAGTCCGGCCAGCGATCGCCGCCTGGCGCGACGGCACCGCGACGGACCGCGACATCCGCCTGCTCGACGCGCTCGTGGACGTCACCGCGATGCCCGCCGACCCGGCCACGGTGCCCGATATCGCTGAAATGATCGCCGGCTACCGCGCACTCGACTCACGCCTCCCGCCACCAGTGCGGGCACCGGGCGTCGTCGAGGGTCCGGCATTCGATCAGCCGCTCTATGTTCGCGGCAACCACAAGCAGCCGGCGGATCTGGTAGCGCGACGGTTTCTGGAGGCGATCGACCCGCGGCCGTTCATCACAAATGAGAGCGGTCGCCGCCAACTCGCCGACCGCCTCGTCGCCGCGGAAAACCCGCTCACGCCGCGGGTGTTCGTCAACCGCACCTGGCATCATCTCTTTGGCCGTGGCATCGTGGCCACGGTCGACAACTTCGGCCAGATGGGCGACCTCCCATCGCATCCCGAGCTGCTCGACTTTCTCGCCTCGCGGTTCGTCGCGCCGACCGCGGTCGACTCTACGGGCTCGCCGCCACAGCCGTGGTCACTCAAGTCGCTCGTGCGGCTGCTCGCCACGTCGCGAGCCTTTCGAATCGCCGTGCAACCGTCGGAATCGGCCCGTAGCCTCGATCCGACGAATACGCTTTTTTCTCATGCCCGACTTCGCCGCCTTGAGGGCGAATCGATCCGCGACGCACTCATGGCCGTGTCAGGCCGGCTCGACCGCAAGCCGTTTGGCCCGAGTGATCCCAGCGGCACGTCGCGGCGGGCCCTCTACATTGGCGTTATCCGCAACCAGCCCGATCCGTTTCTGTCTGCGTTCGATCCGCCCAGCACGCAGTCGACGCAGGGCCGCCGCGATGAATCGCACGTGCCCGCACAGGCGCTCGTGCTCATGAACAGCCCATTTGTGAGGGACCTTGCCACAAAGCGAGCCGAGCGGCTCGTGGCAGAGTGCCGCGACCTACCCGCCGACCAGCGGGTCGAGCGGCTCTTCATCGAGATGCTCGGCCGCGAGCCGACCGCTACCGAGCGAACAGCGTCGCTCGCGTGGATCGGCGAACTCGCCACGCAGCATGGCATCGGCGCAGAGAAAGTTGCAGCACACGCCCCGCTCTGGGCCGACGTCGTGCATGCCCTCTTCAACACCGAGGAGTTCATCCATGTCGACTGATTTTCCTGTGCGGGAGCTCGGCCTTCTGCCGCATCTCGCCTCGAGGCGGCAGTTTCTCACCCGATCATCGGCCGGCTACGGCCTGGCAGCCCTGGCGGGAATCCTCGGGCAGCAGACGGCCACCGCGGCCGTGGCTCGGGCGACACAGCCGCGAGCGAAGCGGGTGATCTTCCTGTTCATGAGCGGCGGCGTT
>JBILKZ010000245.1:0-3709 GCA_044376405.1 Pirellulales bacterium
TGAGGTGCGGTCGGGATCGATGCGCACAAGCGTAGGCATGGGTGAGGCCGTCGTCTTTGGCCGTCGCGACGGGACCGTTGCCATGGCCACACCGGAAACGGGCACCTACACCTGCGACTTTCGTTGTATCGCATCGCCCGGGGGCGATGACACGACCCGGTTTACCATCCCGCTCGTGCCGGCGCTCTCGTCTTCGATCACGCTGCGGCTTCCCCGCGACGTTCAGCCCGTGGTCAGCGGAGATCTGCGGATTCATCGCGTGGGCGAGGCCCCGCAGGAGCAGGTCGCGGAAGGTCCCACGCGACAGGTCAGGCCGACGGTCGCTTGGCAGATCGAAACCGGACCGCGACAGACGCTGGAGTTTGCGCTCGTCGACGCGAACGCTCTTTCCCCCATGCTCTCGATGTGGACTGCAGTCGGCATCCATGGAAGGCAGGCGGTTTTGCACGTGCTTGTGCGTCCGATGGCGGCCTGGCTGCCCGGGAGAATCCGCATCGAGAAGGATGCTGCTGCGCTGGTGACGCAGGTCGCGGTCGGTGGGTTGAATGATGCATGGAATGAGGCGTTGGATGAGGTGTCGTGGAGCGTCGCGGACGATGGGACAGCAATCCTGATCGACATGCCTCCCCGCTGCATCGGCGAACGCACGCCGATCGTGATCAACGCGGTGGCGCCGATCGGTGAACACACCGCTCCGCTGCCGCTCCTGCGAGCGCCGGCCGAAGCCTGGGCTGGTGGCGGCATCGCCATCCAGACCGCGCCGTCGCTGACCCTGTCGTCGATCGATCTCGAGCGGTGCCTTGTCGTGCCGCCCGAAGTGGCCTCGCGATGGCCGCTGCCGGCAGCCGCGGCGACGGTGACCGCGGACGTGACCACGGCCCACGCCAGTGATTCCCCCGCGGTTGAATCACTGGCCGGCAGCGAGCAGGACGGGACGGCCCCGGGCGTCTTGCCGTCGCGGCTGTTCGTGGAAGAGCAGTCTCCGGGGGCGATCGTCACGCTGTCGCTACTGCCCCGCACCGCCGATCTGGACGTGGTGCGTGTCACGACGGTCGATCTGTCGCCGGGGGTGGTGGTGGGCCGCGCGACATGTGACGTGCGCGTGCGGCGTGGAGAAGCCTTCGATCTGACGGCTCGCATCACGCCAGGCTGGTTCATCGATTCCGTCGAGGCCATCACGCTGCCCACGCCGGCGGAACTGGCCGAGGCACCGCGACGCCGCAGCGCCGACGAACCAGCCGCGGGCCTGGATTGGAAGGTGCTTCGTGACACACGCGGCGATGTGCTGCGGATCGGTCTGATTGCCGCCGTCACACCCGCCCGCAGTCTCGGGCTGCGGATCACGGGACATCGGGCCGGCATTGCGCTGGGCGAGGATTTCTCCACGGCGGAAATCGACATGGTTCGTCTCGACGGCGAGTCGGAGCGTTCGGCGCTGCTCGACCTGCGCAGCAGTCCCGAGACGACCGTCGAGTTTCCATATGATCATGCGTCATCCCCGGATCGTGCCGTGCCGGCGGGCCCGGCTCAGGCCGATTTCCAAGCTGTGGGGCCGGACGGCCGGTTGGCCATGCTGATGGAGGAGGGGGCCGCGCGGGCGCGGCTGTGGGCTGGTTTTCGCGCGGCATCGCGGCCCGCGCGACTCGTGCGACGCCGTCCGCCCCTCGATGCGCGAACCCAGGTACGGCTCACTGTCCGCGACGACCGGCTCACCGAAGCGGTGACATTCGAGTGCCATCCGGCGGCGTCCGATCTCGATTCGATCGTGGTGCAGTTCTCCGAGCCTGTCGATGATCCGATGGAGTGGTCGCTGCTGCCGCCTGCCAACGGCACGGTCGCGGCGCGGCGGCTCGATTCCACCGATCGGCGAACCGGCCCCGGGGGCACGGGAGCAGCCGGTGGCGAACGCTGGCTCGTCGAGTTGAATCCTCCGGCCCGCGGCGTCGTGACGATCCGCGCCGCCCGCTCGATTCCGTTCACGCGTCCCACACCGGTGCTGCTGGCCTGGGTGGACGGCGCGACGTCGGCCGTCGGCCATTGCATCGTGCGGAACGTGGGCCGCATTCAGCCCCAGGTGATCAACCGGCGACTCAGCGAAGTTCCTCCCGAGTCGGTCACAGCCGAACCTGACCCGGTGACGGTCGCAGAGTTTTCCTTCGATCCGGCGGCGGCGTCCGATCCCGCGGATGTCGCTGCGGCGGAACTGATGCCGGGCGACGCCGACGGTCGGGCGTGGGCGTGGCGGGAGACCACGTCGTCGTGGTGCCACGCTTCCGGTGCGACGGAATACGAGACGCTCTTCGAGATCGATAACCATGGCCGTACCGGTCTGACGCTCAGTCTCCCATCCGGCCGCCGTGTGCAGGGGATCCTGCTCGACGGAGTGCGATTGCCCCTGGGCGAACGGGCAGCAACGGGCGGACAGTTGCCGATCGAATTGCCAGCGGGCAGGCCGCTGGTGAGCTTGCTGGTGCGAACCGTCGCCGACGGAACGCATGGCGGCGGGCAGTTGGGCAGCGGACTGTGGTCGGCGTGGCGGGTCGATGCCGCGGGAGTGAAACTCGATATTCCTGTCTTGCATCGGGAGTGGCGGTTGCTGTTGCCGCCCGAACTGGAGATCGCTCGGGTGGGCGACTCGGTCCGCGTGGTCGGGGACATCGATCACCGTGACTGGGTCGCGAGGCTGTTCGCCGTCCGTGGAAGAGGCCGTGTGGGGCCGTTCCAGGTGTCTGGCAATCAGCTCGACGACTCGACTCAGTCGTCGGGGCACAGCGAAGTCGATTCCTCCGCGCTGGCACCGACGGGCGGGTTGCGGGAAGGATTTCGCCAACGTGTGCTCGTCCCTGCCGGCGATGGCACGGGGGATGCCAACGTGGTCGTGGTGCATGCCCGCGTCTTGTCGGCTGCGGCGGTGCTCGCCGGCCTGGTGGCAGGCTTTGCCACACTGTTCGTGGCCCGTCGCAGTCCACGGCGGGCGGTGCTGCTCTGCCTGCTCGCCGGCGTGGCCGCGCTCTGGATCGTCGCTCCGTTCGACGGCATCGCCAGGGCGGCGTGGTGGGCCTCACTCGCAGCCCTGAGCCTGGTCGCGATGGGCTGGATTCCGGGTCTGCGCAGCGGCGGTGGGGCTGAGGGCGGGGTGGGACCGCCGGGAATCGTATCGTTGCTGCTCGTTTTGTGCACCTTGGTATCCAGTCTGGCCGCGACTCCGGCGGCGGCTGCCGAGGAGAGCGATGAGGCCGCAGCCGCGGCAGCCTCCGCGAGCAACGGCAGCACCGTGCCGATGCAGGTCTTCATCACGCCCATCGCAGGTGATCAGAAGACAGGCCGCGGGGGCGAAGCCACGGTCCTCGTGCCCGAGGAGCTGTTTCGCGCGATCGTTCGCGGCGAGGATGACCGCGCGGCGGCGGCAGTGCGGGTGATGGCGGTGCGGGTGACCGCGGCGGCGTTGCCGGAGGGTGAAGGGTCATGGGCATCGTGGCGGCTGGACATCGACGTCGACGCCGATGCGGGAGGCACCCTGCTGCTCGATCAGTCCGGCAGCGGCGCGCGGTTCCGTCCGGGGACGCTCCGCATCGATGGGGAGGCTGTCACGGCACGGCTCGAGGCCGCCGACGCCCTTCTGCGTTGCGTCGTCCCGGATGCGGGGCGGCACACCGTGAGCGTGGACGTCGAGGCGTCCGGTCGGCGCCGCGGTGACGTGGAAACGGCG
>JBILKZ010000246.1:0-3708 GCA_044376405.1 Pirellulales bacterium
GTGGAGCGGATGGAGGGGGGGCGGTTCCATGGCTTCCCGATGCGACTGCTGCACGGCGAGGAGGTCGTCGCCGCAGGCCCCGAGGAGACCTGGAAAGCCTACGAGCGGGAGCATCCCGTCGTGCGGCGGCGGTGGCGGGAGGCGATGCGGATCGATAGGCACGAGCGCGGGCAGTTGCAGCGGCAACTGAGGGCCGCGCGTCTGGCTGTTGTGCAGGCCGGGCTCGACGGCGGGTCGACAACGCCGGGGTCCGTGGCCGTGTCGACTGCGCAGTCCGCGGCGGCCGCTGCGGAGCAGGAGGTCATCGCACGGGTGGGCAAGCAATCGGCGGAGTTGGACACGCGGACCGGAATGCTGCGACGGGAGAACGAAGGCTGGGGGCTTGAAGTCGAAACCGCTGACGGGGCCAAAAAAGTGATTCCATTGGAGGGCATCGTACGGGCCTGTCAGCCGAACCGGCTGTCGTTGGCCGGCAAACTCGGTGTCTACGGCAGTCGCTGGGGTGAGTTTCTCGGCGACGATCCGCGCGAGGCCAACAGTGCCGGCGGCGTGTTTCCCGCGATCTGGGGCACCGTCGCCATGACGTTGATCATGGCGCTGCTCGTGGCGCCATTTGGGGTGCTGGCGGCACTCTATCTCCGCGAGTATGCGTCACGCGGGCCGGTGACGACGGCGGTGCGGATCGCGATCAACAACCTCGCCGGCGTGCCGAGCATCGTCTACGGCGCGTTCGGCCTTGGATTTTTCTGCTACGGCCTTGGTGGCGGCATCGACGAACTCTTTTTCCGCGCGAGCCTCGTGGCCGATAAGCAGCCCACGTTTGGCACCGGCGGCCTGCTCTGGGCGTCGCTCACGCTCGCCCTGCTGACGCTGCCGGTGGTGATCGTGGCCACCGAGGAGGCGCTTTCCGCCGTTCCCAACTCGATGCGGGAGGGGTCGTATGCGTGCGGCGCCGGCAAGTGGCAGACAATTCGGCGGATCGTGCTGCCACGGGCGCTGCCGGGCATCATGACCGGCCTCATCCTGGCGATGGCGCGGGGCGCTGGCGAGGTGGCGCCGCTGATGCTCGTCGGGGTGAAAAAACTCGCGCTCGATCTACCGATCGACGGCACGTTTCCCTTCGTGCATCCGGAGCGGGAGTTCATGCACCTCGCCTACCTGATCTACGACGTCGGTTTTCAGAGCCCCAACAGCCAGGCGGCCAAGCCGATGGTGTTCACGATCACGTTTCTGCTGGTGACCATCATCGCGCTCCTCAACGTGGCGGCGATTTGGATCCGCTCCCGGCTGAAACGGCGGTATGTCTCACAACAATTTTAGCCGCACGCTTCCGATGCACCTGCCGGGGCTGATTTCGATGTGGTACGATCTTCAAACACGGGTTGCGGACGTTCGTCCCTTTCCTTTTCCATCATGAACATCCAGGCAGAGACAACATCGGCGCGGGGCGGACAGCCCGAGGCAGCCTCAGCCCCGGTTGCCAGCGACCGCCTTCAGGCTGTGGCCGCCGGCCGCGACGTGCCCTCCGAAGTGCATCCCGAGGTGCGGGAGGAGACGCCCGTTCTCGAGATCGACCGGTTCAATCTCTGGTATGGCGGCAAGCAGGCGCTCCACGGCATCACGATGCCGATTCCGCACAACAAGGTGACGGCTCTCGTCGGCCCCAGCGGCTGCGGGAAGTCGACGCTGTTGCGGAGCGTGAACCGTCTCAATGACCTCGTGCAGAGCGTGCGAATCACTGGTGACATGAGGCTCAATGGCGATTCGATCTACGATCCCCGCATGGACGTCATCGAACTGCGGAAGCGAATGGGCATGGTGTTTCAGAAGCCAAACCCCTTCCCGATGAGCATCTACGAGAACGTCGTCTACGCGCTGCGGATCGACGGCGAGAACAACCGTGCCGTGCTCGACGAGGTCTGCGAATTGAGCCTGCGGGGTGCGGCCCTCTGGGACGAGGTAAAAGACCGCCTCCACGAGAGTGCGATCGGTCTCTCGGGCGGCCAGCAGCAGCGGCTCTGCATCGCTCGCGCCATCGCCGCCGAGCCGGAAGTGCTGCTGCTCGACGAGCCTTGCTCGGCGCTCGACCCGATCGCTACCGGCAAGGTGGAGGAACTGATCCAGGAATTGCGTGGGCGGTATTCGGTGCTGATCGTCACGCACAACATGCAGCAGGCCAGCCGCACGAGCGACTACACGGCTTTCATGTATCTTGGACGCCTGATCGAGTACGGTTCGACCTCGGGCATCTTCACCAAGCCCATCCTCCGCGAGACCGAGGCCTACGTCACCGGCCGCTTCGGCTGAGCATCGCCATGACCCATCACATCGAACGCCAGATCGAACACCTCAAGGAGCGGATCCTGCGAGTCGGCACCCTCGTGGAGGAGGCGATCTCCAAGTCGATCACGGCGCTCATCAACCGCGACACCAATTTGGCCCAGCGAGTGATGGCGAACGACGGAGAGATCGATCGCATGGAAGTGGAGGTGGAGGAGGAGTGCCTGAAGATCCTCGCCCTCTATCAGCCGGTCGCCGCCGACCTCCGCTTTGTGGTGTCGGTGTTGAAAATCAACAACGATCTCGAACGGATGGGCGACCTGGCTCGCAACATCGCCAAGCGGGTGGCACAGCTCACCGCCGGAGAACCCTGTGAACTGCCTCCCGAGATCCGCACGATGGCCATGCAGGCGCAGGACATGGTGAAGGAGTGCCTCGACGCCGTGGTCAAGGGCGACCCGCTCCTGGCCCGGCAGGTGCGTGAGGAGGACGATGCGGTCGACGAGGCGCGGCAGAAGATCCGCCGGAGGGTCATCCAGGAGATCAAGGCGAACCCTGAAAACGTCGAGAGCCTGCTCCGGGTCAATTCCGTTTCCAAGCACATCGAACGGATCGCCGACATGGCGACGAATATCGCCGAGGATGTGATCTACATGGTGCAGGGCGACATCGTGCGGCACCGGTCGGGCGACTGACTTCACGCGAAACACGACATCCTGTCGTTTTTGCTTGGCGGGCCTCCGCCCGCTGGCGTGGGCCGGGCATCGTGCCCGGCGATCCTGCGGTGCGTTACCAGCTTGACGGGCCTTCGCCCGCTGGCGTGGGCCGGGCATCGTGCCCGGCGATCCTGTGGTGCGTTACCAGCTTGGCGGGCCTCCGCCCGCTGGCGCGGGCCGGGCATCGTGCCCGGCGATCCTGTGGTGCGTTACCAGCTTGACGGGCCTCTGGCCTGGCGCACGTTTGCCAAAAGCCCCGGACGGGAGTCCCCCGACGGTTTGGGGCATGTTCCTGCGCTTTCCGTCGGATCCGGCCCCGTGGTAGCCTTTTCGCGGTCTTCACGTCCCTTCGTTGCCGGAAACCGTGACCATGTCACCATCGTTGACCGTTCGTTTGCTGCCGCTCTCCGCCGTTCTGTCGGTGCTCCTGCTCGTGCTGGTGGCGGTTTCGCCCGCGGCAGCCCGCGCCGAGGATCCCGTTGCCGTGCTGGTCACGGGGCCGCTTTCGGCCACTGTCGGCGACCGGGTGGCGTTCGAGGTGGAACTGGTCAACCGCTCAGGCAGACCGCTCGAAAAGCTCCGCGTGGTCGACTACTTCGACAAAGGGTTTCACCACGAGGCATCGGCGAGCCCGATCGAACAGAAGGGCACCATCGATCTGGCGGCAGGCACCTCGCGGAGGCTGACGCTCGATTTCCTGCTCGATGAACCG